>CANRKG010000004.1 GCA_947631155.1 uncultured Bacilli bacterium
ATACAAATTTGGGAATTGTAGCTCCAGGATTTCAATATGCATATGCAGGAGTTCCAGCTGAATATTCAACAAATATTGATTTAAATCAAAATAAAACCGATGTAAATACAGTTTATCATATTGATATGGAAAATAATGAAATTGTACCATTGTCGGGGAAAGATATTAACAATACATTTCACAAAGTTACAAAGGAAGAAAAAGAAACATTATGGAATATTTCAGAAAAAATTATATCTAATGGAGATTGTAAAAATGCATACCAAGGACAATACTTAATTTTTTCTTGCGATAATTTAGATGAATATTTTGCAAAATATAATTTAGAAAATCCTTCAGCTAGAATATCATTAGCACAATATTATAATAGATTTGATATAGTAAAGAGAGAATTTTCTAAGATTCAATTATCTGATTATCAAAGAAATAAACTTGAAGAAATAAAAACAAATAATGGTGAATGGTATGAAACTTTAAATATTGAAATACTAGATCCAAAGTATTCATTTTTAGACAAGTATTTAGATTTTTTAGTGACTGATGTCAATGCTCAACAATTATTATTGAGTTTAAATGAAGAAGAACTATCACTATTTCAAAAAATGTTTGAAAGATTAGATAATGAAACTAGTCAACCTATTAAATATATTGATACAATATTAACATATATTGGTAATTTTAGAGTAGGTAACGTGGGATTGCTTAAGTATGTCTCTAGACATGATCAGTTTAGTAAGTTGGCTAAATTATTTCAAAATTCTACAATTACAGATAAGGATTTAGATTTATTAATCTATATTTTTTCTCAAGGCAAACCAATTAATATTGATAGTATTGAACAATTAAGAAATTTAGATAATGTAATGTTAAATAATTTAAATAATTCAATAGATGAAATAAAAAATAAAGATAGTTTTACTGAAGAAGATTTGGAAAATGTAAAATCAATATTATTGCAAAGAAGCTATGGTTATGGGTTTGATTTGAATGAATGTCGAGAATATATACAACAGTATAATTTAGATGGAATAGATGTTAATAATTATAATGAAAATTATCGTTCTATGTATAATAGTATATTAAATATAGTAAATGAAACAGATATAAATAAATTATTTAAAATATATGAATTAATAAATAACGATTCATCCTTTGAAATAGATTACTTGACATCAATATTATTTGAAACAGGTATGAATGATATATATTTAAAATATCTAAATGAAAAAACGTTTAAATGTACAGGCAATAATTACAGAATAAAAGATGGAGTAAAAATATATGATGCTGGAACGGACTTTAATATTATTTTAACATCTGTAGGATCTTATGGAAACTTAGAATCAGAATCTATATCTAATTGGTTTGAACTTTGGAATAACAATCTTATTCGTTCGCATTGCAGTTGTTGTAGTTTAATTGCAAACAATAATTTATCAACTGCAAATATATATAATTATTGCATGGGATTTGCTAATTTTTATGAAGGTATGTTTTTAAATTCTTCTTTAATGGATATAAATTCTACTCCTTCTAGTAAAAATTTGAATCCATTGAAGGAACTACTTGCTACAATTAAAAATTGGGCTTCGTTTATTGATAATACTAGAACTACATATAATGAAGTATTATTTGAAAGAAGAGATTTAGCACCAAATAAAAAGTATTATAAAAAAAATCCGGATTATATAGTGTTATTTAAAGAATTTGAAGATACAGTAAGTCAAGAAGATTTAGATGAAAAAACGCAGAAATTATTAAAACATGAAAAACAAATTAGCGAAAATTCAATTAAAGCAGCTAAGGATTTTAATGTGCCTATTGTTGAAATTAATAGAGAAACATGTGCTAAATCAGAATCTAAAAAAATTGATAATATGGTTGATGAATTTTACAAAACACATAATATAGATTTATTAACTAGAATTGTAGTAGATTATGAAAATAATAGAATGGGACTTAGAAATCCACATGAGTATTTAAGAAATAAGTATTTTCCAAAGCAAAAAATTAATAAAATCCTTAGCGATTTAATTATTCATATAAATAATATTGATGATATTAACTTAAAAAATAATATTAAAAATCATTTAGAAAGTGTTATTAAAGAAGAACAGGAAAAATTTAGTCATAATGAAGGAAAAAGAACTCATAATCAGGAAGCTGGTATTGATTTTGATAAAATATTAGAATTATTAAATAATTATAATTAAAATAAATAGGTGGTGATAAATAATGAGGACAGAAAAGGAAAGAGAAACTATATTAAAAAATTATAGAACTAGTTTATTAATTAATAGTTTTTATAGTGAACCCAAATATATAAAAATTGGGACCGACGAAACAATAAAATATAGAGATAAAAAAAATAGTATTAATGAATTATATAAAACAGCTAGCGGGAATTTTAATGAAGAAAATATAGATGAATTTTATTTTTGTTCTGAAGATCAAGCCTTTGCTTTGTTATTATATGGTAATACTATATATGATGTAAATATTCCTAAAGATTCCAAAATGGTAAAATTGATTAACAAATATACAGATTCAGAGATATTAAAAAGTGATAAAGTAACTCTTAGTAATCCTAGACAAATTACAGATGAAATTGCTATGGATTTATATTTAAAATCAAATTTAAAAAATATGTCTTATTATAAATCGCTTGCCAATTTAGTAGTATGTGGTTATAGAAATACATGTTTTAAATTAATTAGTGACAGGATTAATATAGAAAATGTAGATACTGTATTGGAATTGTTTGATAGTTTTATTAGTGGTAATTTAAAAAAAGGCCTAGCTGATGATACTTTATATAAAGATGTTATCAATAAACTAAACGAAATTAAAACCAATAGTATAAAATTTTATAAAAGATTTTAAAATTATCAAAATGATGGTTCAATCACAATTCCAAAGGCCTTGCAACCATATATGTGTGGAAATGACTAACTATAATAAGTCAAGTCATTTTCTTCAAAAATCTAAAAAAGATTTTTGCTCCACGCCAAAAAAAATTTAAAAAGAGTAATTTTTAAAATTTTATTTAAAAGTGATATTTTCAGATTCTAATTTATAAATAATTCTGACAGGTTTTTTAGCAACATGTGTTAAAGAAACTTTATGAGTTTTGCCTTCAGAATGCTTTTTATAATAGAATTCTGTGAATATAGGTTCATGCATAAAAACATAGTCTGCAGCATTCATAAGAAAATATCTTAAATGACCAGATCCATGTTTAACCATGTGACCAGTGTGATATTCAGTTCCAGATTGGGATATACTAGGCTCAATACCAGCAAAAGCAACACATGCATCGGCTGATTTAAATCTAGATAAATCACCAAATTCGGAAATGATACCAACACAAGAAATAATACCAATTCCTTTAATGGATAAAGTTGGTGGATTAAGTTCTTTGATAATAGACTCAATTTTATCTTCAAGTTTGTTAATTTCAACTTCAATTTGAGAATGAAGAATAAGTAAAGATTCCAATTCAGTTTCAAATATATCATTTGAAATACCAATAGAATTTTTAGCAAGTTCTTCAAGCTTAATAAAATTAGCAGAAGTGAATTTACCACGAGATACTTTTCTTATTGAATCAAAACTTTCATATTTTTGATTTTATCAGGAGTTATATATTTATTTAACATATATAAAGACGTTTTAGAAAAATCATTATTAAAGAATGGTTTAAATTAAGGAAAAATAATATTTAACACATTAGTAATTTGAACTTCATAATAAGAACGTTGTTTAACTAACTTTTCTCTCATCCTAGATAGATATTTTAATGAATATTAATGATAAAATTGTTTTGGGTGGGGTTTGTAATCCACAGATACAAGATACTTAGTGATTAGCATGGCATCTTTTTTATCTGTTTTAGTTCTTCTAAGAGTTTTAGTTTAAATAAATCTTTTAACAAGAGCAGGATTAAATTCCATAAAAGAATAATTGTTCTTTTTCAAGGAAAAGCTTAAGGTTCATCCCATAATGACCAGTAGCTTCAAATCCTATCCTTATTTCTTGACTATTATCTAAAGAATTTAATAAATTAAGTAATTGAATAAATCCTTCATTGGTGTTTGTGAAAGATAAATTTTCTTCAATTACTTCACCTGTTTCAGAACAAATGAAACAATCATGTTTGTATGTTGAAATATCAATACCAACAAAATACATAAAAAACACCTCCAATTAGTTTTTAATGCACTGCATGTTTTACACAAGACTTCTATTTATGTATTCACGTAGGATATAAAACGTCAAAGCGTTAACTAACTAATTACCAATAAAAATAAAAGCCTGTGGTAGTTGTCATCTCCAACCAGTCAAAGCCGTAATAAAATAGGAACAAATCCACAGTGCTTAAATATTATATCTCATTTCAGATGTAATAAAAAAATATTATAGAAAGGAGAATCTAATATAGTGATTAATAAAAAAATCACATAATTAGATTATACGAGATAAAATAATATCTATAAAATAGGATAAAATTTATGACGATTAATATTTGTGATGGTATAGAAATAGAGTATGGTGAAAAATCATTACCATATATTGAAGAAGTAATTACTTATTTTAATGGTAATTATTTATATGTTATGGATTTTTTTGAACTAAAATCTATTGGAAAACCAGTTAAGATAATATTGAATGATGATTATGAAACTTTTAAAAGACAATTAGCTAATACGTATTATGATGGTGATATTAGTAAAATCCGTCCTTATTATAATGGTTATGCTGTAAATGAAGCCAATTCTAAGATAGCCATAATTAATTACATGTCTTTGCCAGAAAATTATCAAAGTAATTCACTTGAAGATTTGGAAAAAGGTATAATTCATGAATTTAGTCATATTTGTTGTGATGCTATGACTAATTATAATTATGATGATACTTATTGGGTATATGAAGGTGTTGCTACTTTTTTAGCGAGACAGTATGAAAATTCAAAATTGACTGCTTCTTTTGAACAAATAAAAAATGATGAATTTGTAGAATATTCTAATTATCGTTGTTTATTTGATACATTAGTAGATAATTATTCACATGAGGAAGTTCTAGAAACAATTAAAGGTAATCATCCTAATGATTTAATCGATAGAATATTTTCTCTTTGTCAGGAAAAAACAAAAAAAGAACATAAAATAGATTAACTATCCATATGTTAAAAAGAAGTGTATAATAGATTCTTTCATTAATTACAATACTTCTTTTTTGCTTAACATTCATTTACAGACTTAATGAATTAAGTTATAATTTAAATGAAATCGATAAAATGAATAATAGTTTGGAGATATGAAGATGATAAAATTAATAAAACCTTGTAAAAAATATTATAATCAATATAAAGATATGATGGATGAATGGAATATGGAGGGTTCCAGAATTACTCCATGGCCATTGCATATGAAATATCATACACCAAAATATTTTGATGAAATGATAAAAAGAGTAGAAGAAGTTGAAAAAGGAGAAAATCTGGATGGAAATGCTTCTTCTACTACATATTGGTTATATGATGATGAAAGAAATTTACTTTTAGGAGCATCAAACTTAAGACATTATTTAACAGAAAAAGGTTTGAAAACATGGGGTCATATTGGATATGGTATAAGACCGTCTGAAAGAAAAAAAGGTTATGCCACACGATTACTCAAATTGACATTAGAAGAAGCTAAAGCTAAGAATATAACTAAAGTATTGTTAGGGGCATATACAGGAAATATTGGCTCTTGGAAAGTTATGGAAAAATGTAATGGTAAGTTAGAAAATATAGTAATTGAAGATGAAACAGGACTTCCGATAAAAAGGTATTGGATTAATGTTGAATAATTTTATAGATATATTTTTAAAAAGAAGAAATTTATATTGTTTCTTCTTTACTTTTTATATTTATTTTTAATCGCATTTTTATAATAGTTGCCTTTTTCTTCAAAATTTTTAAATTTATTATAACTAGCCGCTGCTGGTGATAGTAAACAAATATGTTTCTTTTTAGTTTGTTTACTAGCTATATCAATAGCGTCATCAATACTTTCAACTAAATAGATATTTTTATTAGTTCCTTTTTCTTTTAAAATGTTACATATTATATGACCTGTATCTGGTAGTCCTATTAAATTAGAGATATTTGACTTTCTCAAAAAATCAATAAATTCTTGATAATCAATATTTCTATTTAGACCTCCAAATATTAATGTATCAACATTTTGGAGAGCTTTGATACCATTAATAGTAGCTTCTGGTATAGTAGCAATAGAGTCATTATAGTAAGTTATATCATTATATGTTCCCACTTTTTCTAATCGATGCTCTAAGGGTGCGAATCGATTGATAGAATTTATGGCTTTTTTAATATCTAAATTTAATATTTTGCATATTAATAAAGCTACCATAATATTTTTTAAATTATGAATTCCAATTAAATTTCTCTTTTGATTACCATCATATATTATTTCATCTTTATAATATATTTGATTATCCATAATATAAATATTTCCTATTTCATTTACTTTAAAATTATATAGGTGGCTTTTAAAATTACTTAAATTTTGTTCTAAATATTTGTTCTGTCCATCATAGATAGCTATATCATTTTTATCTTGGTATCTAATAATGTTCATTTTATCGTGATAATATTTTTGTAAAGTTCCTGTATGATCAATGTGATCCTGATACAAATTTAAAATTACACCAATGTGAGGACTAGTTTTTATATATTCTAATTGATGAGATGACATTTCAATGACCAAAAGAGATTGATTATTAAATTGTTCTATATAATCAAAAATAGGTCTTCCTATATTACCCAGCAAGAAAACATTTTCATTTTGTTCTTTAATTATAGTATATAGTAAAGAAGAAGTAGTACTTTTACCTTTAGTACCAGTTATACCAATAATATTTTTTTTATTTATTTCAAGTATTAATTCTAATTGAGAAGTTAGTTTATTTTTTAATTGATTAGTATTTATATTTAGTAAAGCAATTCCGGGCGTTTTAATAATTAAATCATATTGTTCTAAATTATCCAAATAATGCTCACCAATAACAATATTAACATTTTGATCAATTTTTAAATAATCATTATTACTAAGAATATCGTGTTGATCTAAAATAGTTAATTTTTTCGTTTTGAGATACTTTCTTATAAAATGATAGGTTGATTTTCCTTCCTGGCCAAAACCCAGAATAGAGATATTTTTATCTTTTAGTTTTTCAATTATTTTTTCATACATTATTAAGCGCCTCTTTAATTATTTTTTCAAATTTTGGTTCTAAATTGTTAGTTTTATTATACTTGATTTTAAAATTTTCTTTTAAATATAAAGGGTAGTTATCTTTATAATATTTAAGCAAATAAGGTAATTTATCTAATTTTTGAATTAAAAGACTAACTGCAAATCTTACTTCATTATAAGTTCCTACACATTCAAAAGGTTTAGTGTTAGAGTACCCTAATAGCTCGATAAAAGTGGGCAGTAGATTTTTGTCTTCATATAAATCTTTACCAAATATATTAATTAATTCATTTTTGTATAAAAATGGACTTAATATAATATAAACAAATAAACATTTAGGGCATTTACAACACCAATTCCATTTCTCATTTTTACTACCTAAGTTGCAACTTTTAAAGATACTATGGTATTTTTTCATTTTAGAAAAAAGCATTCCTATTTGAAATTCAGTTAAAGGTCTTAACAGACTAAAATATTTTATATCAATTTTAAAATACTTTTTAGTATAATTGTTAAAGTCATTTTCAAATTCATAAGTTTTAGAGTATTGATGATTAATATTAGTATTTAATACAGTACTTTCATTAGCGCTATCTTCATTAGATAGGACTATATATTGTTTATTAGTTAAATATGCACATAAATAAGATGTAAAGGCTACTATTGCACTAAATGGGGTATGACCATTTAAAAAGCCTTGTTTATTTAATTCTAATAATTTTTTATCTAATAGTCGGTTAATGGTTACAGTCTTATTTTGATATTGAGCTACCTTGGCACATTCTATATTAGCTCCCTTTGGATTTATTATGAAACAAGTATTATCTTGTCCTTTTAATAATTCTAATGTCACACATGAATCTTTACCTCCACCAACAGGAATTAAGTTTCCTTGTCCTTGGTAGTTTGTTATAAAGTTGATTTTGTTACCTTCTACTGTAATATTAAATAAATCTTCTTCTTTAATATTTATACCATTGCGGTATAAGAATTCTAACAGACCATTATAATATAATTTCTTAAACCACTTTATTTGTTCATCATCTAGATAACCAGCCTTAATAATTATGTTAGGGGAACAAGTACATTTTATATAACTTATTAGTTCTACTAAACCAATATTAAAAACCAAGTAGTTAAAGAAATTTTTATCAATATTGGGATTGCTTAAATTATCCTTGTTTATTATTAATTTAGGAGTAAATGTAACTAATTTTGGTATATCAAAAAAGAATACAATTTCATAAGTATTTTCTTTTTCTATTATTTCATATTTTTCATAGATAAAAGTCTTGTATTTATTTCTAAAATCAATAAATTTATTGTAATTATTCATTTTGTATCCTCCTGGGTATAATTATACATTAATTTAATTAAAATATAAATAGATACTGAAAATATATAAACATTTGAAGTTTACATATAAATGTATGTATAACAAAGAAAAAAATACATTTAATTTTTAATGAAGTAAAAAATATACTTTAGTATAAATAACAGAAAGGATTATTAAAGTGAATAAAATATAGTAAAAAAGACCATTATATAGACAAAGCAAATAGCTTGAAAATTGACAAATTTAATGTTTTATGGTAAAATATTGAATTGTCACGTGAATAAGAGGTGTTAAAAATGTTTTATGATGAAGTAAAAGCGATAAAAGCGTGCGAAGATGATCCATCCCTGATTTTCGAAATGATTAAAGAAGGACATATGGATTTAGTTGATAAAATTTTATCAATGAAAAAAGTAGATATTAATACTACAGATCAAGCTGGTAATGATATTATTACTAGATTATTAAAAGCAAAAGAATATGCATTAGTATTAAAGTATATGAAGAGAAAGGATTGGAATATTAATCATCAAAATTTAGATGGAAATACTTTCGCTCATTACTTAGTATCTATTAATTATGTTTATGTATTAGATATTATTAAGGCATTAAAAAGAAATAAAGAGTTTATTCCTAATTTAAAAAATAAACAAGGTCAAACTATTTTAGATAAATCAATTAATGAAAGCTATATTTATACTACTTTAAAAATATTAGAAGATAGTAGATTTAATATGATAGATATAGTATCATTTAAAAAATTATACGATACGTATATAAAAAATTCCTGCTATGGAAAATATTCAAAAGTAAATAATTTAGTTATCATTATTGATAGTTTAAATAAAAAGACAGGTTTATTACCAAAAATGCAAGAATTAGTTAGTAATATTAAAGATAACATGGACATAATCAAAAAAGAAATAATGAAAAATAAATCTAAATATTTAGATGAAATTATAAATGATGTTTTAGTAGAATCTGCTGTCTAACATCATTTTTTTATCTCTTGTATTTTAGTTTAGATAGTATTATAATGTAAAAAAGTTAGAGGAGTTAAGCATATGAATTTAGAAGTAGAACAAAAATTAAATGATATTATATCTTATATACAAGACTCTTTTGAATATAAAAAATGCATAGAAATTAAGAAAAAAATGGCTAATAATCAAACTATAAATGAATTAGTTGAACAAATTAAGCAACTACAAAAGCAATTAGTTAGATATAATAATAAAGAAACTAAAGAAGAGTTAAAAAAAACAGAAGAAAAATTAAAAAAAATACCTATCTACCAAGAATATAATAATTATTTAGTAATAGTAAATGAAAAAATAGAATTAATTAAAATGTCTTTAAATGATTATTTTGATAAAAAGTTAAATAACGATATTATGACAAAAAACACTAATTAGTGTTTTTTTTACTATTTATTGCATAAATTAAATTGAGGAGGAGTAATATGTCTAATTATAGAGAAATCGTTACTAAAGCTGTAATAGGTAAGGGTAAAAAGACCTTTACTACAACTACTGAAAAAGTAGTGGATAAAAAACCTTCTACTATTTTAGGCTGCTGGGTCATTAATCATCTCATTACCCTTGGTGATAAACATTAAAAAATACCTTTAAAATAAGGAACGGTGAGGATTGGAATTTTTATAAAGAAAAAATACTTAATACTGGACAAAGAAAGAAATTAGAGGCAAGAAAATAATTTCTTTTTTAATGGCTTATAAATTGACGTTATATTAGAAATAAAGTATAATCAATTATAGTATAACAACGGATAGGAAGAAGTAATAATATGAAAAAAGATAAAATATTTGTAATTACTTTTTTAATAATTATTTATAGTGTGCTTGCTTTTTATGGATTAAAGCAAATATTAATAACTTTAGATATAATTGACCTAAATATAACAGATAATTGGAAAGTATATGAACCCTTGAAAGAAAATAATATAATTGATAAATTTGAAAATAAGTTTAATTCCTTAAAAGTTTCAGTTGAAAATAGAGCTGATAATTATTTTCCATTTTATGTTAAATTAAATGAACTATATCAAGGATTTAATTTTGAAACAAATAAATTATTTTATAATGAAATTCCACTTAAAACTAATAGTGATAATGAATATCTTTTTTATGATAAAGAAAATAAATTTTATTATTATGAGACTAATTTAAAAGATTATGAATTAGAAAAAAAATTAAATAAACAAGTAGATTTTTTTAATAATCTTTCAAATAAAGGTATTGATGTATATATTTACCTACCTATAAGATATGAATTAACTACTTTAAAAGATAATAATCTATCATCTTACATATCAGAATTCGAAGAAAAACTAAATCCAGAAATTAAAGTTGAAAAAATGAAAATAGGTAGTATCCAAGAATATAAAGATAGATTTTATTTAACTGATCACCATTGGAATATTGTAGGTGCATTAGATGGATATAATTCTATTATGGATATGTTAGGCGTTGCTAAATTATCTAACTTAAGTGTAAAACAGGTTTCAAATCAAAAATATTATGGTTCACTTGCAAAAACTTCAATGAATGCGGAGATACATGACTATATAAGGGACGTTGATGTAAATTTAGATTATGATGTATTAGTAAATGGGAAAGAAAAAGATAAATTATTTAAACCACGTGTTTTAGCAAAGGGTAAAACGAATAAATACTATGATTATTATGTTCAATATTTTAATGGTCAATATGGAAATATAGTTTATGATTATCATCAAAATGATAAAGAAAATTTATTAATTATGTCAGATTCGTATGCTTGGCAAATTGATTATTTAATCGCAGCTTCTTTTAATAAAACTCATGTTGTTAATTTAAGATATATTCCTTACAAAAATAAAGAGTTTGATTTAACACATTATATTAAAGAAAATAATATTGAAAAGGTTTTATTTTTATACGAAGGTGGAGCGACTTTATTTGATCAATATGATTATAATTTTTCAGGGAGAGTGAAATAATGGTTTTTTCATCAGTAATATTTTTATTTATATTTTTACCAATTTTCTTATTATTTTATTTCTTCTTTAAAAAAAGAAAATATAGAAATATAGCATTATTAATTTTTTCACTTCTTTTTTATAGTTATGGTGAACCAATTTATATATTTCTTATGATTCTATCTATTATTGTTAACTATTTCTTAGTGATATTCATGGATAAAAATAAGAGTAAATTTATGTTTATAACTTTAATAGTTTTAAATTTAAGTTTAATATTAGTTTTTAAGTATTTTGATTTTTTTATTGGTAATGTAAATAATCTATTTAATTTAAATATAAAATATTTAAATTTAGCTCTGCCCATAGGAATAAGTTTTTATACCTTTCAAATTCTTACATATGTAATAGATGTTTATAGAAAAAAAGTTCCTGTACAAAAAAGTATAATTAATTTAGGTTGCTATATAAGTGCTTTTCCACAATTAATCGCAGGTCCTATAGTTCGTTATGATACTATCAATGAAGAGTTAGAGAATAGGAAAGAATCTTGGAAAGATTTTAGTTATGGATTAAGACGATTTATTATAGGACTATCGAAAAAAGCTATTATAGCTAATGAAATGGCTTATGTTGCAGATTCCTTGTTTTCAAGTAACTTATCTCAATTGGGTTTTGTAGGAACATTAATTGGTATAATTAGTTATAGTTTAGAAATTTATTTTGATTTTAGTGGATATTCAGATATGGCAATAGGACTTGGAAGAATGCTAGGCTTTCATTATTTAGAAAACTTTAATTTTCCCTATATCGCTAAAAGTATAACTGATTTTTGGAGAAGATGGCATATATCTTTATCTTCTTTTTTTCGAGATTATGTTTATATTCCATTAGGTGGTAATAGATGTAGTCTATTAAAAAACATAATAAATATTTTGATTGTATGGATTTTAACAGGATTGTGGCATGGCGCTAGTTGGAATTTTGTTTTATGGGGATTATATTATGCTGTACTTTTAATTATTGAAAAATTTGCTTTAAAAAAAGTTTTGGAAAAATTCCCTGATTTTTTAAAACATATTTATGCCATTATACTTATAATGTTTGGTTGGTTAATATTCTATTTTACTGATTTGTCATCTTTAGGAATGGCTTTAACAAATCTGTTTGGTTTAAATGGATTAGGAAGTCTAACTTTAATTTTTCATTTACAAATATTTAAAGTAAGAACAATTATTATTTTTATTCTTGCTATTATATTCTCAATGCCTATCAATATATTAAAGAAAAATAATATAATAACTTATGTTTTATTAATTCTATTGTTTATTATAAGTGTGATTTTTATATTAGGTAGTAATTATAATCCATTTATATATTTTAGATTTTAAAATGATTCAATAGTTAAAGCTATTGAATTTTTTTTATAAAAATATGATAGGTATTTTCTTCCCAAAAAAATCATAAGTTTAAAAGAATAATATAAATTATTAAGAAAGGGGAATTATGAATAAACAACTAAATATTAATCTTTTTTATTCAGATGATGGAGACGATTTATTAGAAGTTTTAAATCGTGATTTTAAGGAGTTTTTAAATATGTATATTAAAAAAGTATTGAAATAAAGGAGGCGTTAAAGATGAATTTTGAAAGTACACTTTCAAAGTCATTATTAAATATATATAAGCCAGAAGAAATTGCAAAATATATTAGATTATCTTTAGCAGATGAATATAATCAAGCTGATGAAAGTGAAAGTGTTGCGAATCAAAGACGATTATTAAATGAATTTATAAACCGAAATGGTAATGTTGGAGAAGAGTGTAAAGAATTTATTGATGATGGTTGTTCTGGAACAAACTTTCAAAGACCAGGGTGGCAAGATTTAATGAGTGAAGCTGATAGTGGAAAAATAAAAGTAATTATAACTAAGAATTTATCAAGATTAGGAAGAAGTAATTTTGAATGTGGTTATTTTTTAGATTATTATTTTCCTACTAATAATATTAGATATATTTCTGTTCAAGAACAAGTAGATACAGTTAATAATGAAAATTCAAATAATGAATATGCTGCTTTAAATAATTTTATAAACGAAAAGTATTCAAGAGATTTATCAAAAAATATAAAAAAAGTGTATAAAATTAAGCAATATGCTGGAGAATATATGGGTGGGCAGCCAATATATGGTTATAAAAAGGATCCAAATGATAAACATAAACTAATTATTGATGAAGATGCTTCCAAAGTAGTTCAAAGAATATATAAAATGTATTTAGAAACTCGTTCCCAAAACCAAATTAGGACAACTTTGAGTAAAGAAAAAATCCCTATTCCAGAAGTTTATAAAAAATCTCGTAGAGGCTTAAAAGCTAAACATCCTTATGAGTGGAATTATCGTACTATTAGGGATATATTACGAAATGAAATGTATATAGGTAATATGGTGCAAAATATTTTTTCAAAAAAAAGTTTTAGAGATAAAAAAATGACTAAAAATAAACCAGAAGACTGGATTATTGTTGAAAACACACATGAACCAATTATTGATAAAGAAACATTTTATCAAGTGCAAGAATTATTGGATGCAAATTATAGACAACCAGTTAAACCGTATCCTCATGATTTTGCAGGACTAATATATTGTCATGAATGTGGTCATAAAATTGGAATCGGTAATGTAAAAAGAAATAGGAGTACAAGTAAACAATATTTTTATACTTATTGTAATTATTATAGAAAAAATAGTGCGTACAATAAATGTAGTTCACACTCACTAAATTATAATAATTTAGAAGCACAATTGTTGGATATAATTAATAGTATGTGTAAGAAATTTTCGAATAAATTAGATTATGAAACAATTGTAAATGAAAAAAAACAAGGATTAAATACTTATGGAGATACATTAATTAAAAAAATAAATAAATTAGAAATTGATATTAAAGAGATGAATCTCAAAATAGAAAAAATTTATATGGACCGGTTAGATGATGTTATATCTGCAAGTACTTATAAAAAAATGTCTGAAAAATTAGAATTAAAAAAACAAGAATTAATAAATGAAAAACAAGAATTACAAAAAAGTTATGATGAGTATATGAAAGATAATTCTATTGATAAATTAATTGAAACTACCAAGATAGTAAAAGAATATCTCAAAGTAAGAAAAATAGAAAAACGAGATTTAATAATAAAAATAGTTGATAGAATTGAAATTCATCAAGATAAAACAATAGATGTTTATTTTAAATTAAAACCCCTAGGGATTACAGCATAGTAATCTTAAAAAAATTATCACTAACGGTAATCACACATACTTTTAAGGGTGAAAGACAAAATGATCAAATTATAATTAATGGTTCATATGATATAAATATTTGGTATTCATATGATAACGATACAAAAACAGAAGTATTAAAAGATACTAATACTTATCGAGAAGTAGTAAATATTAGAAAAAGAGAAGACTCAGATACTGATAATGAAGAAATTATTGTTAGAGGGTTAAAACAACCAAGTTGTGTGAAAGTAGATATTGATAATAATAAAATAATTTATACAATAGAAAAAGAATTAGGTATTGAATTAGTAGGAGATTTAAAAGTTAAAATAGCAATTAATGAAGAAGAAGATCCTTGGGAAGAAATAGTTGAAGATCCTGAAAAATTAGAAACTGAAATAGACGAACAAGTAAAAGAAGATTTTATAGATGAGGAAATAGTATAAATAGAGGTCTTGTTTAGGCTTCTTTTTATTATAAAAAATGTACTGTTATCAAAAAAAGGTTGACAGGTATCAAAAAATAATGTATATTAAATGGCAGAGAAAGAAAGGAAGGTGCTAATATGGCAGTAAAAATAAGATTAACAAGAATGGGTGCAAAAAAACGTCCTACCTATAGAATTGTTGCTACAGACTCTAGAAGACCAAGAGATGGACAATATCTAGAATTAATAGGAACTTATCAACCAGTTGGAGAAGGCTCAACTAAAATTAATGAAGAAGTTGCTTTAAAATGGTTAAATAATGGGGCTATACCAACTGATACAGTAAAGAGTTTATTTAGTAAAGCTGGAATTATGAAAAAATTTGCTGAAGCAAAAGATAAGAAGGCTAAATAATATGGATTTAGTAAGTTTAACAGAAAAAATTGTAAAATCTTTGGTTTACAATGAAGATGCAGTTAGTGTTAAAGAATTTCCTACTGAAGAGGAAAATGTTATTTTAATACAAGTTATTGTATCAGAAGATGATATGGGTCGAGTAATTGGTAAATCTGGTAAAACAGCTAATGCCATTAGAACTTTGGTTCAAGCAAGTAGTGCTTTAAAAGAAAATAAATATGTCAAAATAGATATTGATAAGTTTTAAACAGTAAATTTATTTTACTGTTTTTTCTTGTTTAAAAGACTGTTTCGTATTATACTTAGAATATAATATAAAATTATGTGGAGGCTAAGATGAAAGAAAGAATTATCAGTGCTATTATAATTATGGCAATATTTATTCCAATATTATGTATTGGTGGTAAACCTTTTGCAATTACTATGTCATTAATTGCGATTATGGGATTATATGAATTAATAAAAATGAGAGAAACAAAAAAGGAATTTCCGTTTCTAATGAAGATTTTTGCTTATATATTGGTGTTGTTTTTTTCCTTTAATGACTTTTCTTCTATAGTGTTTCATAGAACAATTGATTACCGGGTAATAAGTTTTATTATTTTTGTATTTTTAATTCCAATGGTATTTATTAATGATAATAAAAAATATAATATAAATGATGCTTTATTTTTAATTGGGTCAACTTTATTTATTGGCTTAAGTTTTAACTTGATTATTATTACACGAAATGCAGACATATTATATATTGTATATCTATTATTAATAACCATATTAACAGATACATTTGCACTATTTACAGGAATGTTAGTTGGAAGACATAAACTAGCTAAAGATATTTCTCCTAAAAAAACAGTCGAAGGATTGATAGGAGGAGTCTTTATGGGCGTAACTATTCCTACAGTTTTTTATCATGTTGCAATTAGTTCTAATTTATCGTTAGTTACATTAGTTGTCATAACAACAATTTTAGCCTTGTTTGGGCAATTAGGTGATTTAGTATTCTCATCTATCAAAAGATATTATAAAGCTAAAGATTTTTCTAATTTGATTCCAGGACATGGTGGAGTGTTAGATAGATTAGATAGTATTATTTTTGTTATCTTAGCATATGTTTTATTTTTAGGTATACTATAAGGAGGAATTATGACAATAATCATATTTATATTAGTCTTAGGAGCGATTATTTTTGTTCATGAATTTGGACACTTTATTTTTGCTAAACTAGCAGGTGTATATGTTTATGAATTTTCGTTAGGAATGGGACCTAAACTCTTAAGTAAAAAGGGTAAAGAAACAGAATACAGTTTACGTTTAATTCCAATTGGTGGTTTTTGTTCTTTAGCAGGTGAAGAAATGGACGAAGAACAAATAAAAGTACCAAAGAATAGACGTTTACAAGATAAGAAGCCATGGCAACGATTCTTAATTATGTTTTTTGGACCAGGATTTAATTTTATTTTTGCAATATTAGTTTTATTCTTTGTCGCTTTAATTTGGGGAAGCCCAAGTTATGAGCCTATTGTTTCTAATGTGACTAAAAATTATCCTGCTTATGATAGTGGCATTAGAAAAGGAGATAAAATTATAACCATTAACGATCATAAAATTAAAACTTTAGATGATATTTCATTATATTTAACAATTTCTAATCCCAAAGAAAAAGCGGAAATAGAAGTTCAAAAAAAAGATGGTAAGACAGAGACTTATAAATTAAAACCAAAAAAAATAACGGAAAAAGGAACTACTAGTTATAAATATGGTATCGGTTTACAAAGTACAGAAAGACATGGCTTTATTACTTCTGTTAAATATACTTATGTAAAAACTTGTTCTTTATTTAAACAAATGTGGGTAACTGTTAAAAGTCTATTTACAGGAGTGGTAAAAGTAAATCAATTGTCAGGACCTGTAGGTATTTATTCGGTAATAGGTGAACAAAGTAAAGCTGGTTTGTCTAGTATTTTATATTTAATGGCCTTTTTAAGTATTAATGTTGGCTTTATTAACCTAATTCCATTACCTGCTTTTGATGGCGGACATATCCTATTTATTATTATTGAAAAAATAAAGGGTTCACCTGTATCGGCAAAAACAGAAAATATGATTCATACAATAGGGTTATTCTTATTAATGGCTTTAATGGTATATATAACGTTTAATGATATTATAAAATTATTTTAAACAATGATCTTATAAGATTATTGTTTTTTAAATTATTTCAAATAATATTCGACAAAAAGAGAATTTAGATAGCTTTATTTGTGTTTACAAAAGACAGTTTTTGTACTATATTTAAATTAGGTGATAGTATGAAATTTATATTTTTAATATTAAGCTTATTTGTAGTTACCAATGTATATGCTGAAGGTATTAATAATTATATAGAAGATTCTAATTTTAAAGAATGCATTATAGAAGAATATAATAATAACTATCATACTGATAAACAAGATTTATCTTTAGATGAATTAAAAGAAATTAGATCCTTAAAATGCAGTAATAAAGAAATAAATAATATCAAAGGAATTGAACATTTAACTAGCTTAGTTGAATTAGATTTATCAAATAATAATATTTCTGAATTTGATATTAGCCATAATTTAGAACTTAATAGTTTGAATTTAGGGAATAATATTTTAGAAAAGGTGGATTTAAAAAATAATATAAATTTACAGAAACTTAATTTATCAAATAATAATATTAAAGAAATTTATTTAGATAATAATCTCTTATTAGAAGAGTTAAATTTATCAAATAACAGATTACAAAGTTTAGATATTAAAAGTAATTTAAATTTAACAAAGTTAAGTATTAAAAATAATGATTTTCAAAAAATTTTAAATAAAAAGACTGAACGCTTTAGTTCAACTATACAATATAATCCATACTTTTTATCAAAGCAAGAGGATATTACTTATAATAGTAGTGATACTTCTAGTGTACAAATCGATGAAAATGGAGAACTTAATTTTTTATTAATAAAACCAGTAACTATTACTAAAACATATTATCTTTATACAGATGAAGGCACAGAACAAGTTCAGGAAAGTAATATATTTAATTTAGATAACAAAGTAAGTGAAACTGTTCCCAAAAATAATTTTAGAAATTTACCATATATCATTGTTTTAATAATCGTTTTATTTATATTAATTTATACTAAACATTTTAATTTTAATAAAAAAAATAAATAGTTACCAAGGTAACTATTTTTTGTGTGCTATAATATTATTAGGAGGTGATACTTTGATTGTTGGAGTACTAGTAGAGTTATCGAATCGAAAAATTGATAGGATTTTTGATTATAAAGTAAATAATGACTTAGAAGCAAAAATAAAACTTGGAATCAGAGTAGAAGTTCCGTTTGGTCATCAAATTTTAGAAGGTTTTGTATTACAAATAAAAAAAGATAGTGAAGTTCAAGAATTAAAAGAGATTATTAGAGTAGTAGATGAAGATATAATTCTTAATAAAGAACTATTAGAATTAGGACAAACTATGCAAAAGAAAACATTATCTACTTTAATTAGCTGCTATCAAGTTATGTTACCTAAAGCTTTAAAAGCTAAAAAGAGTGCAACAATTAATAAAAAATATGATATTTATTATAGATTAAATAAAAGTATCGATTATAAATTTAATGAAAAACAAAGATTATTAATTGATATGTTTAAGGATAAAGAATTAGTTTCTAGAAAAGAATTATTACAAATATCTAGTTCTAGTTTAAAAACCTTAATCCAAAAAAAAGTATTAATTGAAGAGAAAAAAGAACATTACCGCTTAACCTATGATAAAAAAAAGTCTAATATAAAACAGTTGACTCTAGAACAGCAAGATGTAGTAGATACGGTTGATTTATTAAATAGTGAGACATATTTATTATATGGAGTAACAGGTAGTGGTAAAACAGAAGTTTATATAAAATTAATTGATAAAGTTTTACAGAAAAATAAAACAGCTATTATGTTAGTACCAGAGATATCTTTAACACCACAAATGGTTAATCGTTTTCAAGAAGTGTTTGGTAATCAAATCGCAGCTCTACATTCAGCTTTATCTGAAGGTGAAAAATACGATGAATGGCGTAGGATAAATAGAGGAGAAGTATCTATTGTTATTGGAGCTAGAAGTGCTATTTTTGCGCCATTAAATAATTTAGGTATAATTATTATTGATGAAGAACATAGTGACTCTTATAAACAAGATAATAATCCTAGATATGATGCTAGAGAAATCGCTGTGATAAGAGGAAAACAAAATAAATGTCCTGTTATTATGGGAAGTGCCACCCCTAGATTAGAATCTTTTGCCAGAGCAAAAAAGAATGTTTATAAATTATTAACATTACCTAATCGCATTAATGGAAAAAAACTTCCAGAAGTTGAATTAATCGATATGAACATTGAGGTAAAAAAAGGTAATAGTTATTTTTCAAAGAAATTAATTAATGCAATATCAGAAAATTTAAAAAAACAAGAGCAAACTATTCTTTTATTAAATAGAAGAGGATATGCTTCATTTGTTATGTGTAAAAATTGTGGTTATACAGAAAAGTGTCCTCACTGTGATATCACCCTAACGTACCATAAAACATCTAATATGCTTAGATGTCACTACTGTGGGTATGCTACTAATTTAGTAAAAACATGTAAGGAATGCCATGAAGATGCGATATCATCTTTAGGAATTGGAACAGAGAGAATAGAAGAAGAATTAAAAAAACATTTTAAAGATGCTAGAATTTTAAGAATGGATTATGATACAACTAGTAGAAAAGGAATGCATGCCAAAATGATTAAAGCTTTTATTAATCAGGAGTATGATATTTTATTAGGCACCCAAATTGTGGCTAAAGGATTAGATTTTGAGAATGTCACTTTAGTAGGAGTAATTAATGCTGATACTTCTTTAAATATTCCAGATTTTAGAAGTAGTGAAAATACATTTGCTCTTTTAAATCAAGTCGCAGGTAGAAGTGGTAGAAGTGCTAAAGCAGGGAATGTTATTATACAAAGTTTCAATCCAGATCATTATGCTATAACTTTTGCCAAGAATCATGATTATCGAGGTTTTTATAATAAAGAAATGCAAATAAGACGTCAATTAAAATATCCACCATATTATTATATTTGTTATTTAAAGATAAGTAGTAAAGACTACAATGAAGCATCAAAAGAGGCTAATAAAATAAAACGAAGTTTAGAAAAAAATTTAAAGCAAGATATTATATTAGGACCATCTCCAGCAAATATTTTTAAAATAAATAATATCTATAGATATGGAATTATTATAAAGTATAAGAATGATCTAGATTTGTATAATATCTTAAATAAATTAGTAGAACATTATCGTAGTAATAATAAAGTAGTTTTAGATATAGATTTTAATCCTAATCATTTTTAATTTATTTACATATCAAGGTATTTATTATATAATGAATATTAGATAATAGATATTAGGAGGATAATTAATATATGGCTAATAAATTTTTTAATACTAATCTAAATAATGATAATAATAGTAGTGAAAATAACAACGCAAATAATGAATATAGTGATAAAATTTATGTTTCCCCAAGTAAAGCAAAAGATGAATATATTGATGTAAATAATAAAATCCCTAGATTTTTCCTAATTGGCTTAGGCTCATTTTGTATTATTGGAGTCATATATTATATCATACAGTGGTTATCTAGTAAGTAATACTTAGTAGGTGGTAAAATGTTGAATAAATTTTTAGATCGAGTAGAAGTTAAAGAAATGTTAGTAGAAGCAATTACTCAAAGTAAATTTGTCCAAAAAGAAATTCCTAATACTTTTTGTGGTGAAAAAATTACGCAAGAACAGTATTGTCTTTATATAATATTGGATGCTTTAATCAAATATTATATTATTTTAGAAGATTATGAATTTAATTTTTATTTAGATCAATTAAAAAGAATTATAAAAAAATTACAAACTCATAATGATATAGTAGTGGCTGTTAATAGATTATTAATTAAATTAGTAAAAAAGAAATTAGGAATTAAAGAGTCAACCAATAATCAAAAAGAAGCTATTATATCTTATTTCTATGACAAATATATAAAACAAGGATATTTATATTATGGTTTTTCAGAAAGTTTCTATGATGAAGAAAAAGGCTTAGATAAAGATAAATATTCTAAAGAGAATGAAAAGGTAGTTCCTATTCAAGAAATATTATCTAAATATAAAATTGATTTAGATTTAGACAAAGAAAGTAAGCATGTAAAATTTACTGATTCACCTTTGATGGCTTCATTTTATGCTTATAACAGTCCACAATTTTTATATAAACTAGGATTAAATTTAATAATTAAAAATGATAAAAAGAATTTACCTAATAATAGTTTCTTTTTTAGAGAATATCATACTTGTCTAAGTAAGTTAGATACTTTGTTAAAAAAGAAAGAAATATCTTTAGTAGAGAAAAATCGTATTATTGCATTTTTTAAAGATGAATGGAAAGAATTAAAAAAAGTATCAGAAAAACCTATGATAGCTTTTATAAAAAGAAATAAATTACACCAAGATTATTTAGATGATTATAAAGAATTAATCGCGACTGAAGATGATGTTGAAAGTATTATTCATAATATCTTAAATATTAAACGTAATGATTATGAAGATATATATAATATTTTACCAGATTTTTATATAAAATTGCCTAATGTTAATGATCTTCTAAATAAGGAGGAGAATTTAGAAGAAAAACCGGAAGAGACATTCAATATTGATAATAGCTATGGTAGTGCAACCTTTTTAGCAATCATAGGTCTTTCGTTGATTGCCCTAGGAATATTTTTAACAATTATAATGATGGGGAGATGATATAGATGGAAAAGATTGTTTTCATGGGAACACCAGATTTTGCAGCTAGTATATTAGAAGGATTAATTGAAAATTATAATGTTGTTGGTGTTGTTAGTCAACCAGATAAAAAGGTTGGACGCAAACAAATATTGACACCACCTCCAGTTAAAAAAGTAGCAATGGAACATGGTATTAAAGTTTTGCAGCCAACTAAAATTAAAGATGAATATCAAGAAATTCTAAATTTAAATCCAGATCTTATTATAACCTGTGCTTATGGTCAATTTATTCCTAAAATAATATTAGATTATCCTAGCTTTGGTTGTATTAATGTTCATCCCTCTTTACTGCCAAAACTAAGAGGTGGGGCCCCTATTCATAAAGCTATTATTGATGGTTATGATAAAACAGGAGTAACTATTATGTATATGGATGAAAAAATGGATAGTGGAGATATTATTTCGGCAGAGGAAACAAAAATAGAATTGACAGATAATTTAGAAATATTACAAGAACGCTTAAGCGTTCTTGGTAAGGACTTATTATTAAAAACTTTACCAAGTATTTTTAATAGAACTAACCAAAGAATAAAACAAAATCCTGATGAAGTTACGTTTGCTTATAATATTACTAAAGAAGAAGAACATATTGATTTTTCTAAAACAAAAAAAGAAATATTTAATCAAGTTAGAGGTTTAAATCCTATTCCTGGAGCTTATTGTCTTTTAAATGATGAAGTATTAAAAATTTATAATACTGATTTAAGTTCAAATAATTTATTAAAGGATAAAAAAATAGGAGAAATTTCTAATATAGATAAAAGAGGAATTGGGGTTAAAACACAAGATGGGGAATTATTAATTACAGAAATTAAACCTTTCGGAAAGAAAAGAATGTTAGTAAAAGATTACATTAATGGAATAAAAAAGGAAGACTTAATAGGAAAACTATTAAAGTAAGTGGAAGATTATGAATAATAAAAGACCTAGTATCAAAAATGGAGCAATTAATATTAAAAAGATTTTAAAAAATCCCCAATATAGAGGAATTATTGTATTAGCATTATACTTTGTATTCTTTTTAATTATTATAATTGGATTAAGAACTACTAATAGTAACAGTAGTAGCAGTAATCAACAAAAAACTGATAGTAATTTTGAATACGATTTAACTATCATAAACAGTAATAATTACTATTTTTCATATGAGGTTGATCTAAATAACAATAAAATTGTTTATGATGGAAAAAAATATGCCGATAAAGAAATGTTTACAAAAACAAGTGATTCAGGAGTAGAGAGTTTTTATAATTATAAAGATAATTATTTTAAGAATATTAATAATGTGTGGTCTAAAACAGAAAATCCTTATTTATTTCCTGGCTTTAGAACTTATACAGTATTAGAAAAACTTTTAACTACAGCGACTTATGAATCTAAGACTGAATTCAATAATAAAAGTAAGATTTATAATTATCAAATTTCTACGACATCAATTAATAAAATAGTTGATAAGATAAATATTGATATTGCTGATAATCCAAATACTATTTTAATAACTACTAATGAACAGAATCAAGTAATAAGGATAGAAATGAATTTGAATTCTTATATATCTTATAAAAATCAGAGTAATAATCAATTAAAACTTATCTTAAATTATTCTAAGTTTGGGGAAGTAGAAGAAATAGAAGATCCTAATTAAAATTGCTTAATCAAAACGACTATTTTAGTCGTTTTTTTCTAACAAATCTGATATAATGATAAATAGGTGATAGCATGGTAGAAAAACGAATAGATGAATTAATAAAAATTATAAATGAAGCTGATTATAATTATCATACTTTAGATAATCCTACAATTACAGATCAAGAATATGATAAGTATTTAAGGGAATTGTTTGATTTAGAAGAAGAACATCCTGAATTTGTTAGAGCTGACTCACCAACGCAACATGCAGGTGGAGAAGTAATAGATGAATTTAAAAAAGTGAGTCATAAAATTCCAATGATGAGTTTAAGTGATGTTTTTTCTGAAGATGAATTAATAACATTTGATGAAAGAATTAAAAAAGAAGGAATTAATCCTAAATACATGTGTGAATTA
Source organism: uncultured Bacilli bacterium (assembly GCA_947631155.1). Lineage (GTDB taxonomy): Bacteria > Bacillota_I > Bacilli_A > RF39 > UBA660 > UMGS995. The sequence continues at coordinate 24,650 of CANRKG010000004.1, forward strand.
AAAATAGATGGGTTATCTGTTTCCTTACTTTATGAACAGGGACAATTAATTCGCGCAGCAACACGTGGTGATGGGACCATAGGTGAAGATATAACACACAACGCCAAAACAATTAAGTCTATTCCTCTTAAGTTAAAAGAAAAAGTTGATATTGAGGTTAGAGGCGAAATTTTTATGAGTAAAAAAATCTTAGAAGAGATTAATGAAAAACGAAAAAAAGCTAATCAACCATTGCTTCAAAATTGTCGTAATGCCGCTGCTGGTTCTGTTCGTCAATTAGATTCTAAGATTGCTGCTGAAAGAAAATTAGATTCGTTTATTTATCATTTACCTAATCCTGAAGATTTTGGAATCTATAAACATAGTGAAGCTATAGAATATATGAAAAGATTAGGTTTTAAAACTAATCCTAATAATAAATTAGTAAATAATATAGAAGAAGTTATTGAATTTATAGAAGAAAAAGGTAGTATTAGAAAAGATATACCTTATGATATAGATGGAATAGTTATTAAAGTAAATGACATTAATGATCAAAAGAAACTAGGTTATACGGCCAAATATCCAAAATGGGCAACGGCCTATAAATTTCCAGCTGAAGAAGTGTTAACTAAGTTAATTGATATTATATTTACAGTAGGACGTACTGGACAAATTACACCAAATGCAGTTTTAGAACCGGTTATTGTAGCTGGATCAACTGTAAAACGTGCTACACTTCATAATGAAGATAATGTTATCGCTAAAGATTTAAAAATAGGAGATATTGTATCAATTAGAAAAGCTGGAGATGTTATTCCAGAAGTAATTGAGAGAAAATTAGAAAGACGTACAGGTTTAGAAAAAGATTTTGAGATGATTCAAACTTGCCCAATGTGTAATGAACCTATTATTAAAAAAGAAGGACAAGTAGATTATTTTTGTACTAATGAAAATTGTCCAGCTAGAAGAATAGAAGGTCTAATTCATTTTGCTTCACGTGATGCTATGAATATTGATGGCTTAGGTGAACGTATTATTGAAGATTTCTTTAATTTTGGATTTATAAAAAAAATTAGTGATATTTATAAATTAGGGCAACATCGTAAAGATTTAATCACTTTAGAAGGATTTGGAAATAAATCTGTTGATAATTTATTAGAAGCTATTGAAAATAGTAAGCAAAATTCTTTAGAAAAATTTATTTTTGGTTTAGGAATACCTCATGTTGGAGCTAAAACTTCGAAAATTTTAGCGAGTTATTTTAAAACTTTAGATAAATTAATAAATGCTGATTTAGAAGAATTGGTTAGTATACCAGATATAGGCGATATAATTGCTCAAAGTATTATAACATTTTTTGCTAATTCAGATAATATAGAAGAAATTAATAGATTAATAGAATTTGGTATTAATACAGAATATTTAGGTAAAGATATAGAAATTAATGATAATTTCAAAGATAAAAGTTTTGTTTTAACAGGAACTTTAGAAAATTATTCTAGAGACGAAGCTCAAGAAATAATAGAAAGTCTAGGAGGAAAAGCCGTTAGCTCAGTATCTAAAAAGACATCTGTTGTTATTGTTGGTAAAGATCCTGGAAGCAAATATAATAAAGCTCTTGAGTTAGGTATAGAGATTTGGAATGAAGCAGATTTTATTAATAAAATTTAAAAAATATATAGGGAAAAAACATCCTCCTTACGAATAATAGAGTAAGGAGGAATTTTAATGGAAAAGTTTTATACATGTAAATATGATAGAGCCTTTAAAGAAGTCTTTATGAAAGAAGAAAATAAAGATATTTTAGAAAAGGTCTTAGAAACAATCTTAAAAGTAAAAATAGACAAAATAAGATTTCTAAATCTAGAAAGAAATGTAGATAATATTAAGGTAAAAAGAAAACATCTGGATTTATATTTAGAAACAGATATAGGAAAGATTCAAGTAGAAGTAAATACTGAAAATCCTAAATATTTAAATAGTAGAAATATGGCTTATATATGTGATATCTATTCTCACCATATCTTAGTAGGAGAAGAGTATAATGAGAAAACATTAATAATTCAAATCAACATGAGTTATGATATTAAAAATGAAGAATATATCAGGAAATATTTAGTTCAAGATGATAAAGGAAATAAGTATGTCAAGAACTTAATAATCTATGAAATAAATATGGAAAAATATAAAAGTTTTTGGTACAATAAGAACCAAGAAGAGATAGAGGCAAATAAATATTTATTAATGCTAGATTTAGGATTAAAGGAATTAAGAAAACTATCTATCAAAGATAAGGTGGTATCAAAGTATATGAGTGAGATAGAAAGAGTAAATGAAGAACCAGAATTTAGAGAATACATGAGTGCAGAAGAAGATAATAGAAAGATCGAAAATTCCATTAGAAGTGAAGGTTATGAAGATGGAGTTAAATATGGACTTAACAAAGGTATAGAGCAAGGGATAGAAAAGGGTTTGGAAAAAGGAATAGAACAAGGTGCCAAAAACAAAGTTATAGAAATAGCCAGAAAAATGAAAAAGAAAAATTTTTCTGTAGAAGAAATATCACAAATTACAGGTATAGATATTAACGAACTATAAATAGATAAAAATATTTGATAATTTCAGATATTAATAGTAATTATATACAAGTAAAAAATCTTTCTAATTTTAGAAGGATTTTTATAGTTTATCTAATTTTTTAACATATAAAGTAAAATAATTATTTTATTGAATATTAATTTTCTTTTTTTGTTTAAAGTATAATAATTTATGATATAATAGTATGGATTAGGAGGAACTCTATGGAAGATAGATTAACAAAAGAAGAAGTATTACATGTAGCAAATTTAGCTAGAATAGAAATAGATGATAATGAGTTAGAAATGTATCAAGTAAAGTTAAAGGAGTTATTAGATCAGATTCAAGTAGTAACTGAAATAGATGATAATGATAGTGAATATTTAATTGCTCCATGGAATGATAAAGCAGAATTTAGAAAAGATGAAATAGGAAATATGTTAAATCCTAAAGAAGTTTTACAAAATTCTCCACGAAAAAGTGGAAATTATATTGAAGTTCCGGTGGTGATTTCTAATGAGTAAGTATTTAGATTTATCGTTACAAGAAATTAATAAATTATTAGTAAATAAAGAAATTACTCCGAAAGATTTAGTTATAGAATGTTTTGAAAGAATTGAATCTAATAAAGATTTAAACGGATTTATTACCTTAAATAAAGAGGCAGCTTTAAAAAGAGCAGACGAGTTAGCTAATAAAGAAGTAAATTCCCTAACTTTTGGAATTCCTATAGCTATTAAAGATAATATAGTAACTAAAGATCTTAGAACTACAGCAGGTTCTAAAATGTTAGAAAACTTTGAACCAATTTATGATGCTGATGTTATAGATAAGATTAATGAAGCAGGTATGATTATTGTTGGTAAAGCAAATATGGATGAATTTGCCATGGGTTCTTCTACTCAAACATCTTTTTATGGTCCAACAAAAAATCCGTGGAATAAATCATTGGTTCCAGGAGGTTCTAGTGGTGGAAGTGCCGCTATTGTTAGTAGTAGAATTACACCATTAGCTTTAGGAAGTGATACAGGTGGTTCAATTAGACAACCATCTAGTTTCTGTGGAATTGTTGGTTTAAAACCTACCTATGGTAGAGTTTCACGCTATGGACTAATTGCTTTTGCCTCTAGTTTAGATCAAATTGGTCCAATGACTCGAAATGTTTATGAAAATGCAATAGTTTTAAACACAATTTGTGGAAAAAGTAAAAATGATTTAACAAGTTGTGAAACAAATGAAGATTTTACTAGATTAATAGGTAAAGATATTACCAAGATGAAAATTGCAATTCCTAAATTTTATGTTAATGAGGCTATTGATACAGAAATAAAAGAAAAATTAAATAATGTTATTGAAATATTAAAGAAAAACGATTGTATTATCGATTATGTAGATATAAAATATATCGATAAAGCAGTTCCTCTATATCAAATTATTGCTATGGGAGAAGCTAGTTCTAATTTAGCTCGTTTTGATGGTATTCGTTATGGCTATAGTTATGAAAATCCTAAAGATATTAATGATTTATATTTAAAAACAAGAAAAAATGGCTTTGGAAATGAAGTTAAACGCCGTATCATGATTGGAAGTTATTTATTGAGTGGAAAAAATGCCACAACTTACTATAATAAAGCTTTAGCTATAAGAGATGATATGCGAAATTCATTTTTAGATGTATTTAAAAATTATGATTTAATAATTGGACCTACTGCAACTACTAAAGCCTATCCTTTAGGACAAGATTTAGATGATGCCGTAAAAGCTTTTATGGATGATATATTAACTATTCCAGTTAATATGGCAGGTCTTCCAGGAATGAATTTGCCAATCGGATTTTCAAAAGATCATTTACCAATTGGTATGCAAATAATAGGGGCTCCATTTGCTGAAGCTAAAATGTATCAATTAGCATCTTTTCTAGAAAAAGAACTTAATTTAGACTTAAATCCTAATTTAGGAGGTGAAGCTAATGAATAAATATATTCCAACTATTGGAGTAGAAGTTCATGTTGAATTAAAGACAGCTACCAAAATTTTCTCTTCAGCTAAAAATGGATATGGACAAATGGCTAATAGTTTAACTAATGTTGTTGATTTAGGTTATCCAGGAACTTTGCCAACTATTAATCAAGAAGTGCTTATAACAGCTATTAAGGCAGCCCATGTGTTAAATTGTAAAATTAGACAAATACAACATTTTGATCGTAAGAATTATTTTTATCCAGATAATCCTAAAAATTATCAAATTACGCAGGCTCGTACGCCAATTGGTTATGATGGATATGTTGAAATTGAAATAGGTAATAACAAGAAGAAAATAGAAATAGAAGAAATTCATATTGAAGAAGATACATGTAAAAGTGCTCACCGTGGTAATGTTAGTTTATTAGATTTTAATAGGGCAGGAGTACCATTAATTGAGATTGTATCGAGAGCTTGTATTGAAAGTAGTGAAGAAGCTAAACTTTATTTAGAAAAACTAAGAGAACTTTTGTTTTATAGTGATATATCTGATTGTAAAATTGAAGAAGGCTCAATGCGTTGTGATGCTAATGTATCAATTAGAAAAAATATGGAAGATAAATTAGGTACTAAATGTGAAATTAAAAATATTGGTTCTATTTCTAATGTAGGTATAGCAATTGAAAAAGAAATTGAAAGACAATCAAAACTTCTTGATAAAGGTGAAACTTTTAAGGAACAAACTCGTCGTTTTGATGATAAACAAAATGATACAGTTTTAATGCGTGTTAAAGAAACAGGCAATGATTATCGCTATTTTCCAGAACCAGATATTCCTTATATCGAGTTAACAGAAGAAATGATAAGTCAAGCTATCGATACATTACCTATGTTACCAGATGCTAGAAGAGAACTTTATAAATCTAGAGGAATTAAGGAAATGAATATTGAAAAATTAATTTCCAATCGAAGTTTAAGTGATTATTTAAATTTATTTATTGATACAGATTTAAATTTTAAAGAAGCTAGTAATTTACTACTAGGAGATATTTCAGGATATCTAAACCGTACGGAAAAAGATATTACTGATACTAAATTGTCTAATGAAAAATTTTTGGATTTAGTTAAAAAAGTTGAGAATAATACTTTAACTAGTAAAAATTTGAAAGATATACTTGATACCATATTAGAAAGTGATAAAACGATAGATGAAATTATTAAAGAAAAAGGAATATCTAATATTACAGATTCTAATATGTTGCAAGATATAGTATTAAAAGTTATTTCGGAAAATCCTGATAGTGTTAACGATTATAAAGCGGGAAAAGATAGAGCTATAAAATATTTAATGGGTCAAATAATGAAAGAGACTAAGGGTAGTGCTAATCCAAAATTAGTAAATGAAATTTTAATTAATGAATTAAATAAGTAATTGAAATCATAAGATACATAGTGTATAATAAAGATACTAGGATGTGATAAGATGAAACAATATATAAAAGAGCATAAAATTGTTGTTGTAGCAGTAATATTGCTTTTAATTTTAATAGCGCTTTCTTTTGTTATTAAAAATACTTTTTTCTCTAATGAAAATAATGCATTTTATGGAGACCGTTTAGATGGAATTGATGAAGTTAAAATTACTACCAGTCAAGAAAAAGATTTAAAATCTAATTTAAAACAAGATGGTGCAGTACAAACAGTAGATTATAAATTACAAGGTAAAATTGTCAATGTAATAATAACTGTTAGTGATGATGTGGGTTTAGATGCAGCTAAAGGGTTAGCTCCAAAAGTATTAGAATCTTTTGATGACGATCAAAAAAAGTTTTACGATTTTCAAGTTTTTATAGAAAAGAAAAACGGAGCTGCAGATTTTCCAATAATAGGTTATAAACAGAATAAAAAAGACTCTTTCACTTGGACAAAAGATAGGGCGGCGAGTTAAAGATGAAAAAGAAATTAATAATTATAACTATTCTTATAGCAGCAGTAGCCTTTTTCTTTGTGTACAGATATTATAATCATGAAGATAAAACTACTTCTTTAACTATTAGTGAGAAGAAATGGGTTCAAGATAATAGTAGTGAAGCTATTGATATTGAAGTAATTAATGATTATCCTATATATGGAATGAATGGTAAAGGTGTTTTTTATGATTTTATTGATAAATTTCATAAAAATATAGGCTTAGAATTTAATAAAATTCCATATTTAAAAGAAAGTAGTACAAATACTGATAGTATTAGATTTCAAATTTTAGATGATAATCAAAAATTAACAGATAAAGATTTATTACTATTTGAAGATTATTACATTGCTATAGGTAAAAACTATGAACGAATTAATCGAATTAAGGATATTAAAAATATATCTTTTGGAATTTTTTCTTCAGATGCAGAAACGCTAAAGTACTATTTAAAATCAGCGACTAATATTTCTTATAAGACATATACAACGATTGAAGAATTATATTCTGCCTTGGATAAAGATGAAGTTAATATGATTATTGTTCCTAATATTATGTATATGGATAAAAATATAGCTAATAATAAGTATTCTATTAATTATTATTTTACAGAAATTTCTAAACAAGTAGTACTTACACTTTCTAATAATAATGAAGCACTTAATAATATAGTTAAAAAGTATTATAAAAAATGGAAAGAAGTTAATTTTATTGATGCTTATGATAAAGCTTATTTTGATTATTATATTGAAAAGAACAAATTAAGCTCTAAAGAAAAATCATCATTAGTATCTAAAGTATATACTTATGGATATATTAATAACAAACCATATGAAGTTAAAAAGAATAATAAAATTGTAGGTATAGCAGGAGAGTATTTAAATAGAGTATCACGTTTAGCTGATATTGAATTTAAGTATAAAAAATATAATAATAAAAAAGAGTTAGAAGACGCTATCAAAAATAAAGAAATAGACATTTATTTTGATTATTATGGTATTAATAATGAAAATTATAAAGCAACAATATCTACATTTATTGAAGATTATGTTATTTTAGGAAAAGAAAAAAATAACTATATAATTAATTCATTTGAAAGTATTAAAAATAAAAATGTTGCTATGTTAAAAGATAATGCCTTATATAATTATGTTAATAGTAATGGTAAGGCTAATATTAATGCTTATGATAATATTGATAAATTAGTAAAAAATAGCGAAGATAAATTAATTATCATTGATAGAAATGTATATGATGAGTATCAAAAATCAAAATTCAAGAATTATAAAATTTTATATATTGATACAATGATGAATGATTATAAATTCATGGTAAAAAATTCAGATAAAGCTTTTTATAATTTAGTTAATTATATTATTAATACTAATTCTTACTATAATTATAAAAATAGTGGATTAGAATCTATAGATGAAACCTTCTTAGAAAGTAGTAGTTTAGAACAAATATATATATTTATTTTAATAATTATATTCTTGCCTATAATAGTTGTATCTATTATCTACTTATTTTTAAGAAAGAAAAAAGAACAAAAGAAAGTTATAATTACTGAAAAACATAAATATATTGATATGTTAACTTCTTTGAAAAATCGTAATTATTTAAATGCTAAGATGCCAGAATGGGAAGCATCTAAAGTATTTCCACAAGCTATAGTGGTTATTGACTTAAATAATGTTAAATATGTTAATGATAATTATGGTCATGAAGAAGGGGATCAATTAATTATAGAAGCAGCAGGTGTATTAGTTAATACGCAACTTGAAAATAGTGAAATAATTCGTACTGATGGAAATGAGTTCTTAATTTATTTAGTCGGTTATAGTGAACGTCAAATTATAGCGTATACAAAGAAATTATCAAAAGAACTCAAGAAATTACCGCACGAATTTGGAGCGGGAGTTGGCTTTAGTATGATTACAGACGAAATTAAAACATTGGATGATGCAATAAATGAAGCAACATTAGAAATGGTTTCATCTAAAGAAGAAAACAAGGGATGATAGTAAATATGGAGCGAGTTAGAAGTGTTTTTAAGAAAGTTATTACTTATATAGTAAAGCCAGAAATGAGAGTACTACCGGGACAACTCGCTTTTTTCTTTGTTGTTTCATTAATTCCTTTAATAGCCTTAGTAGGCTCAATTGCAGGATATATGTCAGTATCAGTAGATGAGGTTACACGTATACTAGATTCAGTATTACCATTTGATATTACAGATAATCTTATTACTTTTGTCTCTGGAAAAGGACTTACTTTTAATATAGCTGTTTTCTTTATTTCAGCCTTTATTTTAGCTTCAAATGGGGCCCATTCAATGATTATTACTTCAAATGAAATATACAAGATTAAAGATGATAGTATTTTTAGAAGACGTTTAAAAGCCATTATTATGACCTTTGTCTTAGTGCTATTACTATTATTTTTATTAATAGTATCTGTATTTGGAGATAGTATTTTTAATATTATTCAAGTAACTATTAATGATAAAAGTAAATTTAATATTATATATGGGCTGTATAAATTGTTACAATACCCAATTACAATAATTATTGTTTTCTATGGAATTAAATTATTATATATGATGGCTCCAGATCGAGATATTAAATCTAAAACTACTAATACAGGTTCAGCTTTTACTACATTAGGTTGGATTATGGCAACTAAGATTTATTCTATTTATGCTGGTAGTTTTTCTCATTATAATATTTTTTATGGCAGTATCTCTAATATCTTGTTCTTATTAATGTGGGTGTATATTTTATCATATATTTTTGTTTTAGGTATGGCTTTAAATGCTAGTGCTGCAGAAAAAGACGATTTTGAAACTATGCAAATGACTTTGACTAAATAGAGTTTTTTCTATTATAGAACTCATTGAAAATTATACTTAACAATGCTATAATTTAATAAGCGAGGTTAGAAAATGAAAAAGAAATTAATCAAACAAAAAGATAAGTTTATAAAATTTATTAAAAGAATAAAAACAGATCATTTACTAAAAAAATATATTAATAATAATATTTTATTTGTGACCTTTGTTTTAACATGTGTTTTTAATTCAACAATACTAAGATTTCTTACAATGCACATATTAGAAAATTATGTATCGATTAAGCCTATTATAGCTGATGCTGCAGTTGTAGTATTAGTAGGCGCAATAGGGTATTTATTAAAACCCAAGAATAGATTTACTTATTATTTAATCTTCGATATTATATTTATGGCGCTATGTATGATTAATTCAATCTATTATACATTCTATACTTCTTTTGCTTCTGTATCAATGTTATCACTTACACAATATATTGCTTCAGTTGGTGATGCAGTAGTAGAAAATGTTTTACAACCTAAAGATTTAATATACATTTTAGGGCCTATTATATTAATCATAACTCATTTAAGATTAAAAAGGGGCAATTATTATAAGAAAATAGAAGTTAGATCTGAAAGAAAAAGAAAGACAATCAAGACTTTAATTGCTGGAGCCTGTTTAGTGGTATTATTTACAGTCATGTTATCTCCACTTGATATAAGTAGATTTGTTAAACAATGGAATAGAGAATATGTAGTCATGAAATTTGGAATTTATGTTTATCAACTAAATGATATTATTTCTTCTGTTCAACCTAAAATAAATTCACTATTTGGGTATGATAAAGCCATGAAAGAATTTAAGGAATATTTTGCAGATGTTAAGAAAAGCCCTAATAATAAATATACAAATATTTTTAAAGATAAAAATGTTTTAGTAATTCATGCAGAAAGTATTCAAAATAATCTATTTGATTTACAATTTAATGGGCAAGATGTTGTTCCTAATTTGAAAAAAATTGCTAGTGAAGGAATGTATTTTTCAAATTTTTATCCTCAAGTTAGTGTAGGTACAAGTAGTGATTCAGAATTAACTTTTACAACTTCTTTAATGCCAACACAAAGTGGGACTGCTTTCGTATCATATTTTGATAGGACCTATAATTCTATTCCCAAATTAATGAATGATAAAGGCTATTTTACATTTAGTATGCATGCTAATACCGCTGATTTTTGGAATAGAAGAGCAATGTATGAGCATTTAGGTTATAAAAAATTTTACAGTAAAGCTGATTATGAAGTTACAAGTGATAATATTGTTGGTCTAGGATTAAGTGATAAGGAATTCTTTAAACAGTCAATGCCAAAATTGAAAAAAATTAATGAAAAGTATGATAAATGGTATGGTTTAATGATTATGTTATCTAATCATACACCATTCTCAGATGTAGAGCATTATGGTGATTATGAAGTAAATATCAAAGAAGAAGTTACTAAAGAAGATGGAACAGTAGAAGAAGTTATTCATCCTTATATGGAAGGTAAGAAACTTGGTAATTACTTTAAATCAGCACATTATGCTGATCAAGCTATTGGTGAATTATTCCAAGAATTAGAAGAAAATCAATTATTAGATGATACAGTGGTTATTATATATGGAGATCATGATGCTAGATTATCAAGAAGTGATTATGATTATATGTATAATTATTCAACAGAGACGGATTCAAAATTAGATAAAGATGATCCTAACTATAAAGAATATGATAGCTATCAATATGAGTTGGGTAGAAAGGTTCCGTTCATTATTTGGACAAAAGATATGGCTGGTTCTGATCTTAACATGGAAGTAAAAGATGTTATGGGAATGTATGATGTTATGCCAACTTTAGGAAATATGTTTGGATTTTATAACAAATATCAATTGGGACATGATATATTTGATATAAATTCTAATAATATAGTTATATTTCCAACAGGTAATTGGGTTACAAATAAAGTTTATTATAACAGTCAAAAAGAAGAATATTTATCTCTAGATGGAAGTGCTATTAGTGAAGAAGAAATTAAGAAAAATAATCAGTATACGACCAAAGTTTTAAATATCTCTAATAATATTATAGTTTACAATTTATTGGAAAAGTCAAAAGATGAGATGTTGACATATGAAGAGAGGAGTTAAGAATTATGGTCAAGAAAAAATTAAAGCGTAAACCAAAGAAATTACTTATTGTTCTAATCTTGATATTAAGTTGTGGTTTAATAGGAGGAGGTATTTATTTATCAATCATTAAAAAGCCACAAGTTAAAGAAACAAAGGTAGTTTCTAAGATATCAAAATATGGTTATAACTTAAAAAGCAATAAAAGTGCTGAATATAAGAAGTTATTTCAAAAGTTAAAGAAAGTCTTAACAGGAGATGAAATTGATGAAAAAGAATATGTTAAGACTATAACAGAAATGTTTATTGTAGACTTTTATTCACTAAATGATCACTCAGCAAAAACTGATGTTGGAGGAACTGATTTTATATATTCAGAAATATTAGAAAATTTTTTAGAAAATGCCGAAGATACAATATATAAGTATGTAGAAAGTAATATTTATAAACAACGTAAACAAAAACTTCCTAAAGTAGATGTAGTTACTATTAATAAGATTGAAAATGAAGAATTTGCCTATGGCGATAAAATGGATGAAAATGCTTATAAAATAGAAGTTAGTTGGACGTATAAAGATGAAACTATTGCAGATGGTTATCAAAATGAAGCAACGTTAATATTTATTCATAATGGTATTAAGTTAGAATTAGTAGAACTACAGTAATAAATATTATAATAACTATTACAATAATAGGTGTAATAAAAAATTACATGAAAATATTATTTAGCGTAAGCTAAACAATAACGAAATTACGATAAAGAAAAATCGCATCTAATGATACGATTTTTTTATGTATTATTCTGTAGGCATAGGATCTGTAGGAGGTTCTTCTTTTTTTGTACAAACCCCTTCTTGTTTAATATAGCCCTGTTTACAAACACAGGATACACCATCTGCACCTAATTCTTCATTTTCGCCATCACAAGTGACTTCTTTAGCTTGTGAGTCATTATTATCTTCATCTTCATTATCAATTATATTATTTGATGTATCTTCATCAGCGTCTTTGGTACATACGCCAGCTTTTTTGGAATATCCCCACTTACAAACACAGGTTACACCATCCGCACCTAATTCTTCATTTGTACCACATTTTTCTTCTTCATAATCTTTTGCTTTTTTATATTTAGAAGAATCATATGTAGATTTATAAGGACCTTCACCTATAACCTTTTTCTCATATGGATTATTAATAGAAAAAGTAAATTTCTTAATAGTTTTATGGTTTAATAATCCCAAATTCATTTTCATTTCTTTAGTTATATCATCTCGGCTATGAGTATTTGGAACATAATTATATAAATCCATACGCATACTACTGTCATATATCATAGCACTTTGACCATATAAATATAATCTTTGAATATTAACAATATTAGAACTATCACTACTTAATCCTAATTTCATAATATCTTTAACAACACTATAGAATGATAAAATTTGTTTTGTAGTTAAGTTAGTATCAATACTATTAGAGACTGTATTAAATAAATTAGTGAATTGATTAATACTTTTAATAGACTTAACTTTTTGAAGCATGGCTTGAATAACTAATTGTTGATTTTGACCACGTCCAAAGTCTCCATTTATTAATTGTTTTCTATTTCGAGATAATACTAATGCTTCTTCACCGTTTAAGTGTTGAGGTCCTTTATTAATACATATTTGAACTTCACGACTAGAGTTATCTGTACATAGATCTTGAGGAACATCAACATCTATACCACCTAAGGCATCAACTAATTTTACTAATCCTTTAAAATTAATTTTAGCATAATAATCGATATTGACATCAAAATAGTTTTCAATAGTATTTATCATACAATCATTTCCATAAGCAGCAGCATGAGTAATTTTATTTTCTCTTTTACCTGGCCAACAAGCAATAGGTACATATGTATCTCTTGGTATTGATAACATAGTTACATTTAATGTCTTTGGATTAAAGGTAATTAATATTAATGAGTCTCCATTCGCAATCGCATTTTTAGTCAACACTTCATCAGTAGAATCTATTCCCATAAGTAGGATAGTAAATGGTTCATTAACTGACTTTCCAATTGAAGCATTTTCTGTTTTTGAAGTTTCTGATTTTAACATTTCTTTTTCTTGACTAATAATTATTTTTGTTTCATTTTGTATTTCTTCATAGCCAGCCATACTACTATAAATAGTAGGATAGTCAGTCGCTAGAAAAATTGCATCAACTTCTTTGGAATATAAATCAGTAATCATTTCAATATAATTATCATAATTTATAACATCATTTTCATCTTGTAATTTTTTTTCTTTAATTATCTTTTGTGGAATTATATATCCTTCTGGCGAAGTTTTATCTTTTAAAATCCCAATTTTATAATTTTTAATATCAGATATTTTATTAGCGGCATTATCTTTTAATACTACTAAACTACTGGAGTAGGTAACATATTTTTTATTAATACTATTAACTGTTCCATAAAAATAATAAATTATATAACCAACTGCAGAACAAATAATAGAATATAAAATTAAAAAGATAATAAAGCCAATCCGTTTACTTGCCTTTTTCCTTTTTTTCTTATTAGGAGGTTTTAATCTCCATACTAGACGCATTTTTATTAACAGAATTAAATCTATTAATAGTAAAGTACCGATTATAATGTATCTAATTTTATCTTCTATACCACTTAATTGAAATATATTATAAATTAAAAATCCACTTGTAATTAAAGCTATAATAAAAAATATTAAGGCTACAATACTAGATTTTTTTCTCTTTGGTTTATCTAAATTTTCTATTTTTTCTGCCATAAATTCTCCTCCAAATCTTATTTTATAGCTAAATACTATTATACATAATAATTATTGTTTTTTCAACCAAATTATACTGATTAATAAAATTTTAAGTTGGATTTATTATTATTGTTAGTTAAAAGAAAATAGTGTATACTTATTTTAGGTGGTATTATGAAAAACGTAATTATAATCGGGGCAGGTCCTGCTGGCTTAACCGCAGCTTATCAATTACTAAAAAAGGGTAAAGGTGAATATAAAGTTACGATTATTGAAGCGGATAAACAAGTAGGGGGAATTTCGAAAACAATTAATTATAAAGGAAATCGGATGGATTTAGGTGGCCATCGTTTCTTTACTAAAGAAGTCGAAGTAAAAAAAATATGGAAAGAAATATTACCACTACAAATCACTACTATAAACCCTGATAAAAAAGAATCAGTTATGTTAATTAGAAATAGAGTATCACGAATCTTCTATGAAGATAAATTTTATGATTATCCCATTACAATTAATTTCAAAACTATCAGAAATTTGGGATTTTTTAGAACCGTTTTCTGTGGTTTTAGTTATTTGCGCTATAAAATATTTCCTAAAGTTGAAAATAATTTAGAGGATTTTTATATAAATAGATTTGGGAAAAAGTTATATTCTATGTTTTTCTGTGGTTATACAGAGAAAGTATGGGGTAGAAAACCTAAAGAAATATCTAAAGATTGGGGTTATCAAAGAGTAAAAGGAATATCTATTTCTGCTGTTTTAAAAGATTATATTAAAAGAATTTTTAAAGTAGAAGATAAATCTAAAGAAACTTCTTTAATAGATAAATTTTACTATCCTAAATATGGACCAGGACAATTTTATGAAGAAATGAGTAAGAAGATAAAAGATATGGGTGGAAAAATAATTTGTAATAGTACAGTTATAAAAATAAATTTAAATGAAAAGAAAATAAATAGTTTAATATATTTAAAAAATAATAAAGAATATACAAAAAAAGCAGATATTGTAATATCGACAATGCCAATTAAAGATTTGTTAGAATCATTTAATAAGGTAGACTCTCATATACTAAACATAGCTTCTTCCTTACCATATCGTGATTTTATTACAGTAGGAGTGTTAGTTCCAAAATTATCAATTGAAAATACTACTAAAATAAAAACATTAAATAATATTATTCCAGATAACTGGTTGTATGTCCAAGATAATAAAGTTCACTTAGGTAGAATTCAAATCTTTAATAACTGGTCCCCATATATGGTAAAAAATAATGAAAAAACCGTTTGGTTGGGTTTAGAATATTTTTGTAATGAAAATGATTGGTTATGGTCTTCTTCTGATGAAGAAATAAAAAATTATGCCTGTAGAGAGTTAAAGAAAATGAAAATAATTGATCAAGATGTTTTAGATAGTTGTTGCATTAGAGTAAAAAAAGCTTATCCAGCATATTTTGATAGTTATAAAGATATAGACAAAATTAAAAAATATTTAAATAAAATTGATAACCTATATTGTATAGGGAGAAATGGTCAACACCGTTATAATAATATGGATCATTCTATGTTAACCGCAATTAAATGTGCAGATAATATTCTTAAAAATAAGAAAAATAAAAATAATATTTGGAATGTTAATGTTGAAAAGGACTACCACGAGGAGGAAAAATGATAAATAAAATAATTGAGAAAATAAAAAAATATCAGCCACCAAAACATATTTGTTTTTTATATTTTTTTGTTCCTATTTTTGTTTCTACTATTTTAAATATAGATAGAGAAAATGATATTTGGTTTTTATTAAATCATGGTAAATATGTACTTCAAAATGGTTTTCCTACAATTGAACCATTTTCAATGCATCAAGGTTTTTCTTTTGTTATGCAACAATGGCTTTCTGCCGTCATCTTTTACTTAGTCTATAATTTTCTAGGAAAATATGGTCTTTTTTTATTAATGATTTTTGTTAATATCTTGATTTTATTCTTACTTTATAAACTATGTATGAAACTGAGTGATAATAGATTTAGATTATCAGTTATTATTAGTTCTATTACGACTATCTTATTAGAAATTTTTTTATTACCTAGACCACAAATATTTACTTATGTCAATTTAATAAGTGTTTTATATATTATGGAATCAGTGTATCGTAATAAATCTAGTAAATTAGTTTATTTATTACCATTAATATCATTATTACAAATTAATTTACATGCTTCTTTATGGTTTTTATTATTCTTATTTATGTTACCATATATTATATATTTTATAATAGCAAAAATAAAAGATAAGAAAAGTTATCACCTTTCAAAATTGTTTATAATTATTATCGTAATGTTTTTAGTAGGTTTTATTAATCCTTATGGAATAAAAAATATTAGTTATGTTTTTACATCATATGGAGACTTTTATATTAATAATATGGTCATAGAAATGTTTTCACCATTTAGAATGCTTGGTATTAATAATTTTGCTTTTTATTACGTTTATTTAATTTTGTTTTTTACCATTGCAATTTATATTGTCAATAAAAAAGGTGAGTTATTCCTACCACATATGTTATTATTTATTGGGGTTAGTTACTTAGCTATTACTTCCTTAAGAAATGCAGCCTTATTAATAATTGGGACTATTCCTTTCTTGGCTTGGTATCTAAAAAATTTATTTCCTAAAACTAAGGAGAAAAAAGCAGTCTTAAATTCAAAAAGTAAGATTCAATATATTAGTATAATTATATTTTTACTTATTTATAATATTGTAGTTGTGAGTGTAAAAGGGGTTTCTTTTACGAATCCATTAGAAAAAGGTATAGATTATTTATTAAAATATAATGATGTTGAAGATATTATCTTATATACTAGTTATAATGATGGAAGTTATGCTGAATATCGAGGATTAAAACCATATATGGATACTAGGGCTGAAATATTTTTAAAAGCCAATAATCACAAAGCAGATATTATGAAAGAATACTTTTTAGTACAAAAAAAAGAAATCAGTTGTCAAGAGTTTTTAGATAAATATCATTTTACTCACTTAATTATTAATCAAAATGATTCATTATACGATGAATTACTAAAAAACTCTAATTATAAGGTTATATACAAAGGAAAATATCGAAAGGGATATTATAAAATATTTGAATTAATTAAATAGAATCTACAATTTTGTAGATTTTTTATGTATTAATAAGTTTATATGCTATAATATTATTGGTGATAAGATGGAACATATAAATAAATTTTTAGATAAAAATATTAATAAAATATTTCTTATATTTTTATTTTTACAGCCAATTATTGATGTTTTAACGGCAGTTATGTTACATGTTTTTTCTGTTGAATTTACTATTGGTATGTTCTTAAGAATCTTATTTTTAGGATTAATGTTATATTATATAGTATTTATTAATAAAAAAAGTCATAAAAAAGCACTTATATATTTATCGTTAATATTTATATATATAGTTTTATTTTGTATAAATATATTATACACCAAGGGATGGAGTTCATTTGGTTATGAACTGAAAAATCTAATTAAAAGTTTCTATTTTCCCATCTTATTAGTAATTATTTATAATCTGTTTAATGATAAAAGAAATATTATTAAACCCAGACTTTTAAAAAATTTATTTATTGTATATTTATTATTAGTTTTTATACCCAATATTTTTGGAATAGGGTTTGATAGCTATGAGATAACTAAATCTGGTAGTATTGGATATTTTTATACGGCTAATGAAATTAGTGCTATTTTATCTATTTTAATGCCTATTTTTATTTATATTATTTTGGAAAAAAAGAATTATTATTTTATAGGAATAGTACTTGTAATTTTATTATATGTACTTACTTCAATTGGAACTAAAGGCCCCTTATTAAGTTTTGGAATAATTAGTTTATATTATTTAGGAAAATACATAGTCCAAAATATTAAAATGAAAAAATATAAAGGAATTATGACTATAGTAGGAATCTTTACTATTGTAATTATAGCTATTTATTTAGTATTACCAAAAACTAATTTTTATAAAAATATTGTTACACATTTAAAATTTTTAGAAGTTGAAAAAGTTAGTGACATTATTACTAATCCTAAAGTGATTGACCATTTTATCTTTAGTCAAAGATTAACATTTTGGACCAATACAAGACATATTTATAAAAAATCTAATTTTGCTAGTAAGTTATTAGGAATAGGTTATATAGATAATTATGCAACTGATCAAGTTAGTATGAAAATGGTGGAAATGGATTATGTTGATATTTTCTATCGACATGGATTGATAGGCTTTAGCATATATATATTTAGTCTGGTTTATATGGTAGTAAAAATTCTTAAAAAGTATTTTGATTATATAAAAATTAATCACAAAAATAAGATTGTTCAATCTTATATGCTTAGTCTCTTATTAGCAATTGTACTTGCGATGATAACTGGGCATGTAATCACTGCACCATCTGTCGCAATATATGTTGCTTTAATAATTAATTTATTATATAATGAACTATATAAAGGAGAACCAAAATATGACAAAATTAGGCATGGTAATTCTTAATTATAATGACTATAAAACGACCATTTCGTTACTAGAAAGTATTAAAGATTATAAATGCTTAAATTTAATAGTCGTTGTTGATAATAACTCTTCAGATAATTCCTCTAAATACTTAAAAAAATATGATAGTAAGAAAATAAAAATATTACAAACAGATAAAAATGGTGGCTATGCATATGGGCTTAACTATGGAGCCAAATACCTAAATAAACAGTTAGGGAAATGTAATATTATTTTTTCAAATTCAGATGTAATTATCAGTAAAGAAGAAGATTTAAAACAATTAAGTTCAGATATTGGTAAACATTCAATTGCTTTAGTAGGACCTACTATTGTTGAGAATAAAAGTTTAAATCGAGGTTGGATGATGCCAACCATAAAAGATGAAATTAAATTTAATTTACCTTTTATTAGTAGAAAATATTTAAAAGAAATTAGATATGACGAAGAACATTATCAGGAAGATTTATCAATTGTTGGGGTAGTATCAGGTTGTTTTTTCTGTTGTAGTGGGGAAGTCTTAGAACAAATAGATTACTTTGATGAAAACACTTTTTTATATTATGAAGAACAAATACTTTCAAAAAAATTAGAAAAAATTGATAAACAAGTCGCAGTAGATAATAAAGTAGTAATAATTCATAATCATTCGGTTACTATTGATAAGAATATAAATAAAATTAATAAATATAAAATTTTGAAAAATAGTCAAAGATACTTTGTAGAAAATTATTTATATGCGACCAAAAAGGAATTAAAGTGGTTAAATTTTACGAATAAGCTTTCTTTAATAATTCTTTATATTAGATGTTTTTTCAAAGGAGGATTAAAAAAATGAAAGGAATTATCTTAGCTGGAGGTAGTGGAACAAGGCTTTATCCGTTGACACAAGTCACTTCTAAACAACTAATGCCAATTTATGATAAACCAATGATATATTATCCATTAGCTATCTTGATGCAAGCCGAAATTAGAGATATTTTAGTTATTTCCACTCCAACCGACATTCAAAAATTTAAAGATTTATTAGGTGATGGATCAAAATTTGGTATTAATTTAAAATATAAAGTTCAACCATCTCCTGATGGATTAGCGCAAGCTTTTATATTAGGTGAAGATTTTATTGGTGATGATTCAACAGCTATGATATTAGGAGATAATATATTTTACGGTTCCAATTTAAAAAAAGAACTGCTAAAGGCTAAACAAGAAGCAGAGTTAGGAAAAGCTACTATATTTGGTTATCATGTTCATGATCCAGAAAGATTTGGAATTGTCGAATTTGATAAAAATGGTAAAGTATTAAGTGTTGAAGAAAAACCAGAAAATCCTAAAAGCGATTATGCTATTACAGGATTATATTTTTATCCATCAGGAGTTAGTAAAAAAGCTAAAATGGTTAAACCTTCAAAAAGAGGAGAATTAGAGATAACAGATTTAAATAAAATGTACTTAGAAGAAGATAAATTAGAAGTTATAACTATGAATGAAGGTTATGGCTGGTTTGATACAGGTACTTTTAAAAGTTTATATACAGCGGCGAGTTTTATTGGAACTATTCAAGAAAATCAGAATATTACAATATGTTGTCCTGAAGAAATAGGATATAAAAATGGTTGGTTATCTAAAGAGGAGCTATTAAAACAAGCTGAAATAATGAAAAAGAATACCTATGGTAAACATTTATTTGAAATAATTCAAAAGGAGAGATAAAATGAAAAAAATTACTACTGAACTAAAAGATTGTTATATTTTAGAACCAAATAGATTTGGAGATGAAAGGGGTTATTTTGAATCAATTACTAAGGAACAATTAGAAGAGTTAGGCTTTCAGGACTTTTATCAAATAAGTAATTCTAAAAGCGGAAAAGGTATTATTAGAGGTTTACATTTTCAAAAAGATCCCTATTGTCAAGCTAAGGTTGTTCGTTGTCATGCTGGAGCTGTTTTAGATATAGTTGTGGATATCAGAAAAGATTCACCTACCTATGGAAAATGGACAAGTGTTGAATTAACACCAGAAAATGGCAGATTATTATATGTACCTCGTGGCTTTGCTCATGGATTTGTTTCTTTAAAAGATAATACTTTATTTGAATATTATGTGGATAATCAATATGCTCCAAGATTAGAAGATGGTATATTGTGGAATGATGCTGAAATTGGTATTAATTGGGAAGAAATATTTGAAAAATATGGAATTAATCAACCTATTTTATCAGAAAAAGATAAAGTACGTCATACGTTAAAAGAATGTCAATCAACATTTACAAGGAAAAAAACTAGATATTTGATTACAGGATATAATGGTCAGTTAGGTTATGATATAGTGAGAGAACTAGAATCAAGAGGAGAAACAGAATATTTAGCTGTGGATATAAATGAGATGGATATCACGAATCGTGATCAGGTTTTCCAAGTTGTTACAAATTATAAACCTGATGTTATTTTTCATTGTGCTGCTTGGACAGCTGTTGATAAAGCTGAAGATATGGAAGATAAAGTTAGACAAATTAATGTTGAGGGAACGAAAAATATAACTGATGCATCACTTGAAGTAGATGCAAAACTAGTCTATATATCAACTGATTATGTATTTGATGGTAAAAAAGATGGTTATTATAATGAAGATGATAAAGTTAATCCAATGAGTGTATATGGAAAAACAAAATACGAAGGTGAAGAAGAAGCAAGACGTAACCCTAAACACTTTATTTCTAGAATTTCTTGGGCTTTTGGTATTAACGGAAATAACTTTATTAAAACTATGCTAAATTTGGCTAAGACAAAAAAAGAAGTATCCGTTGTTGATGATCAAATTGGTAGTCCAACTTATATGGTTGATCTTGCTAAAACACTAGTAGAAATGGTGCATAGTGATAAATATGGAACTTATCATGTTAATAATGATGGCTTTTGTTCTTGGGCTGAATTTGCCAATTATATTTTTACAAGTAATGGTCTAGATGTAAAAGTAAATCCTGTTTCTACAGATGAATATATTAAATTAATGGGCATAAAGCAAGCATATCGTCCTAGAAATTCTAAATTAAGTAAAGAAAAATTAGTTAAAGCTGGTTTTGAAATGTTACCATCTTGGCAAGATGCTACAGATAGGTATTGCAAAGAATTAACTAAGAGAAAATAAATTTACGTAAAATTAATTTTCAAAAAAAGAATTAATAGTAATTCTTTTTTTTGTATGATATACTTTTTTTAGATAGAAGGTGATAATAAGTGGATGCATTGGACAATAAATGTCCAGCTTGTGGGGCACCCATAACATTTAATCCTCAAAATCAAAAATGGGATTGTGAATATTGTGGAAGCAAGTTTACTTTAGAAGAAATGAAAAAGTATAACAATGCTAGCTCTGATAAAGAAAATAATAACAGTAATACTAGTACTAATACTAATAAATTAGAAGATTTAGATGTTTATCATTGTAAAAATTGTGGCGCGGAGGTTATGGCTGATGAAGTTACTACTGCTACTTTTTGTGTTTACTGCGGTAGTACTACAATTTTAAAAAATAGAATTACAGATGGAGTTGCACCTTCTAAAATAATTCCTTTTAAAAAAGTTAAAGAAGAAGCCGTCAAAGCTTTTCAAAAATTAAGAAAAGGACGACCTTTAATGCCTAAATTATTTAATGATCCAAAAAATATTGAAAAAATAACAGGTGTTTATATACCTTTTTGGGCATATGATTTAAGAATATCTGGAGATATTAGTTTTAATGCTACTGATGAAGAAAGTTGGAGTGACTATAATTATCATTATATTAAAACAAATAGGTATTTATCAAAAAGAAATGGGTATATGGAGTTTGATAGAATACTTGTTGATGGTTCTTCTCACTTTGATGATGATTTGATGGATTCATTAGAGCCATTTAACTTTGAAGATTTAGTCGATTATAATCATGCTTATTTATCAGGATTTTTAGCTGAAAAATATGATGTAGATAGTAATACAGCTATAACTAGAGCTGAAAATAGAGCAACTAATTCAGCCATTGAAGTAGTTAAAGAAACAGTTTATCATCAGACTAAAACTTTAAGCACTCATAGTATGGAAATAACTAAATTAAAAGATTATTATATTTTACTTCCAGTTTGGATGGTAAATGTTATATATAAAAATAAGACCTATACTTTCGCAATGAATGGACAAACAGGTGAAATTGTAGGAAATATTCCTTTAGATATAACAAAAACGATAATTATGACACTAATTATTTTTGTGACAGTAACCGTTATTGTTTCACTATGTGTTTTGTTAGGAGGACAATAACTATGAAAAAACAAATTAAATGGTTTCTAATACTATGTATTTTATTTCAATGTACAACAGTATTGGCTAGTACTAATACTAAAGAAAGAACATCTCAAAATCTTTTAGTTCCAGATAGTGTTAATGTGACAGCTGAAAATATTGAAGATGTTTTAGCAACACCAGCTGTAGATGCTACTGAAAAAGTATATGATTTTGCAAATTTATTTACAGACTCTGAAGAACAACAATTGTATCAACAAATAAGTCAATTCATAAATAAGCATGATATGGATTTAGCAGTAGTTACAATAAATAAAAATCCAAAGTTTTCACAAGTTGAATATGCTGATGATTTTTATGATTATAACTATTTCAAAAAAGATGGTGTCTTGTTTTTAATTGATATGGATAATCGACAAATTCATATGACTACTACTGGATACGCTATTAAAGTTTATAATGATTATAGAATCGATAATGCTTTAGATAGTGTTTATACTTATATGAGTGATGAAGATTATTATCAAGGAACAGCTAATTATATTTCAATTATTAATAATTATGCAACGGCAGGATTACCAAGTAATACTGATTCAAAAACAACAAGTGTGTTTTCAGCTATTAAGATAGGGATACTTATTTCTATAGTTATTACAATAATAGTAATGTTTATATTAATTAAAAAAAATAAGTTAGTCCGAAAAGCAACAACAGCTAGAGAATTTTTAAATAAAGAGAGTGTAAAAATAACGAATCTTGGCGATCAATTTTTAGGGTCAAGTACAGTTAAACATAGTATAAATCATGATTCTTCATCTAGTAGAGGCTCTTCTACTCATAGTAGTAGCAGTGGAACTAGTCACGGTGGAGGAAGTCATGGTTTCTAATAAAAAATAAATAGAAAAGAGGTAATTATATGGGATTAATAAAAGCAGCAGTAGGGGCTGTAGGAAGTACTCTACATGATCAATGGAAAGAATATATTAAATGTGATGATTTAGGACAAGATATTTTAATGAAAAAAGTATCTACTCCAAATGGTGTTATTACAAAAGATAGCGCTATTCAGGTATCGCCTGGGCAAATCGCTGTTATTTTTCAAAGTGGAAAAATAATAGATGCAACAGCAGAAGAAGGGATTTATACATTTGATGAATCAACATCACCATCATTTTTTGCTGGCCAATTTGGTGCAGTCTTTAAAGAAATGTGGACTCGTTTTGTCTATAATGGTGCACCTAATAAAGAACAAGCAGTATTTTATTTAAATGCCAAAGAAATTATGGATAATAAATTTGGAACACCAGCACCAATTCCTTTTCAAGATTGGTCTCATCCAATTCCAAATCAAATGACAGGAACAGAAACAGCTTTAAGAGTAGAAGTAAAGTGTTTTGGTAAATATACTTTTAAAATTGTTGATCCAGCCGTATTTATGTCAAGAGTAGCAGGTGTCAGTGATGAATATCGTAAGGATCAATTAGTAGAACAAATGCGCTCCGAAGTAATTGGCTCATTCCAAAATGTTCTAAATGAACTAGGAAATTCAGAGCATAAAGCACCTGTACTAGAACTTCCTAGTTATACCGATGAAATTAAAAAAATTATGGATGAAAGAGTCTTTGATCAACCAATTCGTGATAGAGGTTTGAGTATAGTAGGATTTGTAGTAGAATCAGTTACATTAGATGAAGAATCTAATAAGAAAATTGATAATTACGAATTATCAGCTAATGCAGCAATGCAACAAGGAACTCTTACTGGAGCCTATGCTAATGCAGTTCAAGATGCTGCTAATAACGCTGCTGGAGCTGCTAATGGATTTATGGGTATTGGTATGATGAACATGGCTACTGGTGGCGTTATGGGAGGAGTAGCAACAGCTAATCAACCAAATACGCAAAATCAACCTCCTGTTCAAAATAATCAAGGAGGCCAAGGCGGAGCAAAATTCTGTTCAAACTGTGGTTCACCAGTATCTGGAGCTTTTTGTTCAAATTGTGGAACTAAAGTTGGATAAAAATTAATAATCTAAAATAAAGAGATAAAAGCGGATTAATAAAATTACAAGTATAATCTGCTTTTTTTTAATACTAAATATATTATTTTTGACTTTTTAAATATTAATGATATAATTGAATTGATTTTATATATGATAAAATATATCATATATTGTCAACAGAGGCATATTTAAAAAATGAAGGGAACAGCATATTATGATTTCTATATTTGGATTAGGTTTTGTTGGTATAACAACGGCTTTATACTTTGCTGAAAAGAAAAATATGATAGTATATGGTATAGATGTTGATAAGAAAAAATCAGACAAATTATCTGAAAAAAAATTACCCTTTTATGAACCTAAATTGGAAAATATACTAAAAAAACAACTAAATAGTAATTTTTTTCTTTCTTCAAATATCAAAATTGATATTAATAGAAGTAAATATATATTTATTTGTGTTGGAACACCTCTAGATAATAGTTGTGTGTATGGAGTAAACTTATCAAGTATTTTTAATGCATTAGATGAAATATTAGAAAAAATTGATACTAGTATATTTCGAACTATAGTTATTAAGAGTTCTATACCACCTACAACAACTGAACAATTAATAAAACCTTATATAGAAGATAAAGGTTTTGTTATTGGTAAAGATATTGGTTTGTGTGTAAATCCTGAATTTTTAAGAGAAGGACATTGTTATGATGAAATTGAAAATCTCAATCGAGTGATTGTTGGCTGTAATGATGAAAATACAAAATCAAAAATGCAAGAATTATATGATAATAATAAGGATGATAAAATTTATTATGTCAATTATAATACCGCAGAGTTTACTAAATATTTATCTAATTCTTTGTTAGCTAATCTAATTAGTTTTTCTAATGAAATGTCTATTGTTGCCGATAATTTAGGTAATATAAATATAAAAGATGCTTTTGATATCATAAAGAATGATATCAGATGGAATGAATGTGAAATGCGAAATTATGTTCATCCTATAGGAAAATATGGTGGTTATTGTTTACCTAAAGATTTAAATGCTTTGTATAATGTATCTAAAAAACATGGCTTTAACTCTAGAATGCTTAAAGATACAATTATGATAAATAACGAGTTAGAGGAATATTTTGTAAAAAAAATAAAGAGTAAAGTTGACCAAAAGTGTAAAATAGGAATTTTAGGATTATCATTTAAACCAAATTCAGATGATATTAGAAATACAGCATCTTATTATGTAATTAAAAAATTGATAGAAAATAATTATAATAATATTTTGGCTTATGATCCAATATCTATAGATAATTTTAAAGAAGCATATAGTGAATTAAAAATAAAATACATATATGATTATAATGAAATTATAGAAAAATCAGATGTATTAGTTATATTAACTATATGGGATCAATTTAAAAATGTTAAAAGTATATCTAATAAAGAAGTAATAGATTTTACACATAAAATATAAAGGATTGTTTATTATGAAGTACAAAGTTGCAATAGTATTAAGCTGTTATAATGAAGAGAAAAATATAAAAAAAATATATGACAGTTTAATAAAAGAAATCAAAAACATAAAAAAAATTAAAGAATATACAATTTATTTTATTAATGATGCGTCAACAGATAATACTTTATCTAACATTACAAAGTTAATCAAAAAAGATAAAAGAATAGTTTTATTAGATTTAAAGAAAAGAATGGGGAAATCAATTGGTTTACAAATTGCTTTTAATGAAATGGAAGATGATATAGATTTAGTCTTTATGATGGATGCTGATTTGCAAGATGATCCCAAGGAAATAAATAGATTTATTGAAAAAATAGAAGAAGGATATGACTTAGTTTCCGGGTATAAGAAAAAAAGATTAGATAATATAGAAAAAAGAATAGCCTCTAAAATATACAACAAAGTTTTAAATATAGTATTTCATATGAATTTACATGATCATAACTGTGGATTTAAGTGTTTTAGAAGAAATGTTCTATATAATCTAAAAATTTATGATAATTTACATAGATATATAACTATATTAGTAAATAGTATGGGCTATAAAGTAGCTGAAATTGCTGTTTTACATCATAAAAGAATTTATGGAAAATCTAAATATGGTTTTTCTAGATATTTTATTGGTTTTAAAGATTTAATAAAAATTAAATATATAATTAATCACCAAAATAAAATTTGGTTTTTTATAGATTTTCTTATATTACTATGTATTTTAGTTTTATTATTTTTTATAGATAAATTATTATTTAGTATTATGCTAATAGCTAGTACAATAATTAATATAGTTTTATTTATTAGTTTAAAAAGATATAATAATTTTAATATAGAACATTATAAAGATTTATACAAAAAGTTATAAATGATTAAATTTTTATAAAATATATTACAATTAATGTAACTTAATAATAAGGAGTAAATATGATGAAATTTAAAATAAAAAATTATAAATTCGAAATTATTATATTTAGTATTTTTTTATTAATTGGTTTATTTACTTTCCAAAATTATGGTATGGGAACGGACGAAGCTTTTCAAAGAGATCATTCTATCGTTAATTATAAGTCATATATTAGTTCTTTTAGTAGTATAAATCAAACTCTTGAAAGTAAAGGTTATTACACAGATATTCAAGATTACCCTTATAAATACTATGGAGTAGGGATTCAATTACCTTTAGTATTCATAGAAAATTTATTCGGATTTAAATTAAGTAATCAAACTGTTTATTATATGCGGCATCTATTTTGCTTTTTACTATTTTTTATATCAGTAATATTTTTTTATTTAATCCTTAAGAACTATATAGTAAAAAATAAAAACTATGCAATACTTGGATCTATATTTTTGATTTTATCACCAAGAATATATGGGGAATCTTTTTATAATATTAAAGATACAGTGTTTATGTCTTTATTTATCATTAATTGTTATTATATTCTTAAATTTATTAAAAAAGAAAAATTAAAATCTTCTGATATTATAAAACTATCTTTGATAACGGCCTTGACTATAAATAGTAGAATAATTGGTGGGATAGGTATATTTTTTGGTATTGTTATTAAATTATTCCAAAATAAAACTAAATTAAAACCAGTGTTATTAGAAATAGCAAAGATTATAGTAATAACTATAATAATATTTATAGCAATAACGCCAGCTAGTTGGGAAAACCCAATTACATATTTCTTTGATTGTGTTAAATTTTTCTTTAATTATTCTGATCCAAATAGTCATGTGATTTTACCTTGCTACTATTTCGGCAAAGTTATAAAATCTACTGATTTGCCATTCCATTATGTGTTAGTATGGATATATATAACAACTCCTTTATTGTATATAATATTATTTGTTATAGGTAGTTATAATAATATCAAAAATCTTATTAAAAACAAATTTATGAAATGTGATAATTTGATTTTATTTCCTAATTTAATTTTATTTGTTATGTTAATTTTTTTAATGGTAACAAAACCTGTTTTGTATGGTGGTTGGAGACATTTATACTTTTTATATCCAATAATAATTATAGATGCGGTAATTGGCTTAAAATATCTTTTGGAAAAATTTTATAAGTATAAAAAAATTATCTATATAGTTATAATAATTAATCAGTTGGGATTAATTATATGGATGAGCGTAAATCATCCATATCAAAATGAATATTTTCATTTTCCTTTTAGGGAATATAAATATAATAATTTTGAAAATAATTATTCTAGAATATCGACTGTTGAGGCACTAAGATATATTGTCAAACATGATAACAAAGATATAATAACAGTAACAACGCCATATAATGATCGGGGATATAACCTATTACCCAAATCACAAGCAAAGCGAATCATATCATATTATAATAAAGGAAATATTACTGACTATATAATTGATGATAATATTGATGGAGATAAAGAATTAGAAAAAATTTGTAAGCCAGTCAAAATAAAAAAAATTGAAAATATAAGATTATATACAATATATAAATGTCATTAAATGAAAAATATATAGATTAGAAAAGAATTAGACAAAAAAATATCTTGCAAAATAAAATATAAAATTAAACAGGTTCTATATTCCTTTTCTTTTTTATTTATGATAAAATATTCTATAAGAAAGAAAAAATTAAATATAGGAGGTAACTTGTGAAATTTTTAATTACTGGTGGAGCTGGTTTTATAGGAAGTAATTATTTACATTATGTTGTAAATAAATATCCAGATGATATGTTTATTTGTTTAGATGCTTTGACGTATGCAGGGAATTATAATAATATTAAAGATTTAGAAGTAAGAAAAAACTATAAATTTATAAAAGGCAATATTACTGATGCAAACTTTATTGATAATTTATTTGCTTCAGAAAAATTTGATGTAGTGATTAACTTTGCTGCAGAGTCACATGTTGATAATTCAATTACAAATCCAGGAATATTTTTAAATACTAATATTATTGGAACACAGATTTTAATGGATGCATGTTTAAAATATAATGTGTCTAGGTATCATCAAGTATCAACAGATGAGGTTTATGGTGATTTACCATTAAACAGACCAGATTTATTATTTACAGAAGAAACACCAATTCATACATCTAGCCCTTACTCTTCATCAAAAGCAGGAGCTGATTTATTGGTAGGTGCTTATTATCGAACTTTTGGACTTCCTGTAACAATTAGTAGATGTTCTAATAATTATGGTCCTTATCAATTTCCAGAAAAACTAATTCCTGTAATTATATCAAAGGCTCTAAAAAATGAAAAAATACCTATTTATGGAACAGGTGAAAATGTTAGAGATTGGATTCATGTGTTAGATCATAATATTGGTGTAGATTTAATTGTTAGAAAAGGGAAAGTAGGAGAAGTCTATAATTTAGGTGGACATTCTGAAAAAAATAATCTAACTATTGTTAAGACAATTTTGAAACAATTAGGTAAAAGTGAAGATTTAATAGAATTTGTTGCAGATAGAAAAGGTCATGATTTAAGGTATGCCATAGATTCGTCAAAAATAGAACGAGAACTTGGTTGGAAAAGAACTTATACATTCGAAGATGGAATTAAAGAAACAGTTGATTGGTATTTAAATAATACTGATTGGATAGATAATATTTTATCTGGTGAATACAAAAATGCCTATAAAAACTAAAGTGTATTAAGTGTCTGAAAAAGATATAATAAAATAATAATTTAAGCTTGATTAAAATAGTGAGAAGGTAATAATATGGGAAGTAATAATAAAAAGAAAGATAGTTCATCATCAAATGATAAACTATCTTTTACTCAGCAACAACAATTTAAGTTTAAAGAATTAGAAGATAACATTGATAATACCTTTTTAAAAGAATATAAAAAGATAAAGAATAGTCAGTATGATACTGCGAAAAAAAGTAAACAATCGAAGACTATTAAAAACATTCCTAAAAAGCAAATAAAAGGTAAAGTTAAGAATAGAAAACAAAATAAGAAATTTATAATTATAATCTATATATTGTTTTTTGTATGCCTTATTTTAATGAGTTTTCTTCTTTACCATTTTAAAACTTTTAATCATAATACAGCTAAAAAAGCATTAAAAGAATTAAAAGCACCAGAAAAAGAGAATTATGTCTTTTTGGGGGATTCAATTACTTATAGATATGATTTAGAAAAATATTTTAAAAACTTACCAGTAGTAAATAGTGGTGTAAATGGAAATAGAACTATTGATATCTTAAATGATATGAAAAAAAGAGTATATGACTATAACCCTACTAAGGTCTTTATATTAATAGGCACGAATGATTTAAATATATTATATACTTTAGAAGTAGAAGAAATTTTTGAAAATATTCAAAAAATTGTAGAAAATATAGAAGAAAATAGACCTTATACAAAAATTTATTTAGAGTCAATTCTTCCAATTAATCATGATGTTAGTCATACAGATCCAAGAACTAAAGAATATGAAAAAATAATTGAATTAAATAAAAAGATTAAATCATATGCTAAAGAAAAGAATATAGACTACATTGATTTATTTAATGAATTAAAAGATGAAGAAGGAAAATTAAAAAAAGATTATACAAATGATGGTTTGCATTTAAATAATAAAGGCTATGAAGTTGTAACAGAAATATTAAAAAAATATTTAAAGTAGATATTTAACATAGACTAATGGTTATGAATTAAAATAACTAGATTATGGAGGTAGATATGAAAAATAAAATAGCTGTTCTAATTCCCTGCTTTAATGAATCAAAAACCATAGAAAAAGTAATAAAAGATTATAAGAAAGCCTTACCTGAAGCTGATATTTATGTATATGATAATAATTCAACAGATCATACTGATAAAATTGCAAAAAAAGCTGGAGCAATTGTTAAATATGAATATAAACAGGGAAAAGGTAATGTAATTAGAAGTATGTTTAGAGATATTGATGCAGATTGTTATTTAATGATTGATGGCGATGATACATATTCTGCTAGTCATGCAAAAGAGATGTGTAATTATGTTTTAGAAGGTAAGGCTGATATGGTTATTGGTGATAGACTTTCTTCTACATATTTTACAGAGAATAAAAGACCTTTCCATAATTTTGGAAATAGACTGGTTAGAGGACTTATAAATACTTTATTTAAAAGTAAAGTAAATGATATAATGACTGGGTATCGTGCTTTTAGTTATAAATTTGTAAAAACTTTTCCTGTGTTATCAAAAGGTTTTGAAATTGAAACTGAGATGACTATTCATGCCCTTGATAAAAATCTCTTATTAAAAGAAGTACCAATTGATTATCGTGATAGACCAGAGGGCAGTGAGTCTAAACTTAATACTTATAGTGATGGGTTTAAAGTTTTAAAAACTATAGGTAGACTTTTTAAAGAATATAAACCTACTATATTTTTTAGTTTAATTAGTTTGATATTCTTTTTAGTAGCGTTAGGTTTTGGAATACCGGTGTTTATAGAGTATTTTGAAACTGGATTAGTACCTAAATTTCCAACTTTAATATTTGCAGGTTTTATGTTAATTATTTCTATATTAATGCTTGTTTGTGGGATAATACTTGAAGTAGTTGTTAAAAAACATCGACAATTGTTTGAGTTAATATTAATTAAGATAAAAAAAGATTGATTATATAGAAAAAATATTAACATTAGATTAAACTTTGCAAAAAATAATTATAACTATTTACTATTTGTTTGATAAATATACATTATCTCTAAAGATAATATTTATATTGCGTGAGTAAAATGATTCTTTATAAAATAGCTAACACATATAAACCAAGGAGGTGAAAAAATGTTTTTTAGTTTTATTGTACCATTAATTTATTTTATTTTCGCTAATGGCTTTTTTGTTATGATATCAAAACAAACCTTTGGAAAATGTATGCCTATTACTATGATGATTACAGCATTTACTTATTTTTTTAGTCAATTTTTATGTCACACTTTTAAAGTAGGATTAATAATAAATTTACTTTATGCTATTATATTTATAATAGTTTTAATAACTTTAAAGTTAAAGAACCAAAATCAAGAATTAGATAATATAAAGAAAAGATTTTTATCTAAAGGCTTTTATGCTTTTATAGTAATTTTTATAATTATATATATTTTTGATTTCAATAGAACCTTTAGTTATTGGGATGAATATTCACATTGGGGTGAAATGATTAAGGAAATGTTGAGAATAGATCGTTTTTATTCAGAACCAAAATCAACATTACTATTTCATAAAGATTATCCACCAATTATGCAAATATTTGAGATGTTTTATGCTACACTATCTGGTGGATATAAAGAAGCATATTTTCAAAGAGCTATGCATTTATTCAGTATGACTTTATTTATTCCAGCTATTTGTGAAAATAATCAAAAGTTCAGTAAAATAAAAATTAGTTTGAAATCTATATTTATGATAATAATTATATTTTTAGCCTTTTTATTGTTTGATCAGCATGGTATTATTAATACAATTTATCAAGATTATGTTATGGTTATTATAGTTGCTTATTTATTATTAGTGATTATAACTGAAAAAAATACTTTATCAAAATTTAGTGTATTTTCTTTAACTATAGGCTTATCATTCCTATTATTAACTAAGCAGATGGGATTAGCTTTATATTGTATGGTTATATTTATGTTAATTGCTGATTTATTACTAAAATATAAATTCAAATTTTATAATATTTTTCAAAAGAAAAATTTAGTGCTTTTAATTATAATTATAGTTCCTCTAATTTTCTTGAAAGGGTGGGATATGTATGTTGAAACTCTTAATATAGAAAAACAATTTAAATTATCAGATATAAAAATTATGGAACTTAAAAGCATTATTGATGGAACAGCTGGAGAATCTTACCAGCAAGAAGCTGCTCATAATTATATACATGCGCTTAAGACTACAGGAATGATGACTACCAAAATTTCATTTACATATTTTCAATGTGTATTATTATCAATATTGTTATTATATTTTGTGTGGCTTTATGGTAAAGGTGTTTTTACTAAAAAACAAATTATATTATTAGGTATAACCTTAGTAATAGGTTCGATTGGATATGCCTTTACTATGTTAATTTTATATGTTTTTAATTTTGGCTCTTATGAAGGACCAATATTAGCCTCTTTTAATAGGTATATGCCATCCTATATTCTTCTGCTTTTATCTACTATTATAATGCTTTATATTTATGCAGATAATAAAAAGGACAAACCAATAAAATATGGTTTGTTATTGATAATTATTTTATTACTAATAGAAAATCCATATTTATTATATAAATGTAAACCTATCATAAAAGAATCTAACCAAGAACGAGTATATATAAATATTATTAAGAAAAATACCCCAGAAAATGCAAAAATTTTTGTGTTGTCTCAGAATCAAAAAATAGATCTTAATGATAATACTTTACAAATAAAATATTATATAAATCCTCGATTAACTAATTTAGATTACTCTATGTGGAATATAGAAGAAGCAAGTACTGTTCAAGAGTATTTCGAAAAAAACATTCAAAATTATATGTTGGATTTTGATTATTTTTATATATTAAATTTTGGTAATATTAATATTGAAGATTGTCAATTTTTATTTGATGATTATAGTAATGTTAAAAATAATCAATTGTATAAAATTATAAATAATGAAGGAAAAATTAAATTGAAGTTTGTACAATAAATAATAGAGTAGCAAATATAGTAAGTAGAAGTGGAAAATTTATTATTTTATTTATATTTAGTGTTATAGGATTAATATTGAATGATACGATTATGTTAATATAGGTAAAGTAATATCTATTTGTTTTGTGATGATTTTTAATTTCATAACTAGAAAATTATTTTTAGAATAATTAAGTTTTATGATTGAAAGTAATTAATTTGTATAGTATATTAATAATAGAGGTGGTTATGTGAACGACGAAATTAAGATTGAGCAAAAGAAAAATAAAAGTGGTTTTGCTATATTTTTACTTTGTATTGCTTTTTTATTACTTGGTGCTGGTGGAATGTATTATTTAATTAATAGTAAACAATTAGCAACAGAAAGTAATGCTAATAATACTACTAATCAACTCCAAACTATAAATCAAAATAGTCTTTTAGTCAAAGAATTAATATCAAGGTTAGATTATAATACAGATTGTGGTGTTAATGATATATTATATAAAAATTCAACCACAACATTAGAAAATCTAGATCAAACATATTTAAATGCATTAGTAGCTAAGCAAGCAAATGGAAAAAAAATAACCGGAGTTATATCTTTCACAAAACAAGAATTTGATGATAGTGCTAAAATATTGTTCGGTGAGAATACCATTTTACCATCAACTAATATTAATGAAATTTGTCCTGCTATCACTTATGATATTGCTAATCAAAGATATATTGGAAGTCAAACTCAATGTCCAAAAGCTACTTGTAATTTTGAAAATCAAAGATATATAGTAAAAGCAGAAAAAGATGGTAATAATTTGTATATTTACGTTGCGGTTGCTAAAATAGATACTGCTAGTCGCAAAGTATCTAATATTAACGATCTAAATTCAGTAATACAAGATATAGATATTAATACTTTTGATATTTCTAAGGATTATGAAAAAGTAAATAATTATAAATATACTTTCATTTATGATGAGATGAATTTGAACTATATTTTTAAAAGTATAGAATTAGTAAAATAATGTTAAAGTCTTGATAAATATAGACTTTTTCTTTTCTTATAATAATATTTAAGATATACTATAATTAGGTGATAGCTATGAAAAAAATAACAATATTAGCATTACATTTAGATTATGGTGGAATTGAAAAATCCATAACTGCTTTAGCTAATGCATTATCTGATAAGTATAAAATTGAAATTGTCTGTATTTATAAATTATATGATAAAATAGCCTTTTTCTTAGAGAATAAGGTCAAAGTAAAATATTTAATTAATAGTAATTTACCAAAAAAAGTTGAAGAATATAAATTGTTGTTTTTTAGATTTCACTGGTTTAAATTGATTAAAAAATTATACCAAGATTACTTTTCTAAAGGTAAATTTATAACATTTTTTAAAGATGCTTTTTCTGGTGTTTCTATGTATGCAAGACGTGCTAAAGTTATGAAAAAATATATTAAAGAATGTGACTCTGATATTATTATATCGACAAGAACATTTCTAAATCAGTGGTTAAGTGAATATGCTAAAAGTGATGTTTTAACAATAGGTTGGGAACATAATCATTATCATAATAATATGAAATACGCTATCGATGTTGTTAGAAGTTGCAAAAATTTAGATTATTTTGTATTAGTATCTAATGACTTATATGAGTTTTATCAAAAACAATTAATAGATTATAATTGTAAATGTGTTTATATTCCCAATATACTAGATTCTATGCCTAGCAAATTGGCAAAATTAGAAGAAAAAAGGCTAGTATCAGTAGGAAGATTATCGAAAGAAAAAGGTTATTTAGATTTATTAAGAATTTATAATGTTTTAGTAAAAAATCATCCTGATTGGATTTTAGATATTATTGGTGATGGACCTGAAAAAGATACTTTACAACAATATATTAAAAATCAAAAACTAGACGATAAAATAACTTTACATGGATTTAGAAATAAAGAATATATTGATAAAATTTTAAATAAATCATCAATTTATCTTATGACTTCATATACAGAGAGCTTTGGGATAGTTTTAATTGAAGCCATGAGTCATGGACTTCCATGTATTGCTTTTTCATCAGCAGAAGGAGCAAGAGAATTAATTAATAGTGGAAGTAATGGTTACTTAATAAAAAATAGAAATAATAGAGCTTATATTCAAAAAGTTGAAGATTTAATGTTGGATATTGATGCTAGAAAAAAAATTGGTAAAGCAGGAAGAAAAAGTGTTAAAAAATATAGTAGTGAAGAAGTTTCTAAGTATTGGATAGAACTTATAGAAAAAGGATTAAATCATGAGTAAAAAGAAATTTGCCTAAGGGTAATTTTCTTTCTTTATATTAAAAATAATGTTATACTTAAAGGGGTGATTACATGCAAAAAGTATTATTTATTTCGTCGACAGGTGGGCATTTATCGGAATTATTACAATTAAAAAAAATATTTAAAAATTACGATTATCATATTATTACTGAAAAAACAAAATCTAATTTAGCTTTAAAAAAGGAATATCCTAAAAGAGTTAATTATTTAATCTATGGAACTAAAGATCATCCATGGGCTTATCCTTTTAAATTATTAGCCAATTGTTTTATTAGTCTTTGGCTTTATTTAAAAGTTCATCCAGATTACATTATTACAACTGGCGCTCATACTGCAGGGCCAATGTGTTGCATCGGTAAAATCTTTGGCAGTAGAATTGTTTATATAGAATCATTTGCTAACATTAATACTAAGACAATAACAGGGCGACTATTATATCCTATTTCAGATAAATTCATAGTTCAATGGCATGATATGAAAAAGCATTATCCGGAAGCTATAGAAGGAGGATGGATCTACTAATGATATTAGTTACTTTAGGAACTCAAGATAAAGATTTTTCTAGACTTTTAAAAGCTATTGATAAACAAATTGAAATAGGTAATATTAAAGATAAAGTAATAGTTCAAGCTGGATATACTAAGTATAAATCAAATAATATGGAAATATTTGATTTAATTGAAGCTGAAAAATTAAATCAGTTAGTAAAACAATGTGATTTATTAATTACGCATGGAGGAGTAGGGTCAATTCTAGAGGGAATAAAATTAGGAAAAAAAGTAATTGCTGCACCACGCTTAAAAAAATATAAAGAACATACTAATGATCATCAAAAACAAATTATAAAAGCTTTTGCAGATAGGGGATATCTATTAGAATTAAGAGATTACTCAAAATTAGATAAATTATTAGATAAAGCTAAAAAATTTAAACCCAAAGAATTCAAAAGTAATAATGATAACTTTGTTAAACTAATTGAAAATTATTTGGATAAAGATCAACATATCAGTTGGTTTAATAGATTTAGAAATTTATGTAGTAATGGCTATTTGGGTATTATTATGAATTTAATTAATATATTTACTTTCTGTTTACTCTTTGGAAAAATTAATTTCTATTTAAATATATTAATATCTTATGGAATCACTTTATTATTAAGCTTTCTTTTTAATTTTATTTGTCATGTTCAATATAAAGGATTTTTAAAGCATTTTATTATTATCAGATTTTTAATATTAATTTTAGATTTAGATATTATGTATATTTTTAATAAAATGATTAATTATAATTTAATATATTCTAAGTTTATTACAGGCGGAATAACGATGATACTAAGTTATATAGTTATTAAATTTTGTTTTAAGAATAAAACTGTCTAGAAAAAATAAACTATATACATATACTGTTTTACAAAGTATATGTTTTTTGATATATTTATATAGTAGGTGATTGTAGATGAGTAATAAAAAAACCATTCTAATTCTGGTTTTATTAGGAATTCTTTCTATTATAGTTGGTTTTATATTAATGTTCATTTCTAATATAAAAAAAGATCAACAAGAAATGAATAATAGAATGAGTAAAATCAATAGTAAATATGAAGAATTTAAAAAAGAAATAGAAAAAATTAATATAGAAAGAGATAGCCTACATAAAGATTTTTTAGATACGATTTATTATGATAGTTTTGCGACAAATGAATTAAAATATCGAAAGAGTTTAAATAATTATGAAAAAGAAGTAACAGAATTAAGTAAAAATAATTCTGATTTAAAAGAATATTGTAAATTAGGAATTTATTATTCTTCTAGTCAAACTAATAGTAAATGTAATGCTTTTCAATTAGCTTATGAACAATTAATTAATACGCTGGTTGATGATATTAATCAATATAATGATAATATTAATAAGTATAATAACTGGTTAAAAGAACAAAATAATACTACTGCACCAGCAATTGAAATCTATAAAACAAAAAAGACTTTTATAGATTATAATAAAGACGGTCAATATTCAGGTAAGGAAGATAATGATAATGGAAAATAAAGATATAGAAGAGTTATTGTCTTTAAATATTGAAGAAGAAAATAAAAAATTGAGAAAAAAGCCTAAAAAGAAAAAAAATAAAATTTTAATATGGATTGGTAGTAGTTGTTGTTTAGTTGTTGCGGTTTTATTATTTTTATTTTATGGACCTTGGTCTAGCTTTAGAAATTTTTGGATTACTACTGCTATGACTACGATGAATCATAGATATTTAGCAACAGCTTTATATAGTGATGAAACAATTCAAGAAGTTTTATCTCAAAATTCTATTATTGAACCAGAAGATGTTACTAATCCCAATTTGATAAAATTTAAAAAATATGGTAAAAGTTCAGGATATAAAAATAAATATGAAGAACAAATTTTAAAACATGACAAAGATGCTGTGTATAAATTAATTAATATTAAGGGAAATAATTATAATGGTTATTTAGTAGCAATTTATGATGCTTCTAGAGTATTTGTTGCTACAACTAAATATTTAGGCTCTAAAGGTCAATTGATAACTACTGTTGCTAAGGATAATAATGCTATTATTGCTATGAATGCAGGAGGATTTTATGATCCAGATTGGAATAGTAATGGTGCTCTTCCACATGGAACAGTTATAAAAAATGGAAAAGTAGTGAGTACATATCAACAAGCTGGCATGGGTGGCGGTTTTATTGGCTTTGATAATAATAATAAATTAATTCTTGGTAAAATGACAAAAGAAGAAGCTCTAAGTAAAGGATTACGTGATGCTATTGAATTTGGACCATTTTTAATTATAAATGGTCAAAGTGCTTTTGTAAAAGGTAATGGTGGTTGGGGTATAGCGCCACGTTCAGCCATAGGACAAAGAAAAGATGGAATAGTTTTATTTTTAGTAATCAATGGTAGATTAGCAACTAGTTTAGGTGCTGATATGTTTGACTTAACTGAAATAATGGAAAATTATGGTGCTATTAATGCGGCTAATTTAGATGGTGGAAGTTCCTCAGAATTAGTTATTAATAATGAAATAGTAAATACACCAGTAGCAGCAGGTAAAAACGGCTTACGAACTATGTCTACTTTTTGGATTGTTAAATAAAAAAACTCTAGAAAAATTCTAGAGTTTAAGTAAAAATTATCGTAGAACCTTAGTTATTCTATGATATCTAATTATAAATTAATTTTATAGTAACATTATTAAAAAATCAAGAGATTTTAAGGAAAAATTATGTATAGAAAATGCATAATTTTTTTAATTATTAATATTATTTAGATTTAAAAAAATAAAAATAGATTATACTGTTATATTCCTTTATCTATATGATTTTTCTTTAATTATTAGTAAACAGTAAAATATCGTAGAATAACTAAGGTTCTACGATAAAAAATAAGAAAACTTAAGATAGAAGTGATAGAAATGAAAGATAAAGTAAAGAAATATTTCAAAGAAAGATATAAAATAATACTACTAATAATAGCTTTATGTACTGTAACAGTAGTAAGTGCTGCCTATGATGAAGAAATGACAATAACAGGAAATGGAATTATAAGAGTAGATGCAGATATAAGAGTAACAAATGTAAAATTAATAGATAAAACAGGGGAGTCATATGAAGAATATAATAGTCGGTATAGTAAAGATAAAACTAGTATGTTTGTAGTTTTACCTAGTAACACAGCTATTACTTATGAGGTAGAAATAACCAATAAAAATATAAATAATTATTATCTAAAACAAATAGAATTAGAAAATGAATTAGAAGAAGGAATAACCTATGACATATTAAATTATAATAGTGAAGAATTAATAGATAAAAATACAACAAAAAAATTACAAATCCAAATAAAGAACACTTCAAATGATACTAAAACAACTAACTTAATTTTAAAATATATATTTGAACATGATAATGTATTACCAACTTGGAAAGTAACAGGAGTAGAAAAAAATTCTGTTTTAACAACCTCAATATTTAATATGGAGATTACAGGAGAAGATAATTATAAAGAAGTAACTTCTACATTAAGTGATAAAGATATAGAGTTTTATGTAGAAGGAGTTAAAGTAAATCCTATAGCAATAGAAGTTAGTAAAAAACAATCTGTAGAAAACACCTATAATATCAAAGTAGTAATGATCGGAAAAGAAGGAAACTTAACACTAAAAGTTAAAGAAAACACCCTAAAAGATAAAGCTGGAAATTATAATAATATAAATACAATAGAATCTAATATTCAAATTGAAAAAAATAAAGATACGAAGATATT
The DNA here is from genome assembly GCA_947631155.1 of uncultured Bacilli bacterium. Taxonomy (GTDB): domain Bacteria; phylum Bacillota_I; class Bacilli_A; order RF39; family UBA660; genus UMGS995. The sequence goes on from CANRKG010000004.1 coordinate 65,531, forward strand.
TTTATACTATAGTCCTAATTATGATAGAGAGATTATTAAAACACTAATTTATCCAAATATAAAAGAGTATTATACAAGCATAACGGTTAGTAATGATTTAAATGTAGAAGAAATAAAAAATAATAACTATGATATTGTAATTTTTGATTGTTACGTTTGGGGTGTATATACAATAGCAAATACGTTATTTAATTCTCATATAAATTTATTAACGCAAGGTGATGATAGTAATACTTCTTTAGATATTATAGCAGAATATTTTCATTCTCCTACTACAGATAAGTTAACACAGTCAAAAAAATTTAATAATAATCTTACTAAATATATGCCAGAGAAATTTAATTATAATCTTGAAACCAATATTTCTCTTATAAAATTTAAAGAAGAAGTAGAGACACTTTATCAAGTTAATTATAATGATGAAGTATATGATTCGATAGGTATATATAATAAAGATAATACAAATTGGCTTCATCTTCAAGGGGCGTCCTTGTCTCAATACTATACATTAATGGTTGAATATGTATTAGATCATTTATCGTAAAATTGGTTGTAATTGAATAATTAAAATGGTGTTATTTTATTGACTAATTTAATTATATATTAGATTAGTCTTTTTATGTGTAAAATAATATTTAAGTTTGAAAGATTCCAATTTTTATAATTTTGGTATATAATTAAAATAAGTGTAGTAATCTTTTAGGAGGAGATAAAAATGAAAAAAATAATGGATGGTAATGAAGCCTGCAGTTATAATGCATATAACTTTACTGAAGTAGCAGGAATTTATCCGATTACCCCAGCTTCTACTATGGCTGAAAATATTGATAAATGGAGTAATGAAGAAAGATTAAATTATTTTGGAAGTCCAGTTAAAGTAGCACAAATGGAAAGTGAAGCTGGAGCTATAGGGATGGTTCATGGTGCTTTGCAAGCAGGTTGTTTATCTTCTACTTTTACTGCGAGTCAAGGTCTATTATTAATGATACCTAATATGTATAAAATTGCTGGCGAATTGCTTCCTTGTGTTATTAATGTTGCTGCTAGAAGTATTGCTACTCATGCTTTATCTATTTTTGGTGATCACCAAGATATTTATGCTACCAGAAGTACGGGTTTTGCCATAATGGCATCATCTTCAGTTCAAGATGTAATGGATTTAACCAATGTTAGTTATTTATCTACTATAAAAGGTAGAGTTCCTTTTTTAAATTTTTTTGATGGTTTTAGAACTTCTCATGAACTTCAAAAAATAGATATTATTGAACATGACAAAGTTAAGGAATTAATTGACGAAAAAGCTTTACAAGATTTTAGAGATGGAGCCCTAAATCCCCTACATCCAGTAACTAGAGGAACTAATCAAGGTGAAGAAGTTTATTTTCAGGCTACAGAAGTAAGAAATGAATACTATGATAAGTTACCTGATATTGTAAATCAATATATGGAAAGTATTAATAAAATAACAGGTCGTAATTATGCTCCATTTAATTATTATGGTAGTCCAAACGCAACTAAAGTTATTGTGGCGATGGGTTCAGTTTGTGAAACCATTAAAGAAGTAATAGACTATTTAACAGAAGAAAAAAAACAAACTATTGGTTTAGTCGAAGTTCACTTATATAGACCGTTTAGTACTAAATACTTTTTAAATGTATTACCAAAATCAGTTAAAAAAATTGCCGTTTTAGATAGAACGAAAGAAGCGGGAAGTAGTGGAGAACCTCTTTACTTAGATGTTTTAAAAGTATTAAGTGAAGCTGATTCAAAGGTCGTTGTTGTAGGCGGAAGATATGGGTTATCTTCTAAAGATACAACGCCAGCAATGATTAAAGGAGTTTATGATTTTCTAGATAGTAGGGAAATACATACTAACTTTACTGTCGGTATCAAGGATGATGTAACAAATTTATCAATAAAATATGATGAAGATTTTAGATTACCTCATACTAGTGTTGATTTTTTAGTTTATGGATATGGTTCAGATGGAATGGTTTCGGCTTCTAAAGATTTATTAAAAATTACAGGAGAACATACTAGGGCTTATGTTCAAGGATACTTCCAATATGATTCTAAAAAATCTGGTGGGCATACAGTATGTCACCTTCGTTTTGATAAGAAACCAATTAAATCAACTTATTACATTGAGGAAGCATCTATAGTAGTATGTACTCAAGATAGTTATTTAAGAAAACTTAGTATGTTAGATAAAATTAAAAAAGGTGGAATTTTCTTATTAAATACTAATAAATCAGGAGATGAAATTCTTGCAATGATGAATAGTAGCGATAAGGAAATTTTACAAAATAGAAATGTTAAATTTTATGTTGTTGATGCTAATAAAATTGCTCAAGAAGAAGGTATTTCTGGGAAAATAAGTACAATGATGGAAGCCTTAATATTTAAATTAGGTAAAATAATTGATTTTAATTTTGCAAAAGAAGTAATTAAAGATAATTTAGTATTGAGATTTCAACATAAAAGTGGAGATTTTGCTAATAAAAATATTAGAGCTATGGAAAAAGTTATGACAGCTTATAAACAAATTAAGATTCCAGATGTTGATTATGTCAAAGATGTTGAGAAAAAGAAAACTATTTTTGAAATTATGAATTCAATGAATGGAAATGATTTACCAGTAAGTAGTTTTTTAAAAAATCCAGATGGTACTTTTGAATCAGGAATGACTAAATATGAAAAAAGAGATATTAGTGATTTCTTACCTTGCTATAATAGTGAAAATTGTATCGCTTGTAATCTTTGTTCATTAGTATGTCCACATGCTGTTGTTAGACCATTTTTGTTAGATGAAAATGAGCAAATGGATGCCCCAGATGTTGTTAAAGAAAAATTAATTAATCCTAAAATTAAAGATTCTGAGTTGAAATATACGATTGGAATAAGTAATCCAGATTGTACAGGCTGTGGCTTATGTGCTTCTGTTTGTCCTGGTAAACGCGGTGAAAAAGCTCTTGTTATGAAATCTAAAAAGGATATAGATGCCAAACTATCAGAAATATCTTATAAATATTTATTTGAAGAAGTAACAGAAAAAAAGGTAATGCCTACAGATACAGTAAAGGGAAGTCAATTTATAACTCCTAAATTTGAATTTAGTGGAGCTTGTGCTGGTTGTGGAGAAACAGCTTACTTAAAACTTTTAACGCAATTATTTGGAGAAAGATTGATGATAGCGAATGCAACAGGTTGTTCTTCTATTTATGGTGCAACTGCTCCTAATACTCCATACTCAGTACCTTGGGCTAATTCGTTATTTGAAGATAATGCTGAATTTGGTTATGGAATGAAAATTGCTGATTTGGCTATGAAAGAAAGGATCAAAAGATTAATTCGCACCAATTTAAAAAGTGTTAAAAATAGTGAGCAATCAATATATAAAGCTTATTTAAAAGAAATAAATGAGCAAACAGCTCAAGAATTATTTGCTATCATTGATAATACTAAAATTGAAGGATTAAAACAATTAAAGGAATTCATTTTACCAAAATCTATTTGGATGGTAGGTGGAGATGGTTGGGCTTATGACATAGGTTTTGGTGGAGTAGATCATGTTTTAGCTAACCATGAAAATGTAAATATTTTAGTTTTAGATACAGAGGTATATTCTAATACTGGAGGTCAAACTTCAAAATCTACACGGATGGGTGCGGTTGCTAAATTTGCTACTAAAGGAAAAAATACAGCTAAAAAAGACTTATTAAAAATAGCGTTGACTTATCCTCATGTTTATGTCGGAGCAATTTCTTTAGGTGCAAATCCAACTCAAGTTATTAAAGTTTTAAAAGAAGCCGAAGCATATGATGGACCATCTATTATTGTTGCTTATGCCCCTTGTATTGCTCAAGGAATTATTAAGGGAATGACTAATAGTTTACAAGAAGAAAAAGAGGCTACAGCTTCGGGTTATTTTCCTATTTTTCACTATAATCCAGTAACTCAAATATTTTCTGTTGATAGTAAGGCTGATTTTACCAAGTATTATGAATTTATTTTAGGGGAAGATAGATATCGTTCTTTAAAGAAAATATCAAAAGATTATAAAGAAAAACTAGAAAGTAATAAAAAGAATGCTGAAGATAGATATAATTATTATAAAATTTTAGAATCTATTAATGAAGAAAAGTAGTGCAGAAGTACTACTTTTAGTTTAAAAAAAAACAAGAGACTGCACCCCCTGAGGGCAGTCTCCAAAAAGAATAAAAAGGGGTTGGCTAGTGTGATACTAGCGACCAATTCGCCTAATTCCGAATTGGTGCTTATTATACTAACCGAAAGTTAATCATTTGTCAATAAAAAAAATAAAAAAATTTAATTTTTTTATTAAAATATTAGAATTTAATTATATTATGATATAATAAGGAAAATAAAGGAGATGAATTTATGAAAATAATAGAAGTAACAGAAGAAAATTTTAAGGAAAAAGTTTTAGAATCTAAAGCTAAAGTATTAGTAGATTTTTATGCTACATGGTGTGGTCCATGTAAGATGATGGCTTCTGTAATTGATACAATTAAAGATGAACTTCAAGGCTATGAAATATGTAAGATAGATGTAGATAAGTGTCCTAATCTTAGTAGAGAGTATGGAGTTATGTCTATTCCTAATTTATTTATATTTGAAAATGGGAAAGTAATAAAAAATGAAATGGGATTTAAAACAGCAGAAGAGTTAAAAGAATTTTTAAATTTGTAATTATAAAATCATTTACTTAAAAACAAATGGTTAATTAATTTAATCATTTGTTCAGAATGTAGACAAACCCCTAGAATTTTTCTAGAGGTTTTCTTATGCAGATTTTAAAAATTGAAATTTGAAAAGG
>CANRKG010000005.1 GCA_947631155.1 uncultured Bacilli bacterium
AACTAAAGTCAAAGATTAGTCTACAGCCTTAAAGGACTACTCATGTGTGCTTGAAACAATCACATTTGCACTGGTTAATATACTGATTTAATCCAATGAGTTACAGGAAGTCTGCAACTCACCTCACCGTGCTTTGTAGTACACACTCCTTCAAGGTTGATATTATAAATATAAAATAAATTTTGTTCAAGTTTCATGACTATGTGTGCCTTGAACGAAGTGAAAGGAATGTGTGGTTAATATGAAAAAAAGAAATGTCGCTATTATTGCTCACGTAGATCATGGGAAAACTACTTTAGTAGATGGAATTTTAAAACATTCAGGAATGTTTCGTGAAAATGAAGATATCAGTGAGATATCGATGGATTCTAATGACTTAGAAAAAGAAAGAGGTATTACTATTTTAGCTAAAACTACGGCTTTAGATTATAAAGATACAAGAATTAATATTTTAGATACTCCTGGACATGCTGACTTTGGTGGTGAAGTAGAACGTATTATGAATATGGTTGATGGAGTATTATTAGTTGTTGATGCTTATGAAGGAGCTATGCCACAAACTAGATTTGTATTGAAAAAAGCCTTTGAAGCTGGTGCTAAACCTATTGTTGTAATTAATAAAGTAGATAAACCAAGTGCTCGTTGTTCACAAGTGCTAGATGAAGTATTAGATTTATTTATCGAATTAGGAGCTTTAGATAACCAACTAGATTTTAAAGTTATTTATGCTAGTGCTTTAAATGGTACCTGTTCTTTTTCCGAAGATTTGTCAACACAAACAGAAGGTTTTCAAGAAATTCTTGATACAATTTTGGAAGAAATTCCAGAACCAACAGGTGATAGCGATAAACCATTACAATTTCAACCAGCATTACTTGATTATAATGAATTTGTAGGAAGAATTGGAATAGGTCGTGTTCATAATGGTGTTATTAAAACAGGTCAAATGGTTACTTGTTGTAGATTAGATGGAACTACTAAACAATTTAGAATTCAGAAATTATTTGGTTTCTATGGTTATAAAAGAATTGAAATAGAACAAGCTTGTGCTGGAGATATTGTAGCAATTTCAGGACTTGCTGATATTTCTGTTGGTGAAACTATCTGCGATACTAACACTGTTTTACCACTTGCGCCTCTTCATATTGATGAACCAACTTTACAAATGACTTTTGGAGCAAATTCATCGCCATTTGTAGGTCGTGATGGTAAAATAGTAACCGCTCGTAAAATTGAAGAAAGATTAAATCGTGAATGTCAAAGAGATGTTAGTTTAAAAGTAGAACCTGCTAGTAATGATTCTTTTCTAGTATCTGGACGTGGTGAGCTTCATTTAGGAATTTTAATTGAAAATATGCGTCGTGAAGGTTTCGAATTAGAAGTTTCTAAGCCTAATGTAATTGTTAAAGAAGTTGACGGTATTAAAATGGAACCGTACGAAGATTTACAAATTGAAGTACCTGAAGAATATGTTGGAAATGTTATTGAACAACTTGGATTACGTGGCGCTAAAATGGAAGACATGACCAATTTTGAAAATCAAGTTAGATTAAGTTATACTATTCCTTCTCGTGGCTTAATAGGTTTTTCAACAGATTTTATGACCTTAACGAAAGGTTATGGAATTATGAATCATACTTTTAAGGAATATGCTAAAGTAGAATCTGTCGATATAGGAGAGCGAAAACTAGGTGTATTAGTATCGGCTACTACAGGTTCATCCACGGCGTATTCAATAGGAAGTTTAGAAGATAGAGGCGTTATGTTTATTGAACCTGGTACTGACGTATATGAAGGTATGATAGTAGGGGAATGTAATCGCGATAATGATTTAGCTGTTAATGTTACTAAGGGTAAAAATCTGACTAATATTCGTGCTGCGGGTAGTGATCATACAGTTGTCTTAAAAAAACCTCGACCAATCCCTTTAGAATATGCTCTTGATTATATTAATTCTGATGAGTTAGTAGAAGTTACACCTAACTTTATTAGAATTAGAAAAAGAATTTTAGATACTGAATCTCGTAAAAAATTTGATGCTAAGATAAAAAACAGTTAATATAAACTATTATGAGACTATTGAAAAAATAGTCTTTTTTTTTCTCAAAAAATTGGTATAATATAGTTAAGGTAGGGTGATTATATGAAAAAGATAGATGATCATTCAGAACAAATATTAAATTTATATGAAGTTCAAGAAATTGAACGTCAAGAAAAAATAAAAAAACATAAAATCTTACCTATAATATTAATAATAATAGGTATCATATTCGTATTTACTGGAATTTTTTATAATAATATTATTAAACTAATTGATAATATTGATAAAAAAAATGTTAAAGAAGAAACAAATATAGATGATAAAAACAAACTCAAATGTAATTACAAAAAAGATGATACTTCTTTGGGTGTTAATTATAGATATAGTAATAGTTATAAATTTGATAATAGATTATTAAAAAATAGTGAAATAACTATCATTATATCACCATTACCAAATAGTGATATAGCTAATAGTAATATTAAAGTATTAAAAGAAAAATATACTAATATAATTAATAATTTAAATACTATAAATGGTGTAAAAGCATCAGTGGTATTAGACAATAATAATTTAACTATCAAATATAATATTAATTATGAAAAAGTTGATGTAACTAAACTTACACCAGAAAATAAGCAAATAATAAGTGATCAATTAGATGAAAAATATGCTTCCATCAAAAGAAAAAATCAGGAAAATAATTACTTGTGTTAGTAACTATTAACCTGATTTTTTTAAGTGAAAATTACTTATGCAGCAATTTTATCATTCTTCATTAAAGTTCTTTTTTCTCTAGCTGAAATTCTGAATCTTGTTCCATCTTCTAATCTAACAACTTGTAAATTTACTTTTTGTTTCTTATTAGTTCTTCTACATGAGTGAGATACGTTTTTAGCAGAATTTGGTTTTTTATTTGATAAATTAATAGCCATTTAAATTCCTCCTTTTGTGTCTTGATTCCTTGCTTTATAACTTTATCATAATAGTTTGAAAAAGTCAAATAAAACCTATATATTTTATATGTTTTATGATACACTAAAACAAAAGGAGGAATCAATAATGTATATTTCATTATATGTAAAAAGTAATTATTCATTACTATCTAGTATGTTAAAAATTGATGATGTAATTGCATATGCATTAAAACAAAAGGCTCCTTTTTGTGTAATAAATGATATTAATATGTATGGAACAATGGAATTTATTAAAAAATGTAACCAAAATAAAATTAAACCAATTATTTCATTAGCTATTAAATATCAAGAATCTGAAATTATTTTATTTGCTAAAAATTATCAAGGTTATAAATCATTAATTAAATTATCGACAATCCAAAGTGAACATTTGCTTACTAGAGAAGATTTAAAAAAATATAATAAGGAACTTTTAGTAGTATTGCCTTATTCAAGTTTAAACCTTTTTACTGAGATGCAAAGTATTTATGATGACCTTTATTTAGGATATACTAATTTAAAAGAAGAACAAAAAGTTAAAGAAATGAGTACTAATTATGTATTTTTTAAGGAAGCTTTGTATTTAAATAAAAAGGATTATGATTTATTAAATTATTTATATCTAATTAGGGATGGAAAAACAATAACTGATGATATTAGTTATGATGTGCTAAATCATGAGTTAATTCAAGAAGATATTACTTCTTTATCAGATAGCGAAGGACTTAATAATACTTTCTTAATTTGTGAAAAGTGTAATGTAGAGTTTCCACCTAGTAAATTATTATTACCTATATATAAAGAAACAAAAGATTTATCTAGTGATAAATATTTATTTGAACTTGCCAAAAAAGGCTTATCTAAGAGACTAAATAATGATATTAATGATCAATACAAAAAAAGACTTAGTTATGAGTTAAAAATAATTAATCAAATGGGCTTTTGTAATTATTTTTTAGTAGTTTATGATTTTATTAGATATGCTAAAAAAAATAATATCTTAGTTGGGCCGGGTAGAGGAAGTGCTGCGGGAAGTTTAGTTTCATATTCACTAGGAATTACGGATATTGATCCTATTAAATATGATTTATTGTTTGAAAGATTTTTAAATCCTGAACGAAAAACCATGCCTGATATTGATACGGATTTTCCAGATAATAAAAGACAACAAGTTATTGATTATGTTATTTCTAGATATGGTAAGAAAAATGTATCTGGAATAATAACTTTTGGAACTTTAGGAATTAAACAGGTTATAAGGGATGTAAGTCGAGTTTTAAATATTCCTATATATAAAGTTGATGCTCTTTCTAAATTTGTTCCTAATTTTACGCATGAAAAACTAATCGACTTTTATCAGAAAAATGAATTATTTAAATTTAGAATTGATAGTGATAAAGATTTAACAAAAATGTTTAAAATTGCTACTAAAATTGAAGGATTTCCGAGACATACTTCTTCTCATGCAGCGGGAATTATTATGAGTGCTGTCGAATTAGATGAAGTTATTCCCTTAACTTGGTCAGATGATATATACTTAAGTGGTTATTCTATGGAATATTTGGAAAATTTAGGTCTTCTAAAAATGGATTTCTTAGGCTTAAAAAACTTAACTATTATTAGTAATATTTTAGAAGATGTAAAGAAAAATTATAATATCAATATTGATTTTTCTACTATTCCTTTAGATGATAAAGAAGTTATTTCTTTATTTGCTAAAGCGGATACTTTAGGAATATTTCAGTTTGAATCTACAGGAATGCGCAACTTTTTAAAGAAACTAAAACCAAGTAATTTTGAAGATATTTTTGCTGCGATTGCTTTGTTTAGACCTGGTCCAGCTGATAATATAGATACCTATATTAAAAGAAAAAATAATCAAGAAAAAGTTGAGTATCTAGATCCATGTTTAAAAAAAATATTAGCTAATACATATGGTATTATTATTTATCAAGAGCAAATAATTCAAGTTGCTAATATATTTGCGGGTTATTCTTTAGGGGAAGCTGATATATTAAGAAGAGCAATGAGTAAGAAAAAATTAGAATTATTACAAGAAGAAGAAACCAAATTTATTAAGAAAAGTCAAGCAAAAGGCCATTCTTATGAAACTTCTAAGAAGATTTTTGATTTAATTTTAAAGTTTGCTGGTTATGGCTTTAATCGTTCTCATTCGGTTGCTTATTCTATAATTGCATACAAGATGGCTTACTTAAAAAATTATTATAAACATGAATTTTTTGCTAATTTGTTAACTAATGTAATTGGTAGTGAAAGTAAAACCAAACAATATATTGAGGAAGCTAAGGCTAATCACATTATTGTTGAAAAACCAAATATTAATTATAGTAGTGATAAATATATAGTTCATAACAAAAAAATAATATTTCCTTTTTCTAATTTAAAATCCATCGGAACTGTTGCAGCTAAATCTATTTTAACCGCAAAAAATGATGGTATATTCTCAGATGTTTATGATTGTATTAGTAGATTAGTTATTGCTGGAGTTACTAAAAAGACTATCGAATGTTTAATTTTAACTGACGCGTTAAAAGATTTTGGCTATAATAGAAAAACTTTATTTTATAATTTAGATAGTTTATTTAATTATGCTGAATTAACTAAAGATTTAGATCCATCATTAGTAATGAAACCAGAAATAGAATATTATAAAGAGTATAGTGAAGAAGAAATATTAGACTTTGAAAAAGAAATATTTGGTTTTTATTTAACCCATCATCCTACTACTAATTATTATAAAAATAATGAAAATTGTATTCGTTTAAAGGATATAAAAACCTATTTTAATAAGCGTGTAGAAGTATTAGTTTTAATTGATAAAATTAAGGTTATTGAAACTAAAAAGAAAGAAAAAATGGCTTTTATAGATGGTAGTGATGAAACTGCTAAAATGAGTTTTACTATGTTTCCAAAAATATACAATAAATTTCCTACTTTAAAAAGGGGAGATATTTTAAAAGTTTATGGTAATGTTGAAAAACGATTAGATGAATATCAAATTATCATTAACAATTTAGAACAGTTAAATTAATGGAGTAAAACTAGAAGGTGATTAAGTGAAAAAAGAAAAAATATATAGTATTTGTGGAACCTTATTATTAATAGATCAATTGCTAAAAATTATTATTGATATGAAATTAAAATTAAATCAGAGAATCTCTATAATACCTAATTTCTTTAGTATTTATTATGTTAGAAATACAGGAGCGGCTTTTTCCATTTTAAAAGACCAAAGATATCTGTTTATTGGTATAGCTTTTATAACTTTCTTTTTATTACAAAGATATATTTCTAAGACTAAAATTACCAAAAAATTAGAAATTATTTCTTTAGGACTGTTAATGGGAGGATTAGTAGGTAATTTGATTGATAGATTGCTTTATGGTTATGTTATTGATTATTTATCATTTAATTTTTTCGGCTATTCTTTTCCTATTTTTAACATTGCCGATATTGGAATAGTAATAGGTATAATCTTATTTAGTATATATATAATGAAAACACCAAAGGGACATTAGAGATTGATTTTATTAGAATTATATGGTATAATCAGTTACTAATGGGGGATTGGCATGAAAAAAAGGATTAAGAAAGATTTATACTATTATCTATGCTATGGTGAAATTGGAATCATAGCATTATTAGGTATAGGGCATGTAGATCATGTTATAAAAAGAAATGCAAATGTTTGTAGTGAAAGTCAAGTTAATAATACAATTTATCTTAATAATGTTAAAGAGTTAGATTCTTATTTAAATCAAGAAATTACTTTTCAAGATGTAAGAGTTGCACTTAGAAATAATCCTAATTTAGAAGATGATGATAAAGATTTAATAAATGAATTAATAGATAAATTAGAAGAAAAAACACCTTATTTAAACTTAAAATGTTTATATGAAAATATTAAATTATTACAAATAAAAAGATTAGAAAAAACAGATTTTACCACAAATGTTATAGGCAGCTTTGATCGATACAGTGATGAGATAATTTTATACAATTATAAGATAAGTTTATTTAATAATAATGATGATACATTAAAACATGAAATGTTACATACTGCTCATTCCTTGGTTTTAGATACAAAAGAAGGTTCAATTGAAAAAAACTTTTGTATACAAAATGATAAAACATCATTTTTAAAAGAAGGCTTTATATGTTGGTTTAAAAATTACTTATTTCCAGAATCAAAATCTTTTAGCTATAGAGACTTGGTAAACGATATTGATATTTTTAAATATATTCTAGGAGTTAATGATAAAGAATTAATTACTATTTTTACCGAGGGTAATTATAAAGATATTTTAAATTCTAATGTGATGCATTTAGATGATTTAGAAATAGAAGAACTAATTAATATTTGTGATAAAGAATATAATATGATTCAATATAACAAAAGCGGAAGTCTTACTACTTATGAATTAACTAGAAAATATGATTTATTATTAAAAGCTTGTATAAATTCCCACCAAGATGATATGAATGTAGATACAGTTTATCAGATCCAAAATTTATTGTCTGATAGTTATAATTATTATAATATTATCGAACTACCAAATTTTCGTGAAAACTTATTAAAACAGGCTATAAGCGCATTACCAAGGAAAAATAATAATATTAAAATAACAGATTTTTATGGAAAAAGAATAAATTATTGTGACTTTAACAATTTAGTTTTAATTCATAATAAAAATGGAACAGGGGTCTTTACATATATAATTGGTGAAGAATATCAAGATACTAATCAGCAAACGACTTATTATGTAGATGATGATTTTATTACCTATAATAAAGAAAATAATAATGAAGTTTTCCGTCTTAGCGATGTAGCTAAAACTTTATTACCAACTGATGAGTTATCACTTATAGATATAGGTGATTATCTTGAAGAAAAGAATAAATCTAATTCTAAAACCAAAGTTTATAAAAAGAAATAGTATCTAAGGAGGTATTTATGATTGTAGAAGAAACAGAAAAGAATATTAGGATTGATAAATATCTAGCCGAAAAATTAGAACTATCCAGAAGTAAAATTCAAAAATTAATTGAAGAAGAAAAAGTTTTAGTTAATAAAAAGAAAATATCAGCAAATTATAAAATTAAAACTGGTGATGAAATTTTAGTAAATGATAAACTAGATTATAATATTACTATTGAAAAGGAAGATATTCCCTTAGATATTCTATATGAAGATGAAGATTTACTAATAATTAATAAAAAAAGTGGTATGGTTGTTCATCCTGCGCCTGGTCATTATACAAAAACCTTAGTAAATGCATTACTTTATAAGTTTGATATAGATAGTAAAGATAATATTCGTCCAGGAATTGTTCATCGATTAGATAAAGATACAAGTGGGGTTATGATTGTTGCTAAAAATGATGAAATGCATGATATTTTATCAAAGATGATAAAAGACAAAAAAATACAACGTCATTATTTAGCCTTAGTCGAAGGAATTATTCCTCATGAGACCGGCACAATCGATGCTCCAATTGGCAGAGATTCGAATAATCGTCAAAAAATGGCAGTTACAGATATAAATAGTAGGAATTCTATTACACATTTTAAGGTTTTAAAGCGTTTTAAAAATAATACTCTAATTGAGTGTAGGTTGGAAACGGGGAGAACTCATCAAATAAGGGTTCATCTAGCTTATATTAAACATCCAGTTGTAAATGATCCTTTATATAATAAAAAGAAAGCTACAGAATTTGGACAAATGTTGCATTCTAAAAGTATAGAATTTATTCACCCCAAAACAGGAAAAAGAATATACTATGAAGTAGATTTACCTAAAGAATTTTTAGAAAAAATAGAGGAATTAGAAAATGAATAAAGAGAGATTTAAGTCAACTAAAATCGCTAGTATTTTAGGAATAATTGGTAATTTATTTTTATTAATTATTAAAGCTATTATTGGTTTTATTACTAATAGTCAAGCCATGATTGCTGACAGTTTTAATAGTTTTTTAGATATATTTTCATCGATAATGACCTATATAGGTAATAAAATTGCATCTAAACCTAAAGATAATTGTCATAACTTTGGACATGGTAAAGCAGAATATATTTTTTCAATGTTAATTAGTATTACGATGATTTATTTATCTTTTAAAGTTTTAATAAGTGGTATAACATCATTATTTTCTAAGCCAAGTTATCAATTTTCTATTTGGTTAATAGTAGTTTGTATTATTACTATCATTACTAAATTATTGTTATATATTTATACTAAAAAATTATCTAATAAATATAATAATTTGTTAATTGAAGCCAATTCAAAGGATCATAGAAATGATTGTTTATTAACTTTATTGACTTTAATCTCAGTTTTATTTAGTATGTATGGTATTTATATTATAGATATTATTGTGGGAATAGTTATTTCTATTTGGATTTTTGTAACGGCTATAAGAATATTTATGAAAAGTTATGATGTTTTAATGGATAAGTCAATTGATGAAGGAACTAAAAAGAAAGTATATGATTTAATTAATTCATATCCAGAAATAAAGAAGATAGTTCATTTTAACTCTACACCGGTAGGCTATCGTTATCAAATTTCTTTTACAATATTTGTAGATGGAAATTTATCAACTTTCGAAAGTCATGCAATAGCGGATAAATTAGAAGATGAAATAGAAGAAAAAATCCCCGAAATTTATTTAACTATAATTCATGTAAATCCAATATCTTTATAGTATATAAAAAAACTATTTAGCATTTATAATGTAAATAGTAACACTTAAAACAGTTGCAAAAAGACTGAGTAGTACATAAGGATTTAAATATTTAGTACTTTTTTCATTTAATTTAGATGTTTCTTCGTATAAAAATAAGCAAGATATAAATGTGCCTAGACAAGATATGAATCCTAAAAATGTATTTTCTAATGTGAAAAAGACAAAGGTAAAGGCTTGATTAAAAAGATAATTTATCAATAAGGTCTTTTTATAAGATTTAGGAACATTTTTCCAGGTATATTCATTAACAATTTGGTAGACACTAATCGCAATACAGATATAGGTAAATGACCAAGCAATTCCGTAAAAAGCATTAGGTGGAGTGAAAAAAGGTAGGATAAGCGAATTATAGAACTCTTGATTGAAAGGGAAAAGTGTAGATAAAAACCAAGGAGCTAAACATAGAATATATAAAACTATTTTTTTTAAAATAATAATCACCTCTTTAAATATTGTATGTTTTAGTATATAATATTAGTAGTGATTTTTTAGGAGGCAGATTCATGAATCAAGGCATGAGTATTGAATTAGATGGAAAAAATATAATTGTAATGAAATTATTACATTATTTTATTACTGAAAAAAATTATAATCCGATAATATTACAAGGTGCTGAAAATGAAATTTGGCTAGAAAATATGGATGCTGATTATAAAATAGTAAGAATTGTTTCTAACTATATTCATAATAAAGAACAGTTTGATTTTGATATTTTTAAAACAAAAAGGATTGTAAAGAAGATAAAGAAAAAGACATTAACCTTTAATATAAATACTTTAAGTATATTTTTAGATTTAGGTGATAATGTTTTATTAGAACCAGTTAAGAATGTGGATTGTATTAAAGTTAATGAAGAAAAAGATTTAGTTAAAAATGAAATTATTAATACAATTTATCCTGATTTATCTAAAAAATTAAAATATAGTGAAGAAGGAATTCAATTATTTATAAAAATTACAAGTGATATTAATAAACATAATAAAAGTGATGCTGAAAAAATTGATGAAGTTTTTAAAATAAAATATCCTATGATAACTTATATATTAATTGCTTTGAATGTAATTATTTATGTAGCTTCTATTTTTTCTGGAAGTTATGATACTATTTTAGAAAAATTTAGTATTTTTGCACCATTAATTAGAATGGGACAATATTATCGTTTACTTACAGGAACTTTTTTACATGCTAACATTTTACATTTAGCTTTTAATTGTTATGCTTTATATGTTATAGGTACTCAATTAGAAAGTTATTTAGGAAAATGGCGATATATTTTTGTTTATTTATTTAGTGCTATAACAGGAGCCTTATTTTCAATGATATTTGGTGGTAATTCAATTTCAATTGGTGCAAGTGGAGCTATTTTTGGTTTGATGGGATCACTTGTCTACTTCGGTTATCATTATCGTGTGTTTTTAGGAAATGTTATCAAAAGTCAAATTTTACCGCTTATTTTTGTTAACTTATTAATTGGATTTATGTCTGAAGGTATTGATAATGCAGCACATGTTGGCGGTTTAATAGGTGGTTTACTTATAACTATGGCTTTAGGAATAAAATATAAAAGTACGACAATGGAAAAAATTAATGGAATTGTTTTATCAATAATATTTTTAGTATTTTCTATTTATATGGCATTTTATTATGCTGTGTAGTTAAAGTTGCTATTATATAAAATTAGTGATAAAATAGAATTAATATGATGCTAAAGAGGTGTTGTTATGGATAATCAAAAAACTACATTATTTGAAATCATAGATACAGAAGTATTAGAAACAAAAAAAATATTAGCAGAAGTTTATGGCATCTTAAAAGAAAGAGGATATAATCCAACTAATCAGTTAGTTGGCTACTTGATTAGTGGAGACCCTGGTTATATTTCTAGTTATAAAGATGCTAGAAATAAAATTCAAAAAATTGATAGGACTAAGATAATAGAAGTTTTGCTAGCTAATTTTCAAGGACAATTAAAATGAGATTTTTAGGATTAGATTTAGGATCTAAGACATTGGGCATGGCAACTTCTGATTTAACGGGAACTATCGCTACTTCGTATAAAACGATTAGACATCAGGAAAATTATAATCAATTAATTGAAGAAATAGTAAAAGTTGTTGATCAAGAAAATATCGAGGCTATTGTTTTAGGCTTTCCTAAAAATATGGATAATACAATTGGACCCAAGGGAGAACTTAGTATAAAGTTACAAGAAAAATTGAAAAGCAAACTTAATATTCCAATTTATTTACAAGACGAACGACTTACTACGAGACAAGCCGAGAATATTTTGATAGACAATAATACTTCTAGAAAAAAAAGAAAAAAAGTTATTGATTCTATGGCAGCGACAATTATATTGCAATCATTTTTAGATAAGAAAGGGAGATAATAGTGAAAAAAAATACTTTTACCATGATTGATCAAAATGGAAATGAAATATTATATTATGTATTATTTACATTTGAAAGTGAAGAAACAAATAAAAATTATATAGTTTATACTGATCAAAGTAAAGATGAAAATGGAAACATTCAAGTTTTTGCATCTATCTATGATCCAGAAAATCCTAATTCTAAATTAGAAGCAATTACTACTGATAGAGAATGGAAAGTAATTGAAACTATATTAGAAACACTACAAGAAGAAATTAAGAAAAAACAAGAACAACCTAATGATGAGCAATAAGCTCATATTTTTCTGGAGGAAAGTGAATGACTAAAAGAAAATTAAAGACAAAAATAAAAGTTTTACTAATTAGTATTATAGTTCTTATTATAGTATTAGTAAGTGCTTTTTTTACTTATATATATTTAGAAAGTCCTGTGGATAAAAATCAGGATACCTATGTACAATTAACAGTTAATAAAGGAGCATCAACTAAAGAAATTGCTAAACTATTAAAGGAAAATACCTTAATTAAAAGTGAATTATTATTTGAATTATTAGCAAGATTTAATAAAAATACCTTAAAAGCTGCAACTTATCAACTTCAAAGAAGTATGTCATCTAAACAAATATTGGATATATTGACAGATGGAAGTATATATGATCCAGATATTATTAGAATTACATTTTTGGAGGGTAATAGTATAACCCAATATGCTCAAACTATTGCGACTAAAACAGATCATACATATGATGAAGTTATTAAAGTAATGAATGATAAAGAATATTTAAAAACTTTAATTAGTAAATATTGGTTTCTAACAGATGAAATTTTGAATCCTAATATTTATTATCCGTTGGAAGGTTATTTATCTCCTAATACTTACGAATTTCAAAATAAACAAGTTGCAATAGAAAAAATAATTGAAACAATGCTAAGTCAAACGGATGTAGAATTAGAACCATATAAAGATAAAATTACAGGTGAAAACACAGTTCATAAATTTTTAACAATGGCTTCTGTGGTTGAGTTAGAAGGAATTAAGCCAGAAGATAGAAAGATGATTGTAGGTGTTTTTAACAATCGTATAAATTTAGGAATGAATATGGGTAGTGATGTTACAACATATTATGCTTTACAAAAATCTATGACAGCAGATTTAACCGTTGATGAATTTCAAACTAAAAATTTATATAATACTAGGGCTGCAGATATGGGGGGTAAATTACCAATTGGACCAATTTGTAATCCATCTACTTCATCAATAGAGGCAAGCTTTCAGCCAGAAGATAATGATTATTTGTTTTTTGTAGCAGATAAAAATGGTAAAGTATATTATAATAAGACAGAACAAGAACATTTTCAAACAATTAGTGAAATAAAAGAAGCAGGAGATTGGATATGGTAGAATTAGACTATGAAGAAATAAAAAATATAAAGTTATATGCTCAAAAAAATAATGTTCCAATTATGCAAGATGAAGGAATCTCTTTTTTAACTACTTTTATAATAAAAAATAAAATCAAGAGTGTTTTAGAAATAGGTACAGCAATTGGTTATTCAGCTATTATGATGGCTTTAGCTAATCCCTTATTAAAAATAACTTCTGTTGAACGAGACGAAAAAAGATATCTTGAAGCTTTAAATAATGTTAAAAAATTAAATTTAGAAGATAGAATTACATTAATATTTAAAGATGCAACTGATTTAACTTTAGATGAAAAATTTGATTTAGTTTTCTTAGATGCTGCCAAAGCTCAAAATACTAACTTCTTTAAGTCTTTTTCTCGTAATCTAAACGATAACGGCTTTATTATAACAGACAATTTAGATTTTCATGGTTTTGTTAATCAGCCTGAGTCAGAAATTAAAAGTAAAAATGTTAGAGCCATTGTTAGGAAAATAAAAGAATATATTGATTTTCTAGAACAAAATGAAGCTTTTGAAACTAATTTTTATAAAGTTGGTGATGGAGTTTCTGTTAGTAGGAAAAAGTAAAAAAATGTATACAAATATTAAAAAACTTTGAATATAAGTTTTTTTTTGATATACTAATTTTGAGAAATAAATGGGAGGCCAAAATGAGTCATAGCTTTAAATTAGAAAATAATAGTAATAAATCTAATAAAATAAAAAGTGATTATTCATTGTTTTATATGATAGCATTTATTATTATTGCTATAGTATGTTTCGTTGTTTATTTCATTATGATAAATAATAATCCTACTATAAGTGTAAGTAAAAATGATGTAGATAAGTCCTATGTTTATACAGCAAAGAAAGAAAAAAGTAAAAATGAAGATACTTATAATAAAATACCAGCAATTAATTTAAAAGGTTCTAAGTATGAACAATTAAATAAAGATATTATGGAACAATATGAAAAAGTATCTACAAATGATAATTTTGTTGATTATACTTATGAATTTAATCAGAGTGATGATATTTTATCATTAGTTACAGAGTATACATATTATCCAGAAAAATCAGTATATCCTATAATCAATTTTAATACTTATAATATTGATTTAAGTAAGGATCAAATTTTAACAGAAGATCAATTGTTAGATCGATATAATGTTGAAAGAAAGCAAATTAAAACTTATCTCGAAGCAAAATTCAAGTTATATTATAAAGAGATTGTTGCTAATGGTTTTTATACTAAAAAGCAGTGTGATTATGACTGCTTTCTTAAAAATAGGGGAATTACTGAAAATTATTTAGATAGTACTAGTTTGTATGTAGATAAAGGTGATTTAACTTTATTTAAATATTTTTACTTTGATTCTATCTATGATGAAAGACAATATTTTAAGGATTTTTCTTACCAATTTTTAATAAAAAAGAGGTGATATAATGAATATATTTCAAATCTTAGAGACAACCTGTTCTACCGATGTAAGTAGTTGTTGTAGTGATTATGGAATAGCGATGTTTCTTTATGTATTGAAACAAGCTCTTACTTTAATACAATTTGCAGTACCAATAATATTAATAGTAATGGGTGTTGTCCAATTGACAAAAATGATGATCACACCAGATGATAAAAAATCTATGAAATCATTAATAAACAAATTTATTGCTGCTATTTTTATATTTTTTACTCCTTTGATTATTAATTTGATTTTAACGGCTTTATCTGAAGCAGGAACAAGTTTTGAAGTTGCTTCATGTTGGGAGTCTGCCGAAGGAATTGCTGAAGGAATGAAAAATGGTCCTAAGTATACTGTTAAACATACAGATAAAAGAGTTAAAGTTTTTAACACAGAAAAATATGCAATTATTAAAGAAAAAGATGTAGAAGAAGGAAAAGCAACTTCTGCTGATAGTTCTTCAACTGCTGGCCAAAAAATAGTAGATTATGCTCTACAATTTGTAGGAAATCCCTATGTATGGAAAGGTGCTTCTTTAACTAGTGGTTGTGATTGCTCTCATTTTGTTTATTTAGTATTAAAGGATGTTGGAGCTTATGATGGTGATTATAAAACATCATCAAATTGGGCTGGACTAGGCAAAGAAGTAAAGGGTGGTCTAAAGAATGCTCAGGCAGGAGATGTCGTTGTTTATAGTGGACATGTTGGAATTTATGATGGAAAAAAATATTTAATTGAAGCAAAAAGTTCAAAAGAAGGAATAACTCATAATAGAAGACCAGAAGATCGTTCAGGACTTATAGCGGTTAGACGTTTTGTATAGATTAAGAAAGATCAGCATCTTTCTTTTTTTTTGCTAATGAGATATAATACAGACGAGGTGTTTTTATGAAAGCTATCGTAAAACCTACTAAATTAAATTTAGATGAATATATAAAAATTGGTATTATAAACTTTTTACTACCTTTAGAAGATTATGCCGTAGAATATACTAATTATTATAGTTTAGAAGATATCAAAGCGATTAGAAAAAAATATCCAAAAATTTCTATCTTTATTAGTTTAAACAAAAGTTTATTAAATAGAGAAATTGAAGATATAAAAACAATTTTATTGAAACTAGATACATTGAATATACAAGGTATTTTTTACTATGATGTAGCAATATTAAATTTAAAAAGGCAACTTAATTTAAAAACAGACTTAGTATGGAGTCAAACCCATATGGTTACTAATTATAAGACTTGTAATTATTACTATGATAAAGGAGTTAAGTATTGTTTATTATCTAAAGAGATTACGAAAGAAGAAATATTAGAAATTTGTGATAAAACTAAATTAACTCCAATTGTAGAATTAATATCTTATCCAACAGTAGCTTTTTCTAAAAGAAAGTTAGTTACTAATTACTATAAAGATGCTAAATTAAAGCCTACTAAACAATTAAATATTATAGAAACAAAATCTAAACAACCTTATCTTTTAGTTGAAGATAGAAATGGGGTTAGTTTTATATCTAAAAAATTAGTTAATGGATCCAAAATTTTACGGTTCTTATTAAAAAAGAATATTCAATATATTTTATTAAAGGAAGATTTAATTAATCATGAGATTTTCTTACAATGTTTAGAGAATATAGTATATTATATTGAAAACTATCAAAAAATGTCTAATTTGGATGATAAGTTATGGTTAGAAAAACAAAATGAGCTTTTAGGAAGAAATACAAATTTCCTTTATAGAAGAACAATTTATAGGGTGAAGTAGATGGAAAAAATAGAATTATTGGCTCCAGCTGGCGATATGGAGCGCTTAAAAATTAACTTGTTGTATGGTGCTGATGCCGTTTATATTGGTGGAAAAAAATATGGCTTACGTGCTAATGCTACTAACTTTTCAATATTCCAAATAAAAGAAGCCTGTAGTTTTGCACATAAATTGGGGAAAAAAGTATATTTAACTCTTAATATAGTTTTTCATAATGATGATATGAAAGATGTCGAAACCTATATCAACGATGTCGTTGCTGCAGGAATTGATGCTTTTATTGTAAGTGATCCATTTATTATTTCATATATTAAAGAAAATTATAAAAATGTTGAAGTTCATCTTTCTACTCAAAATTCTACTTCTAACTATGAAGCAGTTAACTTTTTTAAACAAGAAGGAGTGGATAGAGTCGTTTTAGCTAGAGAGTTATCTTTAGAAGAAATAAAAACTATAATAGAAAAAACTAAAATTGATATTGAAGTATTTATTCATGGAGCGATGTGTACTTGTTATTCAGGAAGATGTGCTTTATCAAATTATATAACTAATAGAGATGCTAATCGTGGAGGTTGTGCCCAAGTTTGTAGATTTAATTTTTTAACAGATAACAAAGATTTTACGATGGCTACTAAAGATTTAAATGCCTGTAGATATATTAAAGATATGATAGAGCTTGGTGTTAGAAGTTTAAAAGTTGAAGGTAGAATGCGCTCTATTTATTATTTAGCAACAGTTATTGGTACATATCGGAAAATAATAGATGCTATTTATGATAATAACTTAACAGAAGAGTTTTTAAAAGAACAAGAACAAATTTTGTCAAAAGTTGCTAACAGAGAAACATCAACTCATTACCTGACTAAAGAAGCTGATGAAACTGATCAGTATTATACAGGACGAGTTGAAATATCGAATCAAGACTATTTAGGACAAGTAATAAAGTATGATAAAAAGAATAAATTAATAAAAATATATGAAAGAAATTATTTTGAAATAGGAGATAAAGTTGAATTATTTACTCCTAAAGGACAAGTTATTCCATTTACAGTGGAAAAATTATATGATGAAAAAATGAATCCAGTAGAGATAGCAAGACATCCAGATAATATTTATTATTTATATCTAGATACTTCAGTTGACATTTTAAAATATTCCATGATAAGATTAATGACAAAATAATTAAATTAATAGGAGGTTATTTTATGTATTATAAATTAAATATATACTATACATTTGAAGATACAGTTTTTTCTAAAACTGCTATTGTATCTAAGACAAAAAGGGGTATTAGAGAAATTATAACTAAAACTAAAATTCCTGTAGTAGATAATATGTTTGATGTTAGTTATGTAAGTAAAAAATATAATCTTTTTACTTATGATCGTGATATTACTAATTCGTCTCCAGCAACAGAAAAAGAAATTAATATCTATATTGATACTTTTAATGAAAATCCTTCGTACGTTAACTCTTTTTTAAAAAAACAACAACAAAAGCAAGAAGAAAAAGAATATAAGAAACAACAAAGAATAATAAATAAAAAAGTAAAACAAAAAATAAAAGCGGCTAGAACAACATATTTTAAGTAAAGGAAGTATTAGGATGACTAATTTAGAACAAGCAAAACTTAATTTTTTGAACAAAGAGACTAATTTATCTAAATATGCTACTAAAAGTAGTGATGCTATTCGCATAAAAAAAATTAATGATGATATTAGAACGCCATATTTTAGAGATATAGATAGAATAATTCACTCATTAAGTTATACTAGATATATTGATAAAACACAGGTGTATTCTTTTAAAGATAATGATCATATTTCAAAGAGAATGATTCATGTTCAATTGGTATCTAAAATTGCTAGAACAATAGGACGATCTTTAAGATTAAATGAAGATTTAATTGAAGCCATTGCCCTGGGTCATGATATTGGACATACTCCGTTAGGGCATGCTGGAGAAGCTATGCTAAATGAAATTTCTAAACAGGAATTAAATGAATATTTTGCACATAATATTCAAGGAGTTAGAAATTTAATGTATGTTGATAATAATGGTAACGGTCAAAATCTGACTCTGCAAACTTTAGATGGTGTATTTTGTCATAATGGAGAAATGGTTTGTGAAAAATATGAACCCCTAAAAAAAGACTTAAAAGAGTTTATGCGAGAGTATGAAGAAGGATATATTGATTTAAAAAAATCTAAAAAATATGCGCCTATGACTTTAGAAGGTTGTGTCGTTAGAATATCTGATGTCATAGGATACATAGGTAGGGATATAGAAGACTCTATTAATTTGGGTTTGTTTAAAAGAAAAGATATACCTAAGAGTATTTCTAAAGTATTAGGTAACAATAATCATGATATTATTAATACTATTATAACAGATATTATTAATGAAAGTATGGATAAACCATATATTAAAATGAGTAAAGAAGTGTTTAATGCTGTTTTTGAATTAAAGAAATTTAATTATGAAAATATTTACAAAAAATCAATGTCTGAGGCGGATTATGAATATTATAATCAGGGAATGAAAAAAATTTATAATATTTATTTAGAGGCAATAAAGAAAAATGATCAAGAAAATATCATTTATAAAATCTTTTTAAATAGTCAAAGTACGGAGTATTTAAAAAATACTAATGATAAACGCAAGGTGATTGATTTTATTAGTGGTATGACTGATGAAATGTTTTTACATCAGATAAAAATTTGGTATAAATAGAGTTTAACATTGACAAATAACAAAAAATGTAGTATTATTTAAACCGTATTATGTTTGTGAGGTGAAAAACAATGGCAAATAATAGTAAAACAGTTTATTTAACTCAAGAAGGTCTAGATGAATTAAAAAAAGAGTTAGATAATTTAATTAATGTAAAAAGACCTGAAAATATCCAATCTATAAAGGAAGCTAGAGCATTAGGAGATTTATCAGAAAATGCAGATTATGATGCTGCGCGTGATGAACAAGCTCAAATAGAAGGAAGAATTAAGACTATTGAGAAAATGCTTGAAAATGTTTCTATTATTACAAAGACTGATACTGATAAAGTAGCCTTAGGAACAACCGTTTCTATTAAATATGTAGATGATGAAGACGAAGATGATGAATATAAAATCGTTGGTAGTCAAGAAGCTGATCCTTTTGAAAGCAAAATATCTAACGAGTCTCCAATTGCAAAGGCTTTACTTAATCATAAAGTAGGAGATATTGTTACAGTTGAAAGTCCAAATGGATCATATCAAATAGAAATTACAGCAATTAGTTAAAAACTTATTAATAGGTGAATATGTATATGTAATATAAAGCACAGAGTCACTATTATGATTTTGTGTTTTTTGTTTAAATGGAATATAAAAAAATAAGCTTTATTATTATTAATCTTGTAATTTATAGTTGTCTAAATAAATAATATAAGTTATAATATAACGTGTTGGAGGGATAAAATGGCAAATAAAAAAGAAACAAATGAAACTAAAAAGAAAAATATTCATGAAATTACAATTAAAATTGATGGTGATGCATGGAAAGAAGCTTTAGATAAAGCGTTTAATGACAAAAAGAAAGATGCTAAAGTAGATGGTTTTAGAAAAGGAAAAGTTCCTAAAGATATTTATATTAAAAAATTTGGAATAGAGTCTTTATTTATACCCGCAGCAGATTTAGTGCTACAAGATGCTTATACTAAGGCTATGGAAGAATCTAAATTAATACCTGTTGTGCAACCCGATGTAAATCTAAAAGATATTAATGAAGAAGCTGTAGAATTTAGTTTTAAAATTATTACAAAACCAGAAGTTAATGTAAAAAAATATAAAGGACTAAATATTAAACCAGAAAAAGTAAAAGTAACAAAAGAAGAAATTGAACACGAACTTTCTCATGTACTAGAAAGATATACAGAATTAGTTACTAAAGAAGGAAAAGTAGAAAATGGTAATGTTGCTGTTATTGATTTTGAAGGTTTTAAAGATGGAGTAGCTTTCGATGGTGGAAAAGGAGAAAATTATTCCTTAGAAATTGGTTCTAATACTTTTATTCCAGGTTTTGAAGACCAAGTAATTGGAATGAGTGTTGGAGAAGAAAAGGATATTAATGTTACTTTCCCAGAAGATTATCAAGTTGGAGATTTAGCAGGAGCACCAGTAGTTTTTAAAGTAAAAGTTCATGAAATTAAAGAAAAACAAACTAGAGAATTAGATGAAGATTTCTTTGAAGATTTAGGAATTGAAGGTGTTGACACCAAAGAAAAATTAGAAGCTGAAATTGAAAAATCAATAAAAGCTCAAAAAGAAATGGATGTTGAAAATAAATATATTGATAAAATATTAGAAGAAGTTTCAAAAAATGTTGAAGTTGATATTCCAGAAGAAATGGTAAATGAAGAAATTGATCGTTTAATGCGTCGTTTTGAAGAACAAATGAAAATGCAAGGAATTAGTTTAGATGTTTACTATCAATTTACTAAATCAACAGAAACAGATTTAAGAAATCAACTAGAAAAAGAAGCATATTCAAATGTTTTATATAGATTGATGTTAGAAGAAATTATGGTACTAGAAAAGATTGAAGTAGCAGAAGAAGAAGCAGAAAAAGAAGCTACTGCTTTAGCTGAAAAGTATCAAATGGAAAAAGATCAATTCTTAGAAAACTTTGGTGGAATTGATATGGTTAAATATGATTTAGAAATGCGTAAAACTTTAGAAGCATTAAAAGAATTAAATAAATAAATGTAGGGAACGAATACATGAGTTCCTTTTAATTTGGTAAAATTAAAAAGAACTAAGTCAAATTTACATATTAAAATAAATGTCAAACAAAATTAATAAAAAAGATTGATAATAAAATATTTTTTCTCCCGGTTATTATTCTACCGAAAAAGGTAATTTTATTAAATTATACTTTTCCCACTACTTTTATAATTATTATAACTATTTACAATTGGTTCATTAATTTCTACTTTCTTTTTATCAAAATCAACAACAGCGTTCACTCCATAGGGAATAATACATCTTGGTAGAGAATGTCCAAAATTTAAATTATATAAAAGAGGTGTATCAATATCTTTGAATACTTTTTTTAATATTTCTTTGTATTCTTCATAAAATTTTTCATCTTTTGGTTTACCAAACAAAATACCTTTTACAGATTGAAGGATATTTCTTTTTTTCAATTCTAGTAAATACTCTTGTAATTCTTCTGGTTTTGGTTGTAAATCAGAAGTTTCCAAAAATAATATCATTTCCTTATATTCATCGATAGAAGGTAATATATTATATTTTTCTACTACTTCAGGTTCATAGGAAAAATCACCATTAAATCGTTTACCAGTATAAGCATTATAAATCGTATCAATACAACCACCATATAAAATACCCTCTACAATACCATTGCCATTCAATAACTCAAACCCATGGTTTTCAAAATTTGTTTTTCTTTTTTTTCCTATTTCTTCTATGCCATAAGAATCTCTATCACTGTACCATACCGGTGATGATTCAATTTCATATTGATTGGTATCATCTAATAGTAGTTCAAAATATTTTTTTGTATAAGGTAACATTTCATAGTCTAACTCTGCAAAATCAGCAATGATAGATGGTCCATAAAATGTTTCAAGACCTAATCGATAAAACATCAAATGATTCATTGTAGTATCAGAAAAGCCTAAAAAGACTTTAGGATTGTTTTGTACATTATTTATAAATTCTTGATCATTTAAAAGATATTCATATGTTCTAAAAGTATCAAAGCCACCAATAGCTGTAATGATTCCTTTGATAGAATTATCTTTAAAGGCATCTTTTAAATCTTGAGCTCTTGCTTCTGGATGCTCATATAAATATTCAAATGACTGCATTGCATTTGGCATTATTTCAACTTCAAATCCATAATTATTTAATCTTTCAATTGCAATATCTAATTCGTGCTTTACTTTTGGATTACCAATTAATCCTCTTGATAAACTTACAATTGCTATTTTATCGCCTTTTTCTAATTTTTTTGGTTTAATCATTTTTTTCCTCCTAATAATATTCTATCATTTTTCTCTTTTCTTTCAAATTCTTTTCATTTTTCTGTTAATTTTGTTTGATTTCGATTTTTGCGCAGAGATTTGTTGAATAATAAAAATTGAAATATTGTAAGTTTTGTCTAAAAGTTAAAGACAAGAAAACAAATAAGACCAAATAACAAATCTCCAAAAGCACTTGTTACTATTTTTGATGTTGAAACTTTTAATAATATATTTTTTGGGGTCAATAAATACCAATCTAATGTAATTAGGAAGTTCAAAAATTCCATCAAAGAAAGATACCACAATACCAACAATACCATAGGATGTAGAAGAAAAACCATTAATCCAAAAATATTCATAGGCATCCATCCATTTAATTCTCCAATGGTTTTCCCAAAATAGTACCATATTATTAAGAACTCTATATTATTGAAAGCCATACCGATAACAGAAATAAGAAAAGAATAGTTTTTTTATGAAAAATATAGATATTTTCCTTTACTTTTTTTCTAAATTAATTATAATAATAAGCAGTATTTACTTAGGAGGTGAACCATATATGAAAACAAAACAAGTAGACGTTTTATTAATTCAAGATATGGTTTTATTTCCTCAGAATGAAGTTAGACTAGAAAGTGATGACAATAGTGATAAAGAAATTATGAAACTTGTTGATTCAAGTGAAGATAAATTAATATTAGTAGTAAATCCTATTATGGAAGAAAATAGTAAAGATATTACGACATTACCTAAAATAGGTGTTTTAGCCCAATTAAAATTAAGAATGGATGTGCCTAATGGTAAAACAAGAGTTCTTTTAAGTGGAATTAAAAGAGTTGAAGTTGACCGTTATATTCAAGTGGAAAATCGTTATGAAGCTGTTATTACAGATCTTTATTTGACACATTCAGATGATGAAGCCGTATATTCTAAACTTTTAGTTCAATCTTTAGAGGATTATATTCATTCTGTTCCTTATATGAGTAATGCGATTGTTAATCAATTATCATCATGTAGTAATTTAGATCAACTATGTGATTTAATTGGTAGTTTCTTACCCGTTAGTTATGAAAAGAAGAAGCGTTATATAGTAGAAGTTAATCCTATTATTAGATCTAAATTATTAATAGAAGATATGGCAGAAGATTTAAAATTAATTGAATTAGAACAAAAAATAGATAACGAAGTAGAAAAAGAATTAAGTGAGAGTCAAAAAGAATTCTATTTAAGAGAAAAGATTAAGGTTATTAAAAAGGAATTAGGTGATGTTAATTCTAAAGAAGATGAAGTGTCACTATTAAAAGAAAAACTAAAAAAATTAAAAGCAAATCAAAAAGTCAAAGATAAAATTACGAAAGAGATTAATCGTTATGAAACTACTAATTCTAATTCACCTGAATTAGGAATGATTCGTGATTATTTAGATTGGATGTTAAATTTACCTTGGAGTAAATATACTAAAGATGTAGAAAATTTATCTGACGTAGAGTATACTTTAAATTCATCTCATTATGGTTTAGAAGATGTAAAATTAAGAATATTAGAGTATTTAGCTGTCAAACAAAATACTAATAATTTACGTAGTCCTATTTTATGTTTAGTGGGACCACCTGGAGTTGGAAAAACTTCTTTAGCTTTATCAATTGCTAAAAGTTTGAATCGTAAAGCTGTTAAAATTAGTGTTGGTGGGATTAATGATGAAGCTGAAATTGTCGGTCACAGAAGAACCTATGTAGGGGCTAATCCGGGTAGAATTATTCAAGGAATTAGAAAAGCAGGAACTACTAATCCGGTATTTGTAATTGATGAAATAGATAAGATGCGAAAAGATTTAAAAGGAGATCCGGCTAGTAGTTTATTGGAGGTTTTAGATCCCGAACAAAACGCCAGATTCTCTGATCATTATATCGAAGAAGAATTTGATTTGTCTAAAGTTATGTTTATTGCAACAGCTAATTATATTGAACAGATTCCTTTAGAATTACAAGATAGATTAGAAATAATTGAATTGTCTAGTTATACAGAATATGAAAAACTAGATATTGCTAAAAATCATATAATTCCTAAAGAGTTAAAAGAACATGGGTTAACTGAAATTGAAGTTACACTGCAAGATGAGGCTATTTTAACTATTATTAGAAATTATACTAAAGAAGCAGGAGTCAGAAGTTTAGAGCGAATTATCGCTAGTATTTTAAGAAAAATCGTTAAGCAATTTTTGACTAATAAAGAAGTTGCCTTTATAGAAATTACAACCGATAATTTAGAACAGTTTATAGGTAAGAAAAAATATCAATATCAAGAAAAAGAGACTAAAAAACAAGTAGGGGTAGTAAATGGTATGGCTTATACTGCTTTTGGTGGCGATATTTTACCAATTGAGGTTACTTATTATAAAGGAAAAGGTAATTTAATCCTTACAGGTTCTTTAGGAGAAGTAATGCAAGAATCGGCTCAAATTGCTTTATCCTATATTAAAGCTAATTTAAAGAAATTTAAAATTCTTTCTAATATTATAGAAAATAATGATATTCACATTCATGTTCCTGAAGGTGCAACACCAAAAGATGGTCCTAGTGCAGGAATTGCTTTAACGACTTCTTTAATTTCTCTTCTTTCTGGTATTGCAGTTGATAGTAATATTTCCATGACGGGGGAAATAACTTTAAGAGGTAAAGTTTTACCAATTGGCGGATTAAGAGAAAAAGTTATTGGAGCTCATCGTGCTGGAATTAAAACTATATTTTTACCTTGGGAAAACGAAAAAGATTTAGATGATATTCCAGAAGAAATAAAAAAAGAAGTTAAATTTATCTTTGTTTCTAATTATAAGGATGTTTATGATAAATTATTTAAAGGCAAAAGAGTATATAGTGAAGGATAATAATCTTAAATATATAAAAAAATAAATTAAAAGCATAATAACTAATAAAGGAAGAATAATTCTTCTTTTTTTTCATATTATTAAATGAAGAAAGAGGCGAAAAAAATGAAAAAAATTATATCCTTCGAAAAAGAATTAGATTTTCCTAGTATGATAGGAGAAATTACATCTATTTCTTTAGATAATACTCTAGAATTTATAGACTCTAATAATATAGCTGGAGAATTTAAAATTAGTGGTACTTATAAAATGACAGAAGCTAGTACTTTAGAAGAACCATTTAACTATGAAATCCCTGTCGATATTACTGTAGTAGAAAATTTTGATTTAAGTAGTGTTAAAATAGGAATAGATAATTTTTATTATGAAACAATAAACGATGATATTTTAAAATGTAATATTGATGTTTTAATTGATGGCATAGAAGAAGTCATAGTCGATGATAAGGAAGATATTGAACCTTTAAAAGAAGTAGAAATCAAAGAAGATGAAATTGATATAAGAGAGTGTGATGGAGATAAAATGGAAACTAAAGAGATAGAAGTTGAAGAAATCTTAGATACTAAAGAAGAGGTAGCATTTAAACAAATAGAACCAGTAGAAGAATTAAATAAAGAAGTTATAGAACAAAAAAGAGAGGAAGAAGAAATCTTGGAAGAAGCTAAAGAAGAAACTAATCCTAACAATAATATAAGTTCATTATTTGAAGCTTTTGAATCAACAGAAGAAACCTTTAAAACATATTCTGTATATATTTTAAGACAAGAAGATACGATTGATACTATTATGGATAAATATAAAGTAACTAAAGAACAATTAAGTGAGTATAATGATTTAAGTAATTTAGAGATTGGTTCTAAATTAGTAATACCTACTACACTTGATGAATAATTTAAAAGATATAGTTGATAAACTAAATTTAAATATTAGATCATATCAAGAATTAAAAAAAATAAGAATATTAGATACTGATCAAGGAAAATATGTAATTAAATCTAGAGATAGACGCAATGATGATTTATATGAATATTTGTCAAATAGGAATTTCTCATATATTTTAGAAAGAGAAAGAATAGATAATTATGACTTATTTCCGTTTATAAATGAAATTTCTCTTCCACAAGAAGAAAAGGCTATTGAATTAGTTTATATTCTAAGTTTACTTCATAATAAAACTACTTTCTATCAAGAAGTAGCTTTAGATAAAGTCAAAGAAATATATGAAACATTAACGAAAGAGATAGAATATTTAAACTATTATTATCATGATTTACAAGACATAATAGAGCAGAAAGTTTATATGGCTCCAGAAGAATATTTATTAATTAGAAATATTTCTCTGGTTTATTCTGCACTTGATTTTGCAAAATATAATCTAGATAAATGGTATGAATATAAAAAAAATCAAAAAAAAGAAAGAGTAGTGTTGTTGCATGGAAAGCCCAAACTAGATCATTTTTTAGTTGGAGAAAGTAGTCGATTAATTAGTTGGAATAATTATAAACGTGATTTACCTATATATGATTTTATATATTTTTACAAGAGTGATTATTTAGATTTAGAAATGTCTACTTTATTTGATACTTATCAATCTAAATTTGCCTATACAGAAGAAGAATTACTATTATTTTTAACAATGTTAGCGATACCTAAAAAAATTATTTTTACACGAAATCATTATCATGATTGTTATGAAATATCTAAATTTGTTAAATACATGGAAAAAACTAGAGACTTTATATTAAAAGAAAATAAGAAAACTGAGGAAACAAATCATTATGAATTCAATAAATAAAAGTATGGCATTTAACTTAGTTGTAATAAATATTAATATTAGAGCTTGATAAAAAATAACTACAAATAATATTAATAATAATAGTAAATAGAAAAGGCTTCCTCGTCTTTTTTGTTTGCAGTAATTACAATTACAAAAGAATGTATGCTTAGGTCCTTTAAAATTCATGATAATCACCTATAATAATTTATGCTAAAAAAATATTTGTGAAACTATATTGTTTTATTTATTGATTTAGGTATAATAATAGTAGGTGATATAATGAATAATAAAGGTTTTACATTAGTGGAATTATTAGTTACTATGGTTTTAGTAGGAATTATTAGTGGAATTGCTTTTCCAGCTATTTCAAAATTACGTGATCAAAATAAAGATGAAGAGTATAAAGCCTATGAAAAAATTATTTTAAATGGCGCTAAAATTTATATGGATGATAACGTAGATATATGGCAATATACCAGAAAAGAATCAAAGGCATTAAATAAAAGCGAATGTAAAAAGCTAACCTTTTCAGATTTATCGAAATATATTAAAGCCTATAACAAAAATGGAATTGATTGTGATTCATCATATGTAATTGTTAATAAGGATAGAGACTATAATATTACTTATCAGGCAGTTGCTATTTGTAAAAAAAACAGTCAAACAGTCTATAAAACAGAAACGGAAGCTAGTTGTTAATTGTTGCAACTATTTTTTCTAAAATTTGCAAAATCAGAGTGAATTGAGTCTTGACACTGTTAATTTTGAATACTATAATAAGTATTGTTAAAAACAATAAATATAGTAGTAGAAGTAAAGAAAGGAAGTATAATTATGGAATTAGAAGGAAGTAAAACACAAGCAAACTTGATGGCAGCATTTGCTGGAGAAAGTCAGGCTAGAAACAAATATACTTATTATGCAAGTAAAGCTAAAAAAGATGGATATGAACAATTAGCTGCAATTTTTTTAGAAACAGCTGAAAATGAAAAAGAACATGCAAAATTATGGTTTAAAGAATTACATGGTGGCGATATTCCAGATACAGCTACTAATTTAGAAGATGCTGCAGCTGGTGAAAACTATGAATGGACTGAAATGTATAAGGATTTTGCTAAAACAGCTAGAGAAGAAGGTTTTGATAGAATTGCTAAATTATTTGAGATGGTTGGAGAAATTGAAAAAGAACATGAAAAGAGATACTTGACATTACTTCAAAATCTTAAAGATGATCGTATTTTCCATAAAAATGGAAATAAAATTTGGGTATGTCGTAACTGTGGATATGTCTATGAAGGTAGTGATGCTTTAGAAGTATGTCCAGTATGTAAACATCCACAAAGCTTTATGGAAGTTAAAGCTGATAATTACGAATAATAAATAATAAAGACTATTGATTATTTTTATCAATAGTCTTTATTATTAATATTTAATTAAAAGCAATTTCTACTTCAACATTAGTATCAGTGATGGCTATATATAAAAAGATAAGGCCACTAATTAAAATTAAACTAGAACCTAAAAGACTTAATTTATTTAGGTCTTTTTTTAATTTAGAATCAGTTATTTTTAAATTTTGTACGCCCTTATAATTATCAATAAAAAAATATAAATAAATAATAGTAGCGATAGTGAAAATTAAAATATTAACCTTACGGTATTTATTTTTACTATAATTATCTTGAAATAATATAAATTGTTTTTCTAATTTATTACCATATAAACAAATCGCTATTAAAATGATATAGATTAGCCAAACTATATTTTCAATTTTAATTTGTTTTAAACGTTCCATTTTATCTTCTAATGTCATATTAAAATATATTCTAAAATTATAAATAATATAATTTTATAGGTGGTTGGTATGAATTTAATTCCAAATATTTCTCCAAAAGCTTTTTCATTTAGTGCAGTTGTTGTTGGATATTTATTGATTGATGATTTAACAGCTAATGAACAAAATGCTTTAGGTAACTGGTTAATGTTAACCGCGCAAGTATTATGTACTAATGCTTATTATAAACAAGTTCAGCAAGAAAGAAAAAATAACCAAGAACAATATAATAAAATGTCTAATGAAGATAATATCGAAATGTTAAAAAAGATGGTTAATGCTCTTAATCAAGAAATTGAGAATTTAAAAGCTAAACGTTAGAAGCAGAATCAATAGGTGAGGTATTGTTTTTTTGATAATAAAGTAAACAGAAAGTTCCAATTAAAATTAAAAAACTGCCAATTAAACGAATTTGATAGTTTTTATTATGATGTTTTTTATAATCATGGTAATTTCTACACAGAAAATATATGTATATTAAAATCGAAAAGTAGCTAATTTTTAAAAATAAGTTATTGGCTTTAGATAATCTTTTATTATCGTGATAAATTACTCCTTTTTTTATTAATTCATCGCCATAAATGTCTAAGAAAGATATAATTATAAAACTTATCCAAATTAAATTTTCGAAGCTTAATCTCTTAACTAGTTCATCAACATTATTGTTCATAATAAAATATATGTTTTATAATAGATTTATATTTAATTATATGTTATTCTGAAAATAAGTATAAATATTGAAGTGAGATGAGATTATGAAACATGAATTATTAGCTCCTGCTGGTAATAAAGAAAGTCTATATCAAGCTATTCATAATGGTGCTGATGCTGTGTATGTTGGGTTAAAGGACTTTGGTGCTCGCAGCTTCGCAACTAATTTTTCAAATTCAGAAATTATTGATGCTATCAAATTATGTCATTTATATGGTGTAAAATTATATGTTACTATGAATACCTTGATTAAAGATAAAGAGATTAATTATTTTTTAGAACAAATAGAATTTTTACATAAAAATGGTATTGATGCTGTTATAATGCAAGATTTTGGGATGATTTGCTTAGTAAGAGAAATGTTCCCTAATTTAGAGATTCATGCTTCAACCCAAGCTAATAATAGTAGTAAAGAAACTATAGAATTATTTCATAAATTGGGAGTTAAAAGAGTAGTCTTACCTAGAGAAATGAATTTAGAAGAAATAAAAAAAATAGATATTCCTATAGAAAAAGAAGTATTTATTCATGGAGCATTATGTATTAGTTATTCTGGAAATTGTTATATGAGTTCGATGTTAGGAAATAGAAGTGGGAATAGAGGAGAATGTGTTGGTAACTGTAGACTTAAATATAGTTTAAAAAAGAATGATACTATAGTAAAAAAAGATCAATATTTATTAAGTACTAAGGAATTTAATACAACTACAAAATTTCAGGATTTACTTAATACAGATATTTATAGTTTTAAAATAGAAGGAAGAATGAAAAGCCCAGAATACGTAGGCTTTGTTACTAATCTTTATCGAAAATTAATTGACCAAAAAGATTTTTACTTAGATGAAGAACTTAATAAATTAAAAGTATTATTTAATCGTGGCTTTACAACAGGAAATTTATTTAAAGATAAGGATATTATGAATACAAATTCTTCGAATCATCTTGGCATTGAAATAGGTAAAGTAATCTCTGTAAATCCTAAAAAAATAGTAATTAAATTATTTAAAGATTTAAATCAAGAAGATGGCATTCGTTTTTATGAAAGTAAAAAAGGTTTTATTGTTAATTATTTATATGATAATAAAGGAAATTTAATTTCATCAGCCAAAGATAAAGTGACTCTTGATAATAAAGTTGGTTTAACTACTAACGATCGAGTTTTTAAAACTATTGATAGAAAATTAATTACTGAATTGAGAAAAATAAATCTAAAAAAAATAGATGTTAATCTTTCTTTAATTGCTAAAAAAGATAAAAAATTAAAAATAATTATTGATGATTTTAAAAATATTTTAGAAGTAGAAGGAAGCATAGTAGAGCAAGCTAAAACAAGTAGTCTTGACCAAAATAGAATAATTAAACAATTAAATAAATTAGGTAATACACCTTTTATTGCTAAAGATATTAAAATAGATATGGATGATAATATTTTTATATCTATTAAAGAATTAAATGAACTAAGAAGATTAGCTGTAGATAAATTAATTACTGTTAGATGCCAGAATAATAATTCATTTATTAAAAAAGAAGTTAATTTTCAAAAATTAAATATCTCTAGCTCTTCTTATTTAACTGCTACTATTTATACGGAAGAACAGTTACAAACTTGTTTAGAATTAGACTTTCAACGAATTTATGTAGCCGATATAAACTTATATAATAAATACAAATCTTATGAACAGGTTTATTATAAAATAGATCGTAATCCATATGTGGTTAAAGATATTATTCAGGAAAAAAATCTTATTGGTGAAAATATATTATTTAGTCAATATAAAAATACATATGGAGATTATTTTTTAAATATAACTAACATTTATTCTGCATATTATTTATTAAAGAATGGATTACCTTTAATACCAGTATCAATTGAGTTAACCAAAGATGAAGTGTTAAATTTAGTTAATCAATTTAAAAAGAAGTTTTTATTTGAATTACCAATAGAAGTAGTTGTTTATGGAAGAGTTTGTAATATGACTATAAAGGGAAATATTCTCAAATTAGATCATAAATTTAAATATTGTTTAGTAGATAATAAGAAAAATAATTTTCCTGTATTTTTTAAAAATGATCGAACTTATATATTAAATTGTTCTAATAATCTAGTTAATTATAATGATTCTTTTTCAGGTGTTAAAAGATTTGACTTTTATGATGAAACTAAAGAAAAGATTGTAAATATTGTCAATATGTTAAAATAATACAGTTTGTTATTACTAAATAATAGAATTTGTGGTAAAATAAAAACAGATAGGAGTGTTGTTTTATGTCTAATAAAAAAAATGATGATTTAAGAAAGATTCCAACTAAAAATTATGTAATTTTATTAATCATATTTTTAATTACATTTTTACTGGTATACTATTTATATCGCTTTTATGTAGTGTATTCTAGCTATCAAAAAGAAACTCCTATAATTAGAGATGTCTTACCAGAAATAACAGATCAAGAATTAGAACACTATATTCAAGAGTCTCCATCTATTGTTATTTATATGTGTACAGCTAGTGATGATACTTGTCGTAACTTTGAAAAAAGTTTTAAAAAATTGATTAATAAGAAAAATTTATCAACTTATATTACTTACTTAAATTTAAGCAATGCCGATATAGATAACTTTACTAATGAATTTAATAATTCATATCAATATAAACAAAAATTAACAAATAATTATCCAGCTTTAGTAGTATTCGAAGATGATAAAGTTAGAGATATTATTCAAAATAGTAAAAAAGAAAAAATAAATATGACTGATGTTGAACAATTTTTAAAAAGAAATAAAATAGGGGAGTAAGTCTTGTTAGGAGAAAGATTATGAATCATATTGTACTATATCAACCAGAAATCCCTCAAAATACAGGTAATATTATGAGAACCTGTGTTGCTACTAATACGAAGTTACATTTAATAAAACCATTAGGATTTTCATTAGAAGAAAAAAATTTAAAAAGATGTAGTGCTAATTATATGGATAAATTAAATTATGAAGTATATGAAAATTTTGATGAATTTAAGAAAATGAATAAAGGGATTTATTATTATTTTACTAGATATGGAAAAAAGCCTCATACAAGTTTTAATTATGAAAATAAAGATAATGAGAACTTATATTTTATCTTTGGTAGAGAATCTACTGGTATACCAAAAGAATTATTACAGAAAGATTTAGATCATTGTATGAGAATCCCAATGACAAAAGATGTAAGAGCACTAAATTTATCTAATTGCTGTGCTATAGTTATTTATGAAGCTTTAAGACAACAAAATTATAATGATTTATTGAAATATGAGCCTCATAAGGGTGCTGATTATTTAGAAAATTAGGATTATAAAGAGACTGACATAATCAATCTCATTATAAAAGTAAGAAATTAATTTCTTACTTTTTGCTTTTTATAAATCTTTAAGACTTATACCTGTAATTTGAGATATCTCTTCTATAGAAAAATTTCTCTTTTGCATTTCTTTGGCTATTTCTTTATTTCTGGTATTAATTCCTTGTTCTATTCCTTTTTCCAAACCTTTTTCTATTCCTTGTTCTATTCCTTGTTCAAGTCCAGCCTTAACTCCATCTTCATAACCTTCACTTCTAATGGAATTTTCAATCTTTCTATTATCTTCTTCTGCACTCATATATTCTCTAAATTCTGGTTCTTCATTTACTCTTTCTATCTCATTCATATACTTTGATACCACCTTATCTTTGATAGATAGTTTTCTTAATTCCTTTAATCCTAAATCTAGCATTAATAAATATTTATTTGCTTCTATCTCTTCTTGGTTCTTATTGTACCAAAAACTTTTATATTTTTCCATATTTATTTCATAGATTATTAAGTTCTTGACATACTTATTTCCTTTATCATCTTGAACTAAATATTTCCTGATATATTCTTCATTTTTAATATCATAACTCATGTTGATTTGAATTATTAATGTTTTCTCATTATACTCTTCTCCTACTAAGATATGGTGAGAATAGATATCACATATATAAGCCATATTTCTACTATTTAAATATTTAGGATTTTCAGTATTTACTTCTACTTGAATCTTTCCTATATCTGTTTCTAAATATAAATCCAGATGTTTTCTTTTTACCTTAATATTATCTACATTTCTTTCTAGATTTAGAAATCTTATTTTGTCTATTTTTACTTTTAAGATTGTTTCTAAGACCTTTTCTAAAATATCTTTATTTTCTTCTTTCATAAAGACTTCTTTAAAGGCTCTATCATATTTACATGTGTAAAACTTTTCCATTAAAATTCCTCCTTACTCTATTATTCGTAAGGAGGATGTTTTTTCCTTGCTAATAACATAAAAATTTTGACTAATAATATAATTTAATATATACTTTAGTAGATAATAATTAAACTGAGGAGATAGATAAAATATGTTAGAACAAGAAGAAAAATATATAGACTTATTATTAAAAGGATGTCTTAATTTTAATCAAAGTAAGTCCTTATTTATTCATTATGATGTTATTATTAAACCTTTTGTAGAAAAAATAATAAAAAAAGCTCAATTAATGGGAATCAGTGATATTGTTTTAGATGAAAAGGATATTAATATAACTCATGAAAAATTAAAAAATACTACCAAAGAAGAAATTGAAAAAGATTCTTATTTTAATAGAAGTAATTGGGATATTTATGCCAATAAAGGTGCTAGTTTTTTACTCCTTAATACAGAATTTCCACATTTTATGGATGATATCGATCCAACTTTAATTGCTCAAGCTGCGCTAACTAATATAAATACTAGTCCTTTATATAAAAGATTACAATTATCTTATAAGATTCCTTGGTGTATTGCTTCTTTTCCTAATGAATATTGGGCTAAAAGTATCTATGCTGAAGATGATTTGTCCTATAATAAATTATTTAATGCTATCATGAAAATGTGTATGGTAGATACTAAAGATCCTATTGCTAGTTGGGAAGAACAGCTAGCAATTGCAACGGAAAGGAGTACCAAATTAAATAATTTAAAAATTAAAAAGTTACATTATACAAATAGTTTAGGAACAGATTTAACAATAGAATTACCTAATAATTATTATTTTCAAAGTGCTGCTAATGCTGATAATGGAAAAATGTTAGTTAATATGCCTAGTTATGAAATATTTACATCCCCAAATTACCGTAAAACAGAAGGCATTGTTTATAGTTCCAAACCCTTGATTTATAATGGTTCATTAATTGATGATTTTTATTTAATATTTAAAGAGGGAAAAGTAATTGATTATAATGCTAAAATAGGTAAGGAGATTCTAAAACAGATTATTGAAACTGATGAACAATCTTGTTATCTAGGGGAAGTGGCTTTAGTTAATTATGATTCTCCAATTTCTAATACAGGTTTAGTATTTGGAACAACTTTAATTGATGAAAATGCTTCTTGTCATTTAGCATTAGGAGAAGGTTTTCCTGATGCTATAGAAAATGGGCTTAAGCTAACTAAAGAAGAATTAATAAAAAGAGGAATTAATCAATCTAAACAGCATGTTGATTTTATGATTGGAACTGAAGATTTACAAATTGAAGCTGAGACTAATGATGGTCAAATAATAATATTTAAAGAAGGAAATTTTGATATCTAATGAGTAAAAATAAATATATTCTACCAATGCAAGGTTTATGGTATGTAGAATATGGGGGTCTTAATAGAAAAACATCACACTCTTGGGATGTTATTTCGCAAAGATATGCCTATGATTTTGAAATTAGAAAACAACAATTACCCTATCATAGTGATTATA
This sequence comes from uncultured Bacilli bacterium, assembly GCA_947631155.1. Lineage (GTDB taxonomy): Bacteria > Bacillota_I > Bacilli_A > RF39 > UBA660 > UMGS995. The sequence continues at coordinate 35,792 of CANRKG010000005.1, forward strand.
CTAAGTGTGATAATTATTATAGCTATAAAGAAAATATTATTGCTCCCTTAGATGGTTGGGTAGTTGATATAAAAAATGAATATGATAATACAAGAATTTTAAAAGATAGACCAATTATTTGTGATTGCGATAATCCCATGGGCAACTATATTATAATTAAGCATAAACATAATGAATATAGTGTGATTGCTCATATTGAAAAAAATAGTTTTAAAGTAGATATAGGCGATACAGTTAAACAAGGACAAACTATAGCTTTAGTTGGTAATAGTGGAAATACCCAAGGACCTCATATCCATTTTCAACTTCAAAATAGTGATAAAAAAGGATTAATTATAACCTTTGATAATATTTTAGTTCAAAAGAAAAATAAATTTAAAAGAACTAAATATATAAATAAAGGCATCTATGTAAAAAATAAATAATAATTTTTTAATAAAATAAAAGATAATCTCTTTTATTTTTTTTGTAAATAATATATAATAAAAAATAAGAGATAATAGGAGGAGGGGTAATATGATTTTTAGAAAACCATATGCATTCCTAATTAAAAATTTTAGGAAAATACATATTTTATTATTTATATTATGCTCATTCTTATTATATAAAACTATGCAGTTAGTTGGATTTGTCAAAGATTTTATTACTTATGTTAGTTATGATCCTTATTTAGAACCAATTACTAAGTATACAAGCGTTATATTTTATATTTTTATTCTTAGTGTAATAGTAATATCTATTACTTTATTACTGTTATTAAGAAGAAAAAATAAACCCTGGATTTTGTATTTGATTCCAATTGTTACATATATATTTATTTTAGTTTTATTTATGTCAATTCAAAATTATTTTGTTGGTTATGAAGGTGAAACTTCAACTGCTACGGCAAGAGCTTTTCGAGATTTCTTAAATATTGGAACTATACCGCAATATGTAACACTAATTATTTTGTCAATCAGAATATTAGGTTTAGATTTAAAAAAATTTAGTTTTGGAAATGATGAAGAATTTTTAGAGTTAGATCAAAATGATAAAGAAGAAGTTGAAGTTAGTATTAATTTTGATAAACATATTTTTCAAAGACTTTTTAAAAAGACATTACGTTTATTAGGATATTTTTATCAAGAACATAAACTGATTGTTAATATAGTATTTGTTTTAGTTATGATATTTTTAATAGGTTCATCAGCCTTATATATTATGAATCATAAACCAGTAGCAGAAACAAAAGTTTTAAATGCTAATGGCTATTCAATTTCTGTAAATGAAAGTTATTTTACTAATTTAGATAAGATGGGGAATATTTTAGAACAAGATAGTAACTTTGTAGTGTTAAATTTAACTGTTAAAAATAATAGTTATAAAAGAAAATTAAATATGTCTAACTTTCATTTAGTAAATGGTAAACATGATATAGTTTTTTCTGGAAGTACTTATAGTAAATATTTTACTGATATAGGTAAAGAATATAAAGTTAGAGATTTTGAAGCAGGTGAAGAAAGAACTTTTGCTTTAATATTTAAGGTTGATAAAAAATTATCAAAAAATAACTTTGTTTTATACTACCAGCAATATCAATCATATAAAAATATTTATTTAAGAAAACTTAAGTTAAATTTAAAAGAAATTTCTACTATAGTTAAAAATCCTTCTAAAAATATTAATGAAGAATTAATTGTAACTTATCCTAATGGTACTAAGAAAAATATGATTTTTGAAACTGTAAATATAGTTGGTGAAACTACTTATAGAAAAGAAACTTGTGATGAAGATCAAAATTGTTTTATCGATACATTTGATATAAAACCTTTAGGAAATTATAAGGTATTACAAATTAATTTTGCATCAGATGACTTTGAAGGGGAAGAATTGATTGACTTTTCTATTAATTATGGTAAAATTAGATATATAGATAATGAGAATATAACACGAGAGTTAAAGATAGAAGATGCAACAGATAATGCAGAATACTTAGGAAATTACTTGTATATTAAAATACCAACTAATTTAGAAACTGCTAAAAGTATAGAATTTATTTATACATTAAGAAATCAACAATATAGTTATAAAATTAAATAAGGAGATTTTGTTATGAAGATTAATAAGAAAAGACAGAAACAAATAAAAGCTATATGTATTTGTATAATTGTAGTTTTAGTAATATGGTTTGTGATATTAAGCCCAATACTTAAATTTAAAAAAGATGAAAAAACTGTTGAGGATGCTGCGAAAAGATATTATGAAATTAACAATGGACAATTGCCAACAGGAAAGAAAATAAAAACAGTTTCTTTACAAACATTATATGAAAAGAAATTTATTGAAGAAGATATACGAGCTTCCTATACTAATAAAGTATGTGATAGTAAAAGTTCATGGGTAAAAGTTAAACAACAAGATAATGATTATAAATATTATGTTTATCTAGATTGCGGATTATTTAAATCTAAAGTTGATCATACTGGTCCTCAGATAAAATTAAAAGGTCAAGATGAAGTAACTGTAAATAAAGGAGAAACTTATAAAGATTCTGGAATAGATAGCATTACAGATGATACTGATGGTAAGATAGATATTAGTAAAGTTGAAATTAATGATAAAAAATTAGATACAAGTAAAGTAGGAACTTATGAGATTAGTTATAAAATAAAAGATAGTTTTAATAACGAAACAATAAAAATTAGAACAGTTAAAGTAGTAGAAACTTTAAATCATATTGTAGAAAAAGATACTAAAGGTAGTAAAGTTTATAAAGGTACTCAAGATAGTAATTATGTTAAATTAGATGGTATTCTATTTAAAATAGTTGGCGAAAATGAAGATGGAACTATTAAATTAGTTAGTTCTACTAATTTAGCCGCAGTAAATTATGATGGAGTTCAAGAATGGTTGAATGATTATTTTTATGAAAAATTAAGTGATAGTGCTAAAAAATTAATTCAAAAAAGTAAATGGTGTAATGAAAAAGTTACTGATGCAAATCAATATACAACATGTAATGAATATAGTAAGAAAACTAATGTAGGTCTTTTATCAATTGCTGATATTAATAATTCCAAAGCAGAAGATGAAACTTATAATATAGATATTAGTAACGTTTTATGGTTAGCTAATGCCAACGATAGCAAAACCAATTGGTCAATGAATTATGGTGAATATGTTGCAGAAAAAACAAGTTCTAATATACCAGCTAGTCCAGTTATTAATATAATAAAAGATACTATCGTTACTGAAGGAAATGGGTCGTTTTATAATCCATATATCTTAAAAGGAAACAAAAAGACTTTAAAAGCTGGAGAAAAAATATCAGAAGCCAGAGTAGGAGAATATATTTCATATTCTGGATATAGTTGGAGAGTAGAAAGCATAGAACAAGATGGAACTACTAAGATAGTAATGACAGGAATAGTTAATTATAATGGTGATAATTACTATACAAGATTTGGTAATGACTCAAAACCATATTATAAACCGTCTTTAAAAAATAGTATTGCTTATAATATAACAAATGATGTAGTTGAATATGTCAAAACAGGAGTCTTCCAAAAGAAAAAAATAGATGTAGCCAATTATACAAAAACAATAGGATATTTAAAAGATAGTAAGAAAAATAATTATAATATAAAGTTGACAATCCCAAGTATGTATGACTTATTTAGTTATAGCTCGGATGTTGATTATTGGTATAGAGATTATTCAGAAGATGCTTCTAAATGTTGTTATACACGTTATGGAAAAGTTATTTGTGATACATATAGTGGAGATTATTTATATGGAATTAAAATAGAAGGATATTTAAAGGAATCTATTCAAGTAAAAAGTGGACAAGGAAATTTAGATGATCCATATGTAATTGCAAGTTAGTAAAGGAAATGTATTATGAAGAGAATTAAGTATAAAAAACAATTAGTAATTTTATCTATTGTAATAATATTATGTCTAATTTCTATTATAATTTTTAAACCCTATTATAAATCTAAAGATAGAGTGAGAAAAATAAAAAACTTTAATGAAAGTAAAGAAAATATAAAGCCACTTGGATGGTTAAGAGTTCAAGGAACTAATATTGATTTTCCAATTATGTATTACTATGATGTTGAAGATGTTGGAGATCCTACTTATGATTTAGGTTGGAGTTTTGATAATAATAGAAAATTAGCTAATAGAACAGTTATTTTATCGCATAATATGAGAAATGTTTCAAGTAAGCCTTTAATAGGAGATAAAGAACATGCGAGATTTGAGCAATTAATGGGATATATATATTATGACTTTGTAAAAGAAAATAAATATATTCAATATACAATAGATGGAAAAAATTATCTATTTAAAATATATGGAGTATCTCTTCAAAAAGAAAAAGATATCGATTTAGAAAATCTAGACAAAGATGAGCTAGAAGATTATATAAAATATACTAAAGAACAGAGTTACTTTAAATTTGATATTAATGTTAATAAGAATGATAAATTAATAACATTAATTACATGTACAAGATTCTTTGGTAATAATGATTACTCATTTGTAGTGGATGCTAGGAAAGTGAGAAAAACTGAATTAATTAAGAATTATAAAGTGACAGAAAACGATAGTTATAACAAAATTAAAAAAATGTTGGAAGGAGATGATAAAAATGAATAAAAAATGGGGTAAAAAATTATTGCTAGTATTATTAATTATAAGTGTAATTTACTTTCCTAATGATATCCAGGCAAAGAAAAATAAATGCACAGTGGATCCTGAGGATTTCTTTGATGTTAGCAAATATAGTACAAACCCATTAACAGGTTATAGCAACGGACATTATATATATGGCATCAATGCTAGAACAATTAAAATTACAGTTAGTAAACCTAAAAGATATCAGGTATTTATCTATAAAGGAGCAATTGATACAGTGTCTGGTGCTGAACACTTGGCTGGACTTAGCCAAGGTGATTTAAATAAAATGTATGGTAAAGGAAAAATCTCAAAAACGAAAATAGAAGTTGGAGATTTAGAAAAGGATTATACAATTAAAGTAGAACCTGGTACTGAGGCTTTAGTAGTAGTTGTATATAAAGGAGATAAAGATACTAAAGCAACACAATCTGACAAATGTAACAATACAACAGGAAAAAGTAAAGACGGTTGTTGTATTGGATATTTTAAACAAAATGGTGAGGATGATGAAATTTATGGAACGGGTGCTAGTACATTTGTTGAAAATCCAACTGATAATTTTTTAGTTCCGAATTTACGTGCTGTAGGTGCTAGTACTTCAGGGGTTAGTAATGCATGTACTAATGCTTATAATGGGATATTCCAACCTGTTAATAAAGAATATGAAAAAGATGCAGAAAATTTTACTATTAAAAACTGGAGCGGAGATTTAAATACATGGAGAAATGAATATTTTAATAAAATGTTTCCTTATTGTACCACTCCTTCTGTTGCATTTAACTTAAGTGATCATAATATTAAAATTATTGCTAATAAATTGTTACGTATGTTTAAATACATTTCACAATTACAAAGCGTTGGTTCGGCTGGTTATGATAGTATAAATGCTGAAATTAATAGGATAAAAGATGATTTAGAAAATAGACATCTTTCAAATAATTATTATATAAAAGATAATGGAACTTCTATTGGTAACTCTAATATTTTAAATTCTTCTTTACAATGTAATTATAGTGATCTTGTATATAATAAAACAGAAAAAAAAGTAGAATATAAAGATGGTTCAGGAGAGTCTGATTATTTGTATGCTGAAAAAGGTAGTATTAGTGTTGATATAAAAACACTTTCATCAAAAAAACGCACATATAAAGTTTGTGATACAGCATGTTATGAACATTTAAAAGTGGTTTATAGTCCACCACAAGTTGTTAAAGCTGGATTATGTTTCCAATATAAAGTAACAATCAAGAGTGTAACTGATTGTGGAGCTGATTTTAATGAAGGATTAAAAGATATATTATCTAAACCTCCAGGTGATCCTAACGGTATGTATCCTGAAATGTGTTCAGCAACACCTATCTGTGATGGTAATGAAACTAAAGTTTCAGCAGGACCATCTAAAGATTTTGATGATTGTGTATCTACTTGCGACGGAGGTGAATATACACAATCTTGTATAAATAAATGCTATAAAAAAGTTTATGGTAATACTTCTAAAAAATCTTCTAGTGACAATAAAATTCAAAAAAGTAGTAATGAAAATAAAACAGATAATATTAAAGAAGTGAATCCATCATTTATGATACAAAATAATAATAATAACAGTAATTTAATTAACATTGCAAATATTAGTAAATTAAAAAGTGATGATGATTTTACAGAATATTTTGATGGAAATAAATTACCTGGAGAATATAAAAATATATGTGGTTCTAACAAAAACATAAGAGACCATATTGATGATTGCGCAGAATATTTCTTTACAGCAAAATCAGTTAAGCCATATGGACATTATAGCTGTAATAATAATGGACATTGTTCTTGGAATCAAACTGCTACAGCTACAAATTGTAATTCTAGTTATTATGGTTGTGAAATTGCTCGAGTAGCAACTTATTATGCTAGAGATTTGGAGTCTACTAAAATGTTAATCAAAAGGTTAATAGGAGGATCTTTAGCAGGTTTAAGTAGTGAAGATAGACGATATATAGTGAATAATAATGGAATATTAGTTCAACGAAAAAATTCTGGCTGGTATTGTCAAATGTCTTGTTCACATCATGGTTGTACTAATGATAAGGCATTAACTAGTGGTGATTATACAGATTTAATGAATGAAAATTTAAAAGCAATAAATCAAGCTCTTCGTGATTGTAATGAATTAGTAGTAGGTAATAATAATGATCCATGTGAGCCTTCTAACGGAGTAAAAACTTCTACCTTTGACATAAATATAAAGACTAATACTAAACGTGGTAGTGATGAACCTGGAACAAAAACTGGTAGTAATAAATTACATTCTTCTCTTGTTGATCCACCTGAACCTAATTGTCCTGATGACAAAATGTTTGTTAAAGCGGATAAAAACGATTCTTCTTCATCACTAAATGGTATTTTTGGAACTTGTTATAATGAAGTAGGTCAAGATGATAATGGTAATAGAGTTCATTATCAAACTACGATTACTTTCCCAGGATCATGGATTGATTTAAAAACAGGTGAAGTTTTCTATGATTGTAAAGAGGAAGGTTATAAGAATAAAGTTCAATATTACTGTACACCATTTGATTCATTTAATGTAAATACTAATTGGTGGAACTGGGCTGTTAATAATGAGTATAATGGTTCTGCACCAGCACCAGATGATTGGAATATAGAAGCACATTTAGGATTCGTAAATGAAAGAAATGAAGATGTTGGTTTTGGTAAATATAAATGGCATATTGGTTTCCAATGTTTCTATTCTCAATTGGATGAAATAATAGGATCACCACTACCACCACCAGATGGTCCATCATGTTATCGTGGTAAAGAAGGAACTTCAGAAGAATGTCCTGATGATTCTGATAAGAAGGGTACATCCACAAAAGTAAATTATGATATTAGAATAGTTGATTTAGAAAATTTATTTCCTAATAACAGATTACGTGGATTTAACTGGGGTGATGCTGCTCAATTAAAATCTACTGATCCACAAATTCAAACAGCTTTAAAAACTACAGGCTATGGTGTTTCTCCAGTAGATTATTCACATATTGTTCAAGGATTAGATTCATATGGTGGTGAAGGTGGAGAAAAAATCTATGATAAAGATTATGATTTAAGAGTAGTATTAAATGCAGATAATGTTGCTAACATAAAAAATGAAAAAATAGATGACTTTAGTGGAAACTATACAGCAGTAAATAATATTCCAGGACTTTATTATTATAGAATGCCAGATACGTTCTTAAGTTTAGTTAGCTCATATGATATAAATTGGGAACGAGGAAAAAATAGTAAAATGGCTATTAAAGTTACAAAGTAGGTGATGAATAAATGAATAAAGCTATGTTAACAGTAGGAATTATTTTATTAAGTATAATTGCCTTAGGAGTTATAAATGTAATTCAAAATTATACAACAGGTCAAGAATTAGATTATTATTTGTTAAAAGAAACTACAGAAGCAGCTATGGAAGATGCAGTGGATTTAAGTTATTATACTGAACAATCAACTATTAGAATGGATAAAGAAAAATTCGCTGAAAGTTTTATTAAAAGATTTGCTAGAAGTGTTGATGATCGTAGAAGCTATCAAATTAGCTTCTATGATGTCAATGAAATTCCACCAAAAGCCAGTGTGGAAGTAAAATCTGCTACTAGTTATACTTTTAAGTCATCTGCTGTTGATATTACAACAAGATTAGATATGATTGTTGAAAATAATAATAAAAAGGATCCATTAGCTTATAAACTTGCCAGTACTATAAAAGCTAGTTAAATACATGAAAGGAGAATAAAATGGGTAATTTAAGTGTTGGTATTAAAAAATTTCTTTCTAATAAAAATACAGTTACAATTTTAGGTGTTGTTGCTGCTGTATTTGTATTATATTTTGGATATAATTCTAAAGTAAATAAAGCTATTACACCGATTAAAGTTCCTTACGCTAAAGAAACTATTTCTCCAGGAGAACAAATTACTGATGATATGATAGGAGAAAAAAATGTTTCTAGTGAAACTGTAAATGATGGTAGTGCTTATATAAATAAAAGTGAAGTTTTAGATAAATATTCAAATGCAGATACAGTTATTCCTAAAGGAAGCTTATTTTATAAAAGAGCAGTTGTAACTAAAGAGCAATTACCTGATAAGATAATATATGATTATCCTAATGGTTATGTATTATTTAATTTATCAGTTGATATAAATTCAACATACGGTAATTCAATTTATCCAGGAAATTATATTGATATTTACTTAAAAGCAATGAATGCTGTTGAAGAAGGACAAGAAATAACAACAACTGATAAAATTATGGTTGGTAAATTATTAGAAAATGTTGAAGTATTAGCAGTTTTGGATAGTAATGGTAATAATGTATTTGCTAATCTTGATGAAAAAGGTTCTCCTAGTATGATTATATTTGCGGTTCCTTCAGAGTATTATATATTATTAAAAAAAGCTGGTTTCTTAAGAGCTTATGATTCTACATTAATACCAGTACCAACTGATGAGAGTTTAAAAGATAATCCAGGAGAATTAAAATTAAGTAGTAATGATTTAAAAGACTTTATTAATAGAGTAACAGAATGGACAGAATAGAATAAAAAGGAAGGTAGTGGGTTATTAGATGAATGAAAATGTTTTTGATAAACTTGACTTTGGCCCTTTAAAGCCACTTCTTGATAATGACGATATCACAGATATTTCATTTTGTAATGGTGGTCAAATTTGGATTCGTTCGTTAACCCAAGGATCTCAGAGAGTTGAAATTCAAGGATTAACTCCTGAGTTTATGGAAAAGTTAGCATTTCAATGTTCTAACGTTATGGGAACAACCTTTAATAATGCCAAACCTTTCTTAGATGCTGAATCCGCAGAATTACGTTTCAATTTTGTTCATCAATCGATAGCTACTAATGGGATTGCATGTGTTATTCGTAAAACTCCAGCAAAAATTAGATTAGAGAAAAATAAACTTCTAAAAGAAGATTACTTTACAGCAGATATACATGATATTTTAATTAAATGTGTTGAAGGTCATTGCAATATAATAGTGGCTGGGGAAACTGGTTCTGGTAAAACAGAGTTTGTAAAATATTTAGCAAGTCATACTAAACAGGATGAAAAGATTATTACAATTGAAGATACACTGGAGCTTCATTTGGATAGGATTTTTCCACAGCGTGATATTGTGGCTATGAAAACTAATAATGTAGCTAGTTACTCAGATGTTTTGGTAACTTGTATGAGACAAAATCCAAAATGGATATTGTTGTCAGAAGTCCGTAGTGCTGAAGCAGTTAGTGCGGTTCGTAACTCAATTTCTTCAGGACACAATATTTTATCAACAATACATGCTGATAAAGCTAGCGCTATTCCATATCGTTTATATAGTTTGATGGAAACTGATTTAGATGTTAATCAATTTTTATCTACAATTTATAGATATATTCAATTAGGTGTTCATATTAAAGCTTATTATAGTAAAGAATATGGTAAATTTCATCGTGAAGTAGATGAAGTTGTTGAATTTTACGTTGATGATGATAATGTTCCACAATCTCATACAATATATAGAAAAGTATATGGTAAACCACCTATGCAAAATAAACCTAGTGCACATTTAATAGAGTATTTAGAAAATCAAAATATTGATATAAATGCAATAACAGCTAATATGAAAGAAGGCGAACAACCTCCTAATCAAGCTTCAGCAACAAATATACCACAAGCTAATAATGTTGCAGTAGCAACCGTTCAAGCTGTAGCAAAACCAGTTCAAGCAGTTACAAATGTTAGTGCAGTGCCAGTACAATCTGTTAATGTAAATACTGTTCAAGTACCTCCTGCGCAACAACCTAATGTGGCCAATGTTGGACAAGCTGTACCAAATAATTTGGCAAATATCATGCCACCACCAATAAATAAAACTAATCAATAAAAGGGGTGAAATTACATGGAACTAATTTTATTATTACTTATAGCAGTAGTAGTAATGTTATATAGAGGCTACGAAGGTAAAGACGTAGGTAAATTTATTACTAGTCATATTGGTACTGTGTATGAAAAATTTGCCCCTTTTTCTTTCAAAGTAGTTCGCGAAAAAACTAAGCAATTAGGAAAAGAATACACTGTTAGACAATATTCAATACAGATTGTATTATTTTCTACTTTTGCAGGAGTAATTACATATTTATATTTTTATAATATTTTAATTAGTATTGTGTATATAGTAGCGGTAATTATGGTTATTCCATATTTATCATATTTAAGGTGTAAAAGAGTATATAGTGAATTTCTTTTTGAACAAATACAAGTATATACATCTAATACTATTATGGAATTTGCAACAACACAATCATTTGTAAAAGCAATTGAAGGAGTTAGAGACTCAGGTGTTTTAGAAGATCCAGTAAAAACAGATGTAGAGCATATGATAGAATTAGCTTATCAAAATGGTAGTATTGAAGAATCCTTAAAGTACATGAGTAATTTATATCCATATTATATAGTTAAAAATATGCATCAATTGTTTTTACAAATCACTAAAGAAGGTGCGAGAAATTCTGCTGATAGTTTGGAGAACATGCAACAAGATATAGATATGTTAGTTGAAAGCGTTTACCGTGATAGACAAGATAGAGCAACTTTCCATAAGCAGTTTTTACAATTTGGAATCATGCTATATTTCATGCTTATGTTAACTCAATATCTATTAGGACGTGAATCATATCTATTATTACTTGAAAAGCCAGTTATCAAAATATTATTACATGGTGCTCTTATTGTTAATAGTATCTTTCTTTTAAAAGGTGAGAAATATTATAATGAGAATGTAGGTGCTGAATAATGGATATAATTTTAGTTTGTGCAATTTTAATATTTATATTATTTTATAATAAAACTGTTGACGGCAAAAAATTCTTAATCGATAATGAAAAATATTTTCAAGCTTTAAGAGAAGAAGATTATGATTTCTTATTATATGCTAAATATGGTGAGGAAGCAGAACCAGATCTTTTATTCCGAAAAAGAATAACAACCGCTTTAATTTTTGGCTTTATCTTTTTAATAATTTTTTTAAATGAAATATCTTTAATTAATATTGTGTTAGCATTAATTGTTATGTTTGGGGTTTTTAAATTTCCTTATTTACAATTGAAACAATATTATAAAGCACATTTACATGAAATTGACATTATGTTGCCATACTATTTAAAAAGTTTAGAAATTTTAATTCAACATTATACAGTTCCAGTAGCAATTGGTAAATCAATTGATGATGCACCGGAAATATTTAAACCAGGTTTACGACAAATTGTTGAAAGAGTTAATTCAGGTGATTCAAGTATTGATCCATATATGGAATTTTCTAACACTTATCCTGTTAGAGATTCAATGCGAATGATGAGATTACTATATCGTTTAGGAATTGGATCCCAAGAGAATAAACAAGAACGTTTAATGATGTTTTCAAGAACAGTTTCTAATTTACAAAATAAAGCCCGTGAAATTAAATATAAAGAACGTTTAGGACATATGGAAAGTCAAACTATGATTATGTTAGTTGTAACAGGTGTTGCAGTTATGTTGATTATTCTAGTGTCAATGATGGGAATGTTTAATGTATAAAATTAATTAAATTAACAATATATATTGTAAATTTAAAAAAATTTGGTATAATAATTATGTAAGATAAGAAAGGATGTGTATTTAATATATGAAAGCAGCTACAGGTGAATTAAACTTAACAGTTATTACTTTAATTGCTATTGCAGCCATTGTAGGATTCTTTTGGTTTATGTGGAATGGTAACGGAGATAGTAGTATTCAAAATAGTATTAGTAAACAATGGGAAACGATAAGTGATGATAGTAACGTTAACTAAAGCAGTTAGGATGTGATTTTCTATGCGTGATGCCTTTGGTGGAATCGTTAATATTACATTTATAGTTGTCTTTATGGTTATTGTAAATGGTTATTTAGCATTTGCTGCTAATTATAATAAGGCATTTAAATATAAGAATAAAATTATTAATATTATTGAGCAAAATGAAGGCTATGATGCTAATGCATTAAAAAAAATTGATGAATATCGTAGATCGATTGGTTATAGTCTAGATACAAATATTGAAGTTAGCGGAGCTGAATGTGTAAAAGAGGAAGGCTTTTGTTATAAGGAAGAACTAGTAGATACTTCTGGGCAATTTAGTAAAAAATACTATACTATAACAACAGCTGTTAATATTGATATGCCTATTCTTAGAAATTTTTTACCTAAAGTAAAATTATTTCAAGTAAGTGGAACAACAAAGACAATAACTAAACATTAAAAAAGAGGTGATACTTTGAATGTCATAGTTGCTAACCAAAGAAAAGACTCATTGTCAAGTTTGGATATAGAAGTAATAAAGAGCATAGTAGGTGAGTTTGAAGCCGAGGAATTAGTTGCTATGTTCAAAGACTTCTTTTTTGATAGAATGATTTTAGATGTTACAGCAATTAAAAACTATCAAGAAATTTCTAATATTCAAAAATTAGCTATGGAACTTGGTGAAAGTAAATTAATATTAGTACTTCCAGATGATGTTTGTTCTTCGTCTAGTTATTTGTCTAATATTATTTCAATGGGAATTTATAATTTTACTAATAATGTTAATGCAATTAAACAATTAGTATTAAGACCTAATAGTTATAAAGATGTAGCTAAAATACAACAATTAAATAATGCTTCTATTGAAATTAGTAATAGAGTTAATAAAGAAAATAAAATTATTGGTATTAGAAATATTACAGATCATGCCGGAGCAACTACTTTAACTTATATGTTAAAAAAAGAATTAACTTATATTTATGGTGGTTCAGTCTATGCTATTGAAGTTAATAAAAGAGATTTTTCATATTTTAATGAAAAAAATATGTTTTCTGTTAATGAATCAGAGTTAGCTAAAAAAATCGCTGAACTTCAACATCCCGTTGCAGTTATTATTGATTTAAATGACTGCAAGATGGATACGATGTGTGATGATATTTTATATTTACTTGAACCTAGTACTATTATGTTAAATAAATTAATTAATAAAAATAGAAGTGTTTTTGAAAACTTAAATAATAAAAAAATTTTATTAAATAAAAGTATGCTTACAAATAAAGAAGTCAGTGAATTAGAGTATGAAGCTAATACCAAAATGTTCTATAATATACCACCACTAGATGAAAGAAAGAAAAATTCTGTTCTTCATGAATTATTATTTCGCTTAGGATTAATAGATAATACTGGAGCAAAGAAAGAAGAAGGAAATAAGATATTTGGTATATTTAGTAGAAAATAATGTAAACATTTATATATTTTATTGACATTTGTAACTAAAATAGTTTACAATTATGGTATAGAAAGAGAGGTTAATTATGGAATTATTTCAAATAGGAAAAAAACAGGTAACATTTGAGTCAGATTCTTGTAAAGGCTTAGGTCCTATTGTCAGATTAATAAAAAAAGGCTTATTCCCTATAATTCAAATTGGTATTCCAATTTTACTAATTGTTATGGGTACTATAGATTTGGGAAAGGCAGTTATTTCTAGTGATGAAAAAGAAATTAAAGGTGCACAAAGCAAATTAATTAAACGTTGTATTTATGCAATAGTAATATTCTTTATGGTTACATTAGTTACTATTTTGATGTCACTAGTAGGAGTGTCTAAGGATGATAATGTTAGTGAAGATCAGGCTACAAGTTGGAGTACTTGTTGGGATAGTATAAAATAAACAAATATATGAATAAAAAAGAAATATTTGAATTGCTATTTCTTTTTTTTTTTGCTATACTTAAAGTGATACTTTGTAAAGTAAGGAAGTGCACACTATGTTTTTAAAATGTATGAAGTTCTTTCTTTTGTTTTTTGCTGTATTTACAGTGTTTTTCACTGGTGATGTAAAAGCAAAAGAATTTAATATAAATAATTATGTACAAATTGCAGAAGAATGCGATAATTCAGATCCAAATTCATGTTGTTCTATATTAGGAAACGTTGATGATGAAGATTCAGTAGCCTGGTTAGTACAGAGGTTATTAAATTATTTAAAGGTATTAGGCCCATCAATTGCCATTATTTTGGGTAGTATTGATTTTGGTAAAGCAATTATTACATCAGATGAAGAAAATATGAAAAAAGCTCAAGTAAGATTCATTAAAAGAATTATTGCAGCTGTTTGTTTATTTTTCGTGCCATTATTTACACAAATATTATTGGGATTATTTGGTATTACTAGTAGCAATGCTAGTTGTGGATTAAGTTAAAGAAGAAAAGAGGTGAGGCTTATGTTTCAGTTAGGGTTTTCTTTAGAAAGTGATACCCAGAAACCGCATTGGTGGATGGATGTAATAAGAGCGTTTTTTGCTTTGTTTGATAAAGTTGTATATTCACTAATAATAATTATGTATGAAATTCTTTTTAATCTAGCTGATGCAACTATTATTCAGTCAGAAACTATGGTTAATTTTTATAGTAGGGTTCAATTGATTATTGGTGTTTATATGATTTTTAAAGTATCAATTTCTCTTATGCAAGCTGTTATGAATCCTGATCAATTAACTAATAAAGATACTGGGTTGGGTAAAATTATTACGAGAATTGTTACAATGTTAGCCCTATTTGCAGCTATTATTCCTCTAAATATTCCAAATGCTGAAGAGGGTAGTTATAATGCCTATTTAAATGAGAATGGTTTATTATTTGGTGTTTTATATTCTTTACAAGCTAGAATATTAGATCAAAATGTATTAGGGAAATTGATTTTAGGAACTAAAGGTGGAACTACTTCATCCACGGCAGAGAATGGAGATGAGTTGCTGGGTGGCGATAAGTCATCAAGTGCTAGATCTTTTGCAACATTTGTTTTAAAGACATTTGTTAGAATTAATATGAAAAAAAATGCTACTGAAGAAGGTCCAGCAGATGCTTCTAATTATATGTGTAGAAATTTATCTTCTGATGAAATAAAAAAAGTTAATACATATAAAGATGAAGCTGGAACGACATATCCAATTCAAATATTAAATAACATAAATGAGGAATGTGATTCCAATGGTAATAATTTAGACGATAAATATTTATTTGTTTATACGCCAATTATTTCGACTATTGTAGGAGTAGTATTTATATTTGTTTTATTCGGTTTTTGTATTGATATTGCGATTAGGGCTATAAAGTTAGCTGTGCTTAGGTTATTAGCCCCAATTCCAATTCTTAGTTATATTGATCCAAAGTCTTCTAAAGATGGTTCTTTTGCAGCTTGGGTTAAAACTCTAACCTCGACATATTTAGATTTATTTTTGAGATTACTGATTATCTTCTTTGTATTGTTTTTAGTTCAAGAAGTAATAGAGCACGGTCTAGAGATACCAATTGGTACTGGAATAGTAGGAATGATATCTACAATATTTGTCTTTATTGGAATGTTCTATTTTGCAAAAATGGCACCTAAGTTTCTTAAAGACGCTCTAGGCTTAAAGGGAAATCTTAGTAATTTTGGTTTATCAGCCATGTTAGCAGGAGCAGGAGCTTTTCGTACAGGTGGTAGTTTGTATGATGCTTTTGATGCAGGACGAACTGCTACTGATGCTCAAATTGCAGCTTATAATCAAGGAAAACAAGCTCCTGGGGTAGGACAAAGTTATACTAGTGGGCGTGATTATATGGCACAACAGCTTACTGGTGATAAAAACATGACTTATAGGCAAATGCACCGTGGTGAAAAAGCACTGGATAGAATGGGTCTAACTCCTGGTCGAGTAGATGCTGAAAAAGAAAAAATGTATGACTATATGGATGAAGCTGCTGTTATGAATTCTATTAAAGATAAAGTTAATAATAATGGTTGGTCTTCTCTTACTGATGACGAAAAGGCTAAGGTAGAAAATGCATATCGTGAAGTACATGGAATAAATCCAAATGCAGAATTAACTGCAGAACAGATTAGTGATCTGCATGCGAGAGGAGCTACAGATGCATATAATGCTGCTCAAACTAAGGCTAAGAAACAAGAAAGTAAATATAAAACTATGGATGATGAATTAACTAAACGTGGTGGAAGTAGAAATTCTTATCGTGCTAAATATGGTGATTTACAAGAAAGGCATCCTGGTGAAAGAAATACTAGATTTAGTGATTTACTTACTCATGAGGGTCGAGATGCCATTCGAACAGGTGACTTTAGAGAAACAATGCGTAATGTAGCTGCAATGCCTAGAAATGGACGTTTAGCTAGTGTTGATAAAATGAATGAAGAAATAGATGCTGCTAGGAGAGCTGATGAAGCAATGACGGCAAGAGTTAATGCTGCTACAGCACCTTTAAGAGAAAGAGAAAGAGAACAAGATAATGATTAAGAGGGGTGTGATATAGATGAATTATTTAATTCCTGCTAATACAAAAAAAGGTCAATTAATAATGGGAATATTTAGACCTTTTGATTTAATACTATTTGGTACAGGTATACTTATTACAGTCATATTTATGGCGTTATTACCTTTAACTTCTACAGCTATAACAATAATTATATTATTACCAGCAATGATTACAGGTTTTTTGGTAGTGCCTGTACCGTATTATCACAATATTTTAAATGTTATCCTAGAATTAATTGAATTTTTTACTAATCAAAGGAATTATGAATGGAAAGGTTGGTGTATTAGAATTGGCGAAAACAGTAGAAAAAGGAAGAAGATCAACAGAGGATTGGCTACCAGTACGAGCAATCCAAAATAATATGATATTTACTTATGGAAATTATAAGGTCACAGGGGTGAAGATTACTCCTCGTAATATCTTTATTTTGGATGGTTCAACTCAAAATAATATCTTAATAAGTTTGAAAAATTTTTATAATATGATTGATTTTGAATTTTGGTTAGTTGTAGCAGATAGACCTGTTGATTTATCAATTCATATGTCTCAATTGCAACTTCAACTAAATGACACCCAAGAACCAGCAATTAGAAAATTAATTTTACAAGATTTAGATAAGGATCAAATGTTTATTAGTAATAATGTAGTTGATACAGAGTATTATTTTCTATTTAAAGAAAAAAATGAGGATATTATTCAGAAAAAAATTAGATTATTAATTAATGGATTAGCTACTTGTGGGTTAAATGCAGCACAAGTTAGTAATGAAGACTTAAGAGTTGTTTTAGACAATTTCTTGAATGGGGGAAATACGACAGAATTTGGAACGGTGATGCCAGTATGAGTGTAAGTTTAAGAGGTCAATTAGCCCCAAAGGGTTTAAGTTTTAATGCTAGTGATTTTTTTATCAGTGATAAGTATGCTACTATTTTATCAGTAGTATCATATCCTCGATATATTCAACCAGGTTATTTATCTACTTTGACAAATATGTCTGGTATTAAAATTGTAGTTAAACATATTCCTGTTGAATTTTCGA
Organism: uncultured Bacilli bacterium; assembly: GCA_947631155.1. GTDB lineage: Bacteria > Bacillota_I > Bacilli_A > RF39 > UBA660 > UMGS995. The sequence goes on from CANRKG010000005.1 coordinate 53,890, forward strand.
TGATATCTAAGATGTTAAATAAGCAAGTTGCTGATTTAAAAGATAGATATGGTAAAGAAAGAGATCAAACTGCTCGTGAAAGAATTAGACAAGACTATGAAAGCTTAGAATATTTTATTTCGATGTTAGCTGCTAGTCAAGCTCGTATCTTTGATTTTCAAATGCACATTATGATAACAGCAGATACTAAAGAAGATTTGGAAATGAAAAAGGTTAATGTTAAAAACTATTTAGATGCTATGGAACTTAAAGCGATATCTTTACGTTTTGAGCAAGAAAAAGTTTTAAAATCTATTTTACCTATTTTCCCATCACAAGATATAGAAGAGAGAATAGGAACACCAATTCCTTCTGTTACTATTGCAGCAATGTATCCTTTTATTTTTGATAGTATTAAGGATCCTGGTCTTTCAACATTACTTGGAGTAGATTTTTCAGGTGGAGTTATTCTATTTAATCAGTTTTTATATAAAATAAAGAAAGAGAATAATCGTAATAATGCTAATATGATTATTTTAGGTACTTCTGGTTCTGGTAAGTCAACTGCGGCAAAAGTAATGCTTAGAACTCATATAAGAAATAGATGCCAAATTGTGGCAATAGATCCTGAAAATGAGTATGAAGAAATTACTAGAACATTTGGTGGAGATAAAGTAGATATTGGTAAAGGTGGAGAATTTGGTCTTATTAATCCTTTAGATGTAGTAATTGATGCTGATGACGAGGAAATAAAACAGGGATTAGGTTATACTGTTTTAACTAGGACTTTACAATTTTTAAAAGCTTTTATGAAGTATTACGATCCATCTATTCCCGAAGATGTTTTAACAATGTTTAGTGAGATTGTTCAAGATACTTATAAACGTTTTGGAATTGATTTTGATACAGATTTTTCAGGTTTTACAGCAGAAGATTATCCCACATTTTCAGATGTTTATGCTACAATAAGAGGTAGACTTATGTCTATGACAGAACAAACTAATGAACGTGATATTATGGAACGTTTAGAATTAAAAGTAAGACCTATTATTAAAGAATTAAAATTTTATTTTGATGGGCATACTACTATTAATGGTAATAGTGACTTTATGGTATTTAATATTAAGGAATTAATGAATAGTGATTCTAATATTAAAAATGCGTTATTCTTTAATGTCTTTAAATATGCATGGGGTCTATGTTTAGATCCTCGAGTTGATACAATTCTAATGGTAGATGAAGCTCATGTATTGTTAGGAGAACAAAATACTTTTGGAGCGGATTTCTTAGCTCAAGTACAAAGACGTGCTCGTAAATATAATACTGGTACAATTATTATTACTCAGCAACCTAGTGACTTTTCTGCTCCAGCTGTAATTACTCAAGGTAAAGCAATTTTTGATAATGCTTCCTATTATTTAGTAATGGGCTTAAAAAAGCAAGCAGTGGAAGATTTAAGTTTATTAATAGATTTAAATGAAAGTGAAAAAGAAAGTATAAAGCGTTATTCTCAAGGTGAGGCATTATTTGTCTGTGGAAATAGACGAATGAGAATAAATATTTCTGTTACAAAACAAGAGTTAGATTTATTTGGTAGTGGTGGCGGCCTATAAAAAATAAATCATAGAAGTAGGTGATAGGACTATGCCAATTTTTAGTAACGAAGATAAAGATGCTAAGAAAAAAGGTCTTTCTAATGAAAATATAGATAAAGATAAAAAAAATATCTATCAAGCAGAAAAAAATGACCATAAAGCAGAAAAAAATGATTCAAAAAACAAAAATGATAAAAATAATGAATCAAATAAAAAAGCAGCAAAAACTGCTGCTAAAGGAGCTGCTAATGCTGCATTTGGACCAATGGGTGGTAAAGCCGTTGATGCTATTTCTAAAACCAAAGCAGGAGATAAACTTTTAAATAAAGGTGGAGAATTACTAGGAAAAATTCCTGGTATATCTAAAGCTACTAAAAAATTAGATGATAGCGGAGCTTTAGATGCAGCTGATAAAGGAATGTCTGCAATGGGTGGAGGAGCAACTCCTGGAGTTGGAGCTACTAATAATGCTGCTCAACAACAAGCTTCAACCAATGATGCGCCTGGTTTTTCAGGCTTTGGAAAAGGAAATTCTAAAAATAAAGGAGGTTTAGGTAAACCTTCTTCTTTGGATGGAGATAATTTAGAAAACCCTGATCAAATTGATAATAATGATAAACAAGGTGAAGGAGATTTTTCTGCTAATCTTTCAGGAACAGGATTTTTGCCTGGGGGAAAAAAAACATTACTCATTATTGGAGTAGTTTGTTTTATATTTTTATTTATGAGTGGTGGTATTCTTACTTCGATTGGTTCGGCAGATAATAATGATGCTAAAAATGATATTGGAAATCCTGATAGGAAAGGTGCTAAAGGTACTAAATATGAAAGCCAAATAATAGATAATCCTAATAGTTCAGTAAATGCAGGAGGAATTTGTACTTATGATATTAAAGGATCGACCAATGGTGTAAGTGTAACTAATTTTAATGAACAAGTTACAGATATAAAAGTTAGATTGATGCATTCTAGTTTCTGTGATGGTACCGATAATGTTCCTATTGAAGGAGAGTCTTTAATTGATTTTGAAACTTATATTTTAGGAGTAGTTTATGCTGAAGTTGGTGGAGGTATGAATGAAGCTGAAGCTAAAACTCAAGCTATTGCGGCTAGAAGTTTTATTTTAGATCGTGCTATTAGAGGCGTCAATAAAGCTAATGGTGTAAAATTGGAAAATGAAGATGGACAGTGGGTATTACAAGTTCGAAATTGTGTTGCTGATCAAGTTTTTTGTAATCCAGATCAAGGTTGTTCTAAAAGAGGTGCTTCAGATAATCAATATCAAGATGTGTATTCAGGTATAAATAACATAATAACTTATAAGCCACCATTATCTCAAAATGCAAAATCTCGTCAATGGGTTGCAGAGACCACCGGGCAACTTCTTGTTAATAATAGTGGTTATATTGTAGGAACTAATTATGCATCTTCTAGGCAAAAAGAATGGAGAACTTGGGGTGCAATTTTAGATTATAAACAAGTCTTGTTGCAGTCTTATGGCTCTAATAAAGATATATATACAGCAAATTGCTCAGGAGGAGCAACTTCTACTGGTGATTATACTACTTGGAAACAATATGGGGCTCCGTGGTCATCTATAACTTTAGGTAATAGTAGTGCTACTATCAATAATGCTGGTTGTTTAGCTACATCTATATCAATGTTAATTGCTAAATCTGGTGTAGCTACCTCTGTAGAAGGTGAATTTAATCCAGGTACTTTTGTTCAACAATTAAATAAGAGTGGGGGATTTGATGGAAGAGGTAATTTACAGTGGAATGTTGTTAGTAGTGCCGCTCCTAATTTTAAATATCAAGGAAAAATTAATGTTGCAAATGATTCTAGAAAAAATAAATTAGCAAGTATTCAATCATTATTGAATTCAGGATATTATGTGGTTGCTGAAGTAAAAGGTAATACAGGACAACACTGGGTAGCTATTGATTCTGTTAATGGTGATACTGTTAATATGTTTGATCCTGCTAGTACTTCAACTAATATGTGGCAGCAATATAATTGGAAAAACACTAGTCGTTTAGCTTATTTTAAAGTAGTATAAAATGGAGGTTTATATGAAAAAATCCAACAAATCAATTATAATTTTTATAGTTTTATTAATTGTTCTTTCAACTATTTTTATGTTAACTATTGGAGTTAAGTTAATAAAAGATAATAAAAATAAAGATGTAATTATTGTAGGTAATGAGGCTATTTTTGAAAAACAAGATAATAAATGGGTTAATGTTTCATTTGCAAAGATAAATAACTATAATTGGAAAAAATATTATACTTATATCGATAATCAATATTATGGCTATTATAGTTTATATAATAATGAAAAATGGTATTTATTTAAAGATAAAAATCAAGCTGTTAATTATAATGGTGATTTATTAGCTTTAAATGGTGAGACTAGATATAAGGTTGTACAATTTAATTTACATGATATTGAAAATAAAGATTATATAACAAAAGTATTAAATGATAATAATATAAAAGATCACTCAGAACTTTCTAGTAGTTCTGTTGTATATGTTGATATAGATAATGATGGTGAAAAAGAGCCAATTTATACTATTAGTAACAAATTTTCTATGGAAGATGTTGGTAATACATATTTTAGTTTTATTTTTATGGTAAAGAATGATAAAATTATTTATTTATATAAAAAATTAGAAAAAGATTTGGATAGTTCTTATAGTGGTTGTAAGCCATATATCAATAGTATTTTAGATGTAGATGAAGATGATCAATATGAAATTATTTTAAGTTGTGGATATTATAGTAATAATGGAATTAGACATAGCTTATATAAATTTAAAGAAGGTGTGTTTAAATTACTTGTTTCTAACTAGCTTTAAGTGATATAATAAAAAAGAAAGAGAGAAGGTATTTTATGAAACTTAAATTTACAGCTGACTCAGAAGATTTAACAATATTTATAATATTTGCTATTTTCTTATTATATATAATATCAATAGGTGTAGTTAATTTAGCCTCCTTAGCAGAAAATGGTCATTTATCTGGATTAAATCCTTTTCCTGCTTTTTCAAAAGAATATATTACATCTACTTTAGTATTTTACTTTATATCATTATTAGGATTAATTATTAGTGTTAGTTCTAGATTCTTTGAGATGGAAAAGGGAATTGGACTTAGTACTCAAAAGAAGAATAAAGGATATAGTCGTTGGGCTAAAGAAAAAGAGATGAAAGAAGAGTTATCTATGTTAACTCCACTTCAAAAAAAATCATCTGTTGCTGGTGTGCCACTTATCTTAAAAGAAAATGAAGCTTGGGTTGATAATGGTGAATATCATACTCTAGTAATTGGTGCTACTGGTAGTGGTAAAACACAAACAGTTATTAAACCAACAGTAAAATTTTTAGCCAAGAAGGGTGAAAGTATTATTATTACTGACCCTAAAGGAGAAATTTATGAAGAAACAGCTGAAATGTTACGTGCTAGAGGATATCAGATTTTACTTCTAAACTTCCGAGATCCTCAAAATGGTAATGCTTGGAATCCTATGTCATTGCCTTATAAAGTTTACAAGAGTGGAAAACAAGATAAAGCCATTGAGTTACTAGATGACTTAGCTTTAAATATCTTATATGATGAATCTAATGCCAATGCAGATCCGTTTTGGGAAAAAACTTCAGCCGATTATTTTTCAGGACTTGCTTTAGGTTTATTTGAAGATGCCAAAGAAGAAGAAATAAATATAAATAGTATAAACTTGATGAGTACAGTGGGTGAAGATAAATTTGGTGGTTCTACATATATTAAAGAATATTTTGGATTTAAAGATCCAGGAAGTGCCGCTGCTATAAATGCTTTTGGTACTATTACAGCACCAAGCGAAACTAAAGGTTCAATTTTATCTGTATTTAAACAAAAAGTTAAATTATTTGCTTCACGTGAAAATTTAAGTGAGATGTTATCTTATAGTGATATTGATTTAGAATCAATTGGAAAAAGAAAAACAGCAGTGTTTATTGTTATTCAAGATGAAAAGAAAACTTACCACTCATTAGTTACTATTTTATTAAAACAAATTTATGAAACATTGATTGATGTTGCTCAAAAATGTGGTGGTAAACTTCCTATTCGTACTAATTTCTTATTAGATGAGTTTGCTAATATGCCACCATTAAAAGATGTAACAACAATGATTACGGCAGCTCGTTCTCGTCAAATTAGATTTACTATGATTGTACAAAATTATGCGCAATTGAATAAAGTTTATGGAAAAGAAAATGCTGAAACTATCAAAGGAAATTGTGGAAATATTATTTACTTAATTAGTACAGAGCTAGCAGCTTTAGAAGAAATCTCTAAATTATGTGGTGAGGTTAAGAGTAAAAAAGATGATAAAACAGCTTCAACACCACTTGTCACTGTTTCTGATTTACAACGAATGGGACAATTTGAAACAATTATTTTACGTTTAAGAAAACAACCTTTCAAAACAAAAATGACACCAGATTTTAAAATAGATTGGGGTTATAAATATCCTAAAGCTACTTATCCTCATAGAGAAAAGAAAGATATTCATATGTTTGATATTAAAGAATTTGTTAAAGGGGAAAAGAAGAAAAAGTTATTAGAAATGATGAATTCAACAGATGAACAACCTGGATTTGCACAAATGCCTCCAAATCCTTTTGGTATGCCGATGATGGATGGTAATAGAAGAGTACCAAATCCTAATAATCCATTCGCAGCTAATCAAGGCTTTAATCCATTTTCTTCTGATCCGTTTGGTAAACCAGCTGAACCAAGACAACAACTTGTTAATGATGATGATTCTAGTAATGAAGAGTTTAATGTCGATGAGTTAGTAAAGAAAATAGATGCCAAGATTGCTGAATTAGAAAAAGAAGAACAACGAAATAAAGAATTGGAAGAGAAGAAAAAGGCGGAAAGTAAAACTGAAATTATTGGAGATAAGGAATCTGAAATTGTTCATAAAGATAAAGTTATTGTTCAAAATTTAGATTTAGAAGATGATGATGACGATGATGATGAATTTTTTGATGATTTCTTTGATAATTAATTATAAAAGAAAGAGGTATTTATATGGTGAAGAATTTAGGTCCTAATAATAACCGATATAAGGATATACAACAAAAACTTAATGATAGTGAGAAAACAGAAGAATTAGATGCACAAATCGAAGAAGATGATTCTGAAGATATTGAAGTAGAAATAAAGAAAAATGAAAAATTAGCAAAAAAACAGTTTAGAGATAGATTGGTAAAAATGATGTTTATTATTATTTTTGTAGTAGTAATAATTTTAGTTATAGGTTTTATTGTTTCGTTAGTTTCTAAGAAAGATTACACCTATACAGAAGTTGAAAATATTCTTACTTCAGCTGCTAAATCATATTTTTCTGATCATAAATCTAAATTACCCGCAACTACATCACAAAAAGTAGAAATTAGTGATACTGTTTTAACTGCGGGAGAATATATGAAACCTATCTCAGATTATATTAGCTCAGATACATGTAGTGGTAAAGTTCTTGTCCAAAAATCTGATGAAGAAGGATACTATTATATTGCTTATTTAGACTGTGGTGAAAATTATCAAACAATTGAATTATACAAAAAAATAGTTAATAATAAAAATATTGTCACTGATGGTTATGGACTTTATGCTTTAAATGATGGGTATGCTTATAGAGGAAAAGAAGTAAATAATTATGTTAAATTTTCTGATTCAGATTTATTATGGCGAATTATAAAAATTAATTCATCTAATGAAATGACTTTATTATCAGATGATACAACTATAAATGGTTTTACTTGGGATGATCGTTATAATAATTTAACAGAAACAAATTCAGGTATTAATAAATATAAAAATAGTGAAATTAGTATATTTATTGATAAAATATATCACAATAATTTAGATGATGACTCAGATGATTCATATTATTTTAATGAAGAGTCTTTTGTCTTTTCTAAAAAAACCAAGGCAAAAATGCTAACATTTAAAGCATGTGTAGGAAATAGAAGTACTTCTGATACTACTCGTGATGGAAGTGCTGAATGTTCTGAAGTTGTTGATACTAAAGTCTCTTTATTACCAGTTTATGACTTTATAAATGCTAGTTTAGATCCTAATTGTACAACTGCTATTGCTCCAGATTGTCAAAATTACAATTATTTATCTCTTAATAACAGAAGTAGTTATTGGTTAGCTAATGGAGTTACTGAGAATACTTACCGTGTTTATGGTGTTGATGAAAGTGGCTATATAACTGAACATTATGCTAATAATTTAAAAAGATTAAAATTAGTAATTCATCTGGGAGATGATGTAATGGTAGAATCAGGGAAAGGTACAAAGAAAAATCCATATATTATTAGATAAGTAATCTATAATTATTTAGATTACTTTTTTTTCATATATTATATTGAGGTGTAATATATGTATAAACAGATAGATACATATGAATTAAATGATTTATTGGATGAAAAAGCACTTAATTTAATAGATATTAGAGAAAATTATAAGTTTCTCCAAGGAACTATTGCTGATGCTAAAAATATTCCAATTAATTATTTATTAACAAATCCTAGTATGTATTTAAATAAAACAGATGAATATTATATTTTTTGTCATTATGGAACCGCAAGTACAAAAATATGTGAAATCTTATCAAAACAAGGATATAAGGTTGTTAATGTAATAGGTGGTTACAGTAGTTATGTAGAAGATAGTAAATAATTTTACTATCTTTTTCTTTTAAAACCTATTTATTTATACTATAATAATAATAAGGTGATTAACATGGAAACAGTAAACGATATAGTTGAATACTTAACCTTATTATTGCAACAGGGTGGTTTTCTTTGTGGAATTTTATTAATTCTTTTAGAATCAATCATACCTGCTTTGCCATTAGGAGTATTTATTGCCTTAAATATTAATGCTTTTGGATTAATTATCGGTATTACTATTTCTTGGTTGGCTACTTGTTTAGGTTGTTATTTATCCTTTTTATTTTTTTATTTTTTATCTAATCGTTTTATCAAGAAAGAAACCAAAAATGAAAAATTAGCTAAAATAAAAAGAAAAATGAAAACAATAGATTTTTCTAGATTAGTAGTAATTATTGCTTTACCATTTACACCAGCTTTTTTAATTAATATCGCTTGTGGACTTGTGAAAATGAATAAAAGAAAATTTTTATTAGCTCTTTTAATAGGTAAAATTCCTATGGTTATTTTTTGGGGATGTATAGGAAAAAGTCTATTAGAAAGTATTACAGATATAAAGACAATTATTATTATTTCAGTAATGGTTATAATTGTTTATTTTATATCTAAAATAGTAAGTAAAAAAATGAAGATAGAATAGTTACTTAAACTATACTGTATTTTGAGGAGGTAAATAAGATGGATTACATTATAATAGGTCTTTTAATAATTAATTTAGTATTAATAGTAGTTTCATTATTTAAAAATATTAATGAATCTAATATTACAGAAAGATTAGGTAAATTAGAAGTAGAAATGATTAAGGAGTTAGGTAATTTTAAATCTGATCTTACTAAAAATATGAGTGATGATTTTACTAAATTAAATGAACAAGTAGAAAGACGTTTACTCGCTATTAATGAGAAAGTTAATGAACGATTAGATCAAAATTTTGATAAAACTAACAAAACTTTTATGTCAGTAATTGAACGACTTAGTAAAATAGATGAAGCTCAAAAAAAGATAGAAACTTTATCAACTGATATTGTGTCGTTACAAAGTATTTTAACTGATAAAAAGAGTAGAGGTATTTTTGGAGAAGTTAATTTAAAACATATTTTAGCAAGCGTTTTTGGTGAAAAGAATGATTCTATTTATAGAATGCAATATACATTTAGTAATAAGTATATAGCTGATTCAGTTTTATTTGCTCCAGAGCCATTAGGAACAATCGCTATTGATTCTAAATTTCCTTTAGAAAATTATCAAACTATGGTGGATAAAAACCTTTCTCCAACAGAAAGAGAAAAATATGAAAAGTTATTTAAATTAGATGTAAAAAAACATATTGATGCTATAAGTGAAAAGTATATTATTCCTTCTGAAACCAGTGATCAAGCAATTATGTTTTTACCAGCTGAAGCAATTTTTGCGGAAATAAATGCATATCATCCAGATATTATTGAATATGCTTATAAAAAACGTGTCTGGATTACTTCACCAACTACTTTAATTTCTACATTAACTGTAATTCAAATGTTATTAAAGAATATTGAACGAGATAAATATAGTACAATTATTCATAAAGAACTTAATAAATTAGGTATTGAATTTTCTAGATACAAAGAAAGATGGGATAAATTATCTCGTAGCATTCAGGCTGTTAATAAAGATGTTGAAAATGTATCTATTACAACTGAAAAAATCAGTAAAAAATTTGCTTCTATTAATCAAGTTGAAGTAGAAACTATTGAAAATAAAGAAGAGTCTTAACTCTTTTTTTTTGTATAATAAAAAAAATAATCTGTATACTATAATTAGATATTTCATAAATATAAGTAGAGGAGTTAAAATGTTAACTAGAATATTTTTCTTTTTACTTGGTTTTATTTTAATTGTTATTGGATTTATGTATATGATTATCTATCTTAACTTATTAAGTTTTGGTTATACTATTAAAGAATACTTTTTATTTATATTAACTAGGTATGAATGTTTATCTTCAATACTTGGTTTTATTATCGTATTATTGACAGTATGCGGGAAGGAGAAAAAGCATGTTAAACGTATATGATATAATTTTAAATTTACAAGATGGTGATAGAATATATGAATTTTTTGAATGGACTAATAAAGACAATATTGAGCATATAAAAAAAATCCCCATGGTTAGAATTACCAGCAATTTCCTAGAAGATATAATAAAAAATAGTATTGTAATAGATACCAATTATTTAAAAGAAATTTATAAAAAAACAGAAATATATCATGATGATGGAATTAATATAATAGATTATGCTTGTTTATTTACAGATAATTTTAAAGTCGTTGCTGTGGAATTTAATGAAGAAGGAAAGGCCCTATTTAAAAGTTATTTATTACTTGATGAAGAAGAAGAAATATTAGAATTAAGTAATGAAATAAAATTACGAAATATTGATTATAAGGTAGTAAAGAAAAATCGTGAGAATTTATTTTTAACTAGAGAAGAAGAATTTCGCAGAAATTATCTATTAAAAGAAATAAAATATGCTTATAAAAAAGGTTTTTATGAAAAGATTAATTATTTATATGGAGAAATCTTTAATGATAATAATAAATCTATTGAAGAAAAATATCAAATTTTATTAAATGATATTAAACTAAACTATTCAAAACAGCATAATAAAATTTTTAAAATAATAAAATTAACTCATTCCAAAAAAAAGACTACTTCTAATTAGTAGTCTATTTTCATAGCTTCCTTTATTTTGTTCATATTTTCAGTAGCTCTTTTTTTAGCAATATTTGTACCTTTTTCTAATATATCTTTAACAATTTCTGGATTTTCTTCATACTGTTTTCTTCGCTCTTTTATAGGTTTTAAAAATTCGTTTAAATTCTTAATTAATTGTTTTTTACAATTGACACAACCACGGGTTCCTTTTTTACATTCTGAACAGACTGTCTCTAGTTCTTCTTTTGGTGTTACTAGATTATGGTAGTAATATACCATACATATATCTGGGTTAGCAGGATCATCTTTTTTAATTTTAGAAGGATCTGTAACAGCTCCCATAACTTTTTTAGTTATAGTTTCTTCATCATCAACTAAGAAAATAGCATTTCCCAAACTTTTGCCCATTTTATCATTACCATCTAATCCTTTAATACGAGTGGTTTCACTTAAAACAGGTTGAGGTTCTATTAAAGTATTACCATAAATATTATTAAACTTTCTAACAATTTCGCGACATTGTTCTAATAAAGGTAATTGATCATCACCAACGGGTACTAATTCTCCAGAGAAAATTGTTATATCTGCAGCTTGAGATACTGGATAACCTAAAAAACCATAAGTAATACTTTCGCCATCATTTCCAAATAATTCTTTCTTTTGAGCCATTTCACTTTTTACAGTAGGATTTCTATATAATCTAGAAATAGTGACTAAATTAGAAAAGAAGATAGTAAGTTCAGCAATCTCTGATATTTGGGACTGAATAAAAATATTAACTTTATTAGGATCTATACCAATTGCTAACAAATCAGTTGTAATTTCATAGACGTTTTTTCTTACTTTTTCTGGATCATTAAAGTTATCAGTTAATGCTTGAACATCAGCAATTTCTAAGAAAAATTCATAATCATTTTGTAATTTTACATAATTTTGACCAGCACCAAATAAATGACCTAGATGTAGGTTACCGGTTGGTCTTAAGCCTGTAAGTATTGTTTTTTTCATAAAATCACTCCTATAGTTATTTTATCATAAACTATGCATTTCTAAAAGTTTTTTAAATAAAGAAATAAATTCAATGACAACTGCTATGGAAACAACAAGAACGATATGTATTCAAATGTGAAGGTGATTTTAGCTAATTTAACATTTGATAATAAATTATTTTATAAGTGTATAATTGATATATATAATAAAGCACTTGAGTTAGGTATAGAAATTTGGAATGAGGCAGATTTTATTAATAAAATTTAAAAAATATAGGGAAAAAACATCCTCCTTACGAATAATAGAGTAAGGAGGAATTTTAATGGAAAAGTTTTATACATGTAAATATGATAGAGCCTTTAAAGAAGTCTTTATGAAAGAAGAAAACAAAGATATTTTAGAA
>CANRKG010000006.1 GCA_947631155.1 uncultured Bacilli bacterium
TTATTTGTTAATATAAAAAAAAGAAAATCAAATTTATTATAAATTTAACTTTCTCCCCCAAAACTCTTTACACTAACCAAGGGTGTGTGTTTATTAAGTTTTGATATTAAAAATTAAAAAAAAGACCTTTGCTATAATATATCTAAAATTATAAAATAACAAAGATCTTCTATTAATTTTTCTTAAATCAATAAGATTTAAAATCAATTTATTGAATTATTTTTCTGGCCATTGCCATTTTTGAATATATGGCATATCTTCCCCAAATTCTTTAATGTAGTTAATATGTTTTTCAAGCATATCATTACACCAATCAACTAATACTTGTCCATTTTTTTGATATTTAGGAATTAATTTAATTGCTTCTATTACTAAATGAAATCTATCTATTTCATTTTGAACTCTTATATCAAAAGAGGTTGTAATTGTTCCTTCTTCCTTGTAGCCATGAACATGTATATCTCGATTAGTTCGTTTATAAGTTAATTGATGAATTAAAGATGGATAACCATGAAAGTTAAATAAAATTGGTTTATTTTTTGTAAATATTTTATCATAATCTTCATCATTTAAACCATGAGGATGGGTTTTATTTGATTGTAGACGCATTAAGTCAACTACATTGACTACCCTAATTTTGATATCTTTAATTGAAGTTTTTAGAATATCCACAGCAGCTAAAGTTTCTAAAGTTGGAGTTTCTCCACAGCAAGCCATTACAATATCTGGATTCGTTGTTTCATCACTAGCAAATTCAAAAATGCCAACTCCATTTTTACAATGTTTTTTAGCTTCTTTAACAGTTAACCATTGGGGTCTAGGATGTTTAGAAGCCACAATAACATTTATATAATTTTTTGTTTTTATACAATGATCAAAACAGGATAATAAACAATTAGTATCTGGTGGAAGATACATTCTAACTATATCAGCCTTTTTAGTAACTAAATGATTTAAAAAGCCAGGATCTTGATGTGTATAACCATTGTGATCTTGTTGAAAAACATGGGATACTAATAAATAATTTAATGAGGCTATATCTTCTCGCCAAGGAATTTGACTACAAACTTTTAACCATTTCGCATGTTGACTAGCCATAGAGTCAATTATTCTAACAAAAGCTTCATAACTATGAATAAAACCATATCGTCCAGTTAATAAATACCCTTCTAACATTCCTTCACATACATGTTCTGATAAAAATGAATCCATAATTCGTCCACTGTTAGATAAAAATTCATCATCTTTAAATATTTTACTATTCCAAGTTCTGTTTTCTACTTCAAAAGCATGATTAAAACGATTTGATAAAGCTTCATCAGGGCCAAAAATTCTAAAGTTTTTACTTTTAGCATTTAATGAAAATAAATCTCTAATATAGTTACCTAATTCCATAGTATCTTGTGCAATAAGTTGTCCAGGATATTTTATATCAAGACCATATTTTTCCCAATTAGGAGTAATTAAATCTTTCATTAAAAGTCCACCATTAGCATATGGAGATGCTCCCATACAACGAGATGGTTTTGGAGCTAAATCTTTTAATCTTTTAACTAAACGACCATCATCATCAAATAGTTCTTCTGGTCTATAACTTCTTAACCATTTTTCTAATAAAGGCAAATTTTCAATATGTTTATTATCAACTACTAAAGGTACTTGATGGGCTCTAAAACTATTTTCTACTTGTTTTTTGTCTACATATTTTGGTCCTGTCCAACCTTTAGGTGTTGTTAAAATAATCATCGGATATCTAACATTAGCAACTTCACCACTTTTGATTGCGCGAATATCTTCTATAATATCTTCTAAAGTTTTAGCCATAACCTCATGCATTTTCATAGAATCATTACCAAAAACATGATAGACTTTATAGCCGCATCCTTGGAAAAAGTCATTTAATTCCTGTTTACTCATTCTTCCAAAAATAGTTGGAGAAGCAATTTTATAGCCATTACGATGTAAAATTGGTAAGACAACTCCATCTGTTTTGGGATTGATAAATTTATTAATATGCCAACTGGTAGCTAATGGACCTGTTTCTGCTTCACCATCACCTACTACACAAGTTGCGATTAAATCAGGATTATCTAAAATTGCTCCATAAGCATGAGCCAGACTATAACCTAGTTCCCCACCTTCATGAATAGATCCTGGCGTTTCAGGAGCAACATGAGATGAAATTCCTTTAGGAAAACTAAATTGTTTATTTAATTTTTTTAAACCTTCTTCATTTTCCTTAATATCAGGATAAAATTTTGAATACGTTCCATCTAAATAGTTATTAGCAACCATGGCTTGTCCACCATGTCCTGGTCCTGAAATATAAATCATTTTTAAATTATATTTTTTAATAATCCTATTTAAATGAACATAAATAAAATTCTGTCCAGGAGCTGTCCCCCAATGTCCCACTACATTAGGTTTAATATCATTAATACTTAATTTTCTTTTTAAAAGCGGATTATCTAGTAAATATAATTGCGTTACAGATAAATAGTTAGCAGCTCTAAAATAACCATCAATATTAATTAGTTCTTCTTTTGATAATACTTTCATAATATCCCCTCTATTCTATAAAATATTATAACAACAAAAAACAATCTAGTCTATACAAATTATTTAAATCAAAAAAAAGACCTTAGTCTTTAATTTCGACACTTTCCAAAAGAAAGTGATTCTTTTCTTTTAAAAATGTAAATGTTGTAACTGGTAAATCATCTTTTACTTCATCATATTGACTCGTTTTAAAAATAACGGGATTATTAGATTTAACACAATCTTCATAAGTTTTATAATAACCACCTTCTGGACTACAAGTACCATTACAGTAACTACTATATAAAATATGTGTATTTACAATATATTTACTATCTTCAATTTTAGTTGAAGTTACATATGTATCTGCATTCATAGTAATCATTCCATGCTCATGATCACTTACTTCTGTATAAGTATTAGTTTCTGTATTTAAATCATATAAATTTTTATCATTAACAGGACACTTTATATCTTCATAAATAACTTTCATTGAGTGAGAAAAATAGTTATAATACATTTCTTTTAAGTCATCTACTTTATAATAATTATGAATATTTTCTGTTTTTTCTAATGCCAATATTCCAAATTGAAGTTTTAATTGGTTATCTATTTTATTAACATCAGTTATTGGATAACTTTCTTTAAAAACTTCATTATATAATCTAATTTGATCTAAAATTGTGTTTACTTCACTGTAATACATTTCCGTTCTTTCGGAAACTTTTGGAGTTTCTTTTTTAGTTAATATTTCATTATAATTAGTATATAAAATATATCCTAGTAACACAACAAGTAACAAAATCAAAATAACAATTGTAACAGTTTTTCCTGTTGATTTTCTGATTTTATAAATAACCTGTGGTTTCTCTTCCATTTTTACACTTCCTTTATCTACCTAGAAAATAACACAATTATACTAAATAAACAAGAAAGTAAAATTAAATTAATAATATTTTACATACTATTTACAAGAAGAACGTTGACCTTTATTTATATAAAGAGTATTTTGAAGTTCCAAAAAGCGATTTTTAGCTTCTTTTTGAAACAAAGCTAATTGTTTTCCCATTTCTTCTAATTCTTTTTTAGTTAAATAATCACGGTATTTATTTTTTATAATCTGTCTGAATTTTTCAATTTGATTTAGGGCTTCATTGTAACAATTACCAGTATCATCATCACTAACTAATAACTCTGTTAAAAGAGCGATTAATTTTTTGTATCGAGCTTCTACTTGTCTTTTAGCAATTGGATGAGCCAATTTTTTATTATAAATTATTAAAGATACTATTTCTTGATCTGATATTTTATAATGCTTATTCTTAACACCAAATAATAACCCCTCAATATTAGATAATGCATCTTTTTGTTGTAATTTAAATTTATTTTTTTTAGTTTCTAAAACATACATAAATCATACACCTACTTTTTTAATAAATCTGGTCTAAATTTTTCAGTTTTTTTTAAACTTTCTTGATAACGATATTCAGCTATTTTTTTATGGTTACCTGATAATAATTCTTCAGGTACTTCCATGCCTTTATATATCCTTGGTTTGGTATAAGATGGATAATCTAATAAATTATTATTAAATGATTCATTCAAATGTGAGTCTTCTAATATAACGCCTGGAAGTAAGCGGGTAATTGAATCAACTAAAATCATAGCTGGTATTTCCCCACCAGTTAGGACATAATCACCAATACTCAATTGCATATCTGCAAGAGAAGTAATTCGTTCATCAAAACCTTCATAATGACCACATATTAATATCAAATGTTCTTCTTGAGCCAAATTATAGGCTATCTTTTGTTTATAAGAAACTCCAGCGGGAGTTAATAAAATAATTTTACTTTTATCTGTTTTTAATGAATCGATACAATCAAAAATAGGTTGACAAGTTAAAACCATTCCTGAACCTCCTCCATAAGGTGTATCATCTACCTTTTTATGAGGATCTTTAGAATATTCTCTAAAATCATGAATGTGAATCTCTACTTTTCCTAAATCTTGTGCTCTTTTTATAATTGATTCATTAAAAACAGCATCAAACATATGAGGAAAAAGACTTAAAATATCAATTCTCATCTATATCATCCCATCTATTAATTCCACTTCTATTTCCAATTTATCAGAATCTATTTTTTTTATCATTGGTGAAAAAAGTGGGATTAAAACTTCTTTATCAAAAACAACTCTTAATATTTTATTACTACTGGATGCATAAAATATTTCTTTTATTATACCACATTTACCACTTTTATCAATTACTTTATAATTAATTAAATCTTCATCTAAAATCTCATTCTTAGAAAGATTTAAATCTTCTTTTCTTTTATAAACAGCTTTTTTCATAAATTTTAAAACTTCATTTATATCATTAAAACCCTCTAAGGTAATCATGTCAAAATTTTTATGTCGGCGATAAGAACGAATCAAATATTTTTGCTCATCAATATAAATATCCGTACCTACTTTAAAAGCCTTCTCTTTATATAAGAAATCACTAATAATTCTAATTTCTCCTTTAATACCATGAGTATTTACTATTTTACCAATATATACTTTATCCATATTATCTCTCCAATTCATAAAGAATTATACTTGTGGCAACAGCTACATTTAAACTTTCTACATCCTGATTCATCTTAATATACAAATTATAATCTGCTAATTCAGAAATATTCTTGGATACACCATTTCCTTCATTTCCAACAATTACAGCATATTTATTAGATTTGGCAATTGATTTAATATCTTCTCCAGCTTCTACATTTGTTGAATATATTGGAATATTTTTAGATTTTAATTGCTTTATTGCCATTACTAAATCCGTCTTTATAATATTGATATGAAAAATAATACCTTGAGTTGCTCTAATGACTTTTGGATTATATAAATCTACTGTATCATTTGATAATACTATGGTATCTATTCCAAATGCTTTACTACTTCTAATGATTGTTCCTAAATTACCTGGATCTTGAATATGATCTAATAAAAGAATTTTTGTACCTTTTATTTCATGTTGCTTTACTATTTTGCAAATTCCAATCATATTAGGAGGAGTATCTAAAGTAGATAGTTTATTGATAATCTCTTGAGTTACGTAGATACAATCAACATCAAAATTATTAATCTCATTTTCCAATAAAATAATCTTTTCTAATAAATTTTTCTTATAAGCTTCTTCTATTAAATGTAGACCTTCTACTAAAAATAAGGATTGTTCTTCTCTATATTTTTTCTGTTTTAATTTGCAATAGTTTTTTATTTCTTTATTTTCTAAACTACTAATAACCATACAACCTCCTAAAAATCTTTCATTTGTTTTCTTATTTCTTTATAGTTAGGATAATTTTCTTCTACTAATAACCAAAATTTAGCTGAATGATTGGCTTCTAATAAATGACTTAATTCATGTATTATAACATAATCTAAATATTTAGTATCTCTTTTAATTAGTTCTAAATTTAAAGTAACAGTTTTAGTTTTAATATTACAAACACCCCATCTACTGGTCATTTTTCTTATTCTTAAACTAGGATAAGGGATATTTCTACTAAAATTATTATACATTAAATCTAAATGTTTTTGAAATAAATCTTTAGCTTTATTTTTATACCATTTATCAATGTCTAAATTTTTATTTAAAAAAACCTTAACATCACCAAACGAAATATCACAATAATCTACATATACAATCTCATAACATTTACCTAAATAATAAAATCCTTGATTATTGGCCTTCTTTTTTTCTTTAGCATTTATCATTCTAATAATAGATTTTTCATTACTATCAATTAACTTCTTAATAGCTTTTTCACTAACTAAAAAATTAGTAGTAACATAAATAATATTATTATCTTTTACTCTAATATAAGTGTTCTTAGTAGTCTTTTTTTTATCTATAACTACATCATATTCTTTATCTTGATATGTAAATTTCATTAGAAATCACCATACTTATTATACTAGATATTGCTAAAGATTTAAAGTATCACCCTACACATATAACTAAATTTAACATATTTTATTATAGGTGATTATATGTATTATAATAAAGATACTTATTCAATATATTATGAAAAATATGGTAATGGCGATAAAACTATTTTAATTTTACCTGGTTGGGGTGATACGCGAAAAACATTTAACTATATGATTAATTATTTTCAAAAAGATTACAAAATCTATATTTTAGACTATCCTGGTTTTGGAAAAAGTATTTTTCCAGATCATGATTTAACTATTTATGACTATACAAATATTGTAAGAGATTTTATCAAAGATGAAGGTATTAGAAATCCAATTATCATTGCTCATTCATTTGGAGGTAGATTAGCTATACTTATGTCTTCCTATTATAAAGATGAAATAGATAAATTAATCTTGATTGATACAGCTGGCATAAAACCTAAAAAAAGTTTTTTGGGTTTACTAAAACTTATAAGTTATAAATTATTAAAAAAATTAAAGATTTTAATACCAAAGAAAAAACGTAGTCTTTACATTAAAAGATTAATTAATATCTTTGGTTCTACTGATTATAAAACTCTCAGTATTAATATGCAAAAGACATTTAAAAATATTGTTAATGAAAACTTAAAATACTATATTCAATATATTGAACAAAATACGTTAATTATTTGGGGTAAAAAAGATAAAGATACACCTTTAAAAGATGCTAAATATATGAACAAACATATTAAAAATTCTTTATTAATTTTATATAAAAAAGCTTCTCACTATTCATATTTACAATACCCTATTTTAACTAACCAAATTATTGCCGAATTTTTAAATTCAAAAAAAGAAAGCAACTAATCTAATTAGTTACTTTTTTAGTATTGAATTCCCCAAACAACATGATGTTTAGCTTCTTTACCACAGCAAACACATACATCATCAATTGCTTCTGCATCTTCTAAAATGCATCTAGATTTACAACCTTTTATTTCTTTTATTTTTTCTTCACATTCTTGATTTCCACACCACATTGCATGAATAAAGCCAGGTTGTTTATTTAAAATATTTTCCATTTCTGTTAGGTTATGAGCTTCAAATGTTAATTCATCTCTTCTTTGTTTAGCACGGTTATACATATCTTTTTGAATAGTTTCTAAAAGTTCTTTAGTATAACTTACTAAATCTGTATCTAAAGAAACAGTTATTTTTTCTCTAGTATCTCTTCGAGCAAAGACAATAACATTATTATTTAAATCACGTGATCCTATTTCAATTCTGATTGGAATTCCATTTACTTCGGCTTCAGCAAATTTAAAGCCAGGTGATTTATCAGTTCTATCAATATAAGTACAAATATCTTGATCTATTAACTTTTTTTCTAATTCTTCTGCTTTAGCAATAATATTACTATCATTACCAATTGGAATAATAACGACCTGTTTTGGAGCAATTCTTGGAGGTAAAACAAGACCATAATCATCACTATGGACCATGATTAAGCCACCAATCATTCTAGTTGTTGTTCCCCATGAAGTTTGATATGGATAATCTTCTTTATTTTCTTTATTAGTAAATGTTACACCATAAGCTTTCGAAAATTTTTGTCCAAAATAATGTGAAGTTCCCAATTGGAGAGCTACTCCATTATACATTAAAGCTTCATTAGTTAAAGTATAAACAGCACCAGAAAACTTTTCTTTTTCTGTTTTTTTACCACGAATAGCTGGCATAGCTAAAATTTCATTATGAAACCAATTATATATTCCCATCATTTGATCGGTTTCTTTTTCAGCTTCTGCTGCAGTTTCGTGAATAGTGTGACCTTCTTGCCATAAAAACTCTCTACCTCTTAAAAATGGTCGCGTTTCTTTTTCCCATCTCATAACATTACACCATTGATTATATAATTTAGGTAAATCACGATGTGATTTAATATGAGTTGCATAATAATCACAAAATAAAGTTTCACTGGTTGGTCTAATACATAATTTTTCTTCTAACTCTTTCTTTCCACCTTCAGTAACCCAGGCTACTTCTGGAGCAAAGCCTTCTACTAAATCAGATTCTTTCTTTAATAAATTTTCTGGTATTAACATAGGCATCTGGCAATTAACGTGCCCTAATTTTTTAAATTCTTTATCCAAAATAGATTGCATCTTTTCCCAAATAGCATAGCCATTTGGTTCCATAACAATACATCCTTTAACAGATGAATAATCTGCTAAATGAGCAGCACGAACAACATCAGTATACCATTTAGCAAAATCTTGATTTCTTGGTGTAATGGCATTATTATTTTTCATATTTTTTTACTCCCTTCTTATGAATTATTAATAGAAAGACCTAATTCTTCTAATTGTTTACTATCGACTATGTTAGGACATTCACTCATTAAATCACTAGCACTTGCTGTTTTAGGAAAAGCAATTACATCTCTTATATTATCTGTTTCTGTTAATAACATCGTTAATCTATCAAGTCCTAAAGCTAGTCCTCCATGCGGTGGCGTTCCATATTTCAAAGCTTCAGTAAAAAAGCCAAATTTATTTTTGATATCTTCTTCTGATAACTCTAATGCCTCAAACATTTTTGATTGAACGTCTGCATTATGAATACGAATTGAACCGCCACCTGCTTCATAACCATTAAT
This sequence comes from uncultured Bacilli bacterium, assembly GCA_947631155.1. Classification (GTDB taxonomy): domain Bacteria; phylum Bacillota_I; class Bacilli_A; order RF39; family UBA660; genus UMGS995. The sequence goes on from CANRKG010000006.1 coordinate 9,158, forward strand.
AACAATATCATAAGCCTTAGAATAACAATTGCCTTTATCCGTTAATAATTTATCAATATCTTGATCAAGTGGAGCTGTAAAAGGATGATGACATGATACATATCTATTTTCTTCTTCACTATATTCAAAAGATGGAAACTCTGTAATCCATAATAATTTATAATCATTAGAATTAATTAAATTCAAATCTTTTGCTAATTTACAACGTAAAGCTCCTAAAGCTGTTTTAACAGTCATATATTTTAAATCAGCAATAATCAATATTAAATCATTTTTTTCTAAATTTAAGTTTTCTTTTAAACTTTCTATTTCATCTTGAGATACTACCTTAGCGATACTACCAGTAATTTCATCATCTATTTTTAAAAAGGCAAGTCCATTAGCTTTATATGTTTTTACAAACTCAGTTAATTGATCTAGTTTTTTTCGCGAATACTCATTTGCTTTATTTTTTACGACTAGACAATTAATAGTACCAGAAGAATCTACAACATTTTTAAAAACGGTAAAAGTAGTGTTTTTAAAAATTGCAGTAATATCATAAATAGGCATCTCAAATCTTAAATCTGGTTTATCAGAACCATATAATCTAATAGCGTCATCATATTTCATTCTTGTAAGAGGAAGTTTAACTTCAATACCTTTTACCTCTTTAAAAACATGCGCTATTAAATTTTCGGTTAAACTCATAACGTCATCTTGCTCCACAAAACTCATTTCAAGATCAACTTGTGTAAATTCTGGCTGACGATCACTTCGTAAATCTTCATCACGAAAACATTTAGCGATTTGGAAATATTTTTGGATTCCACCAACCATCAATAATTGTTTAAATAATTGTGGTGATTGAGGAAGAGCAAAAAATTTGCCTTTATTACAACGACTAGGAACTAAATAATCTCTTGCTCCTTCGGGAGTAGATTTACAAAGAACTGGAGTTTCTACTTCAATAAAATCTTCTTGATCTAAAAAATTACGAATAGCCATAGTAATTTTATGTCTCATAATTAATTTTTGCTGTAAGATGGGTCTTCTTAAATCTAAATAACGATATTTTAATCTAGTATCTTCTAAAGCTGTAGTGTCATTACTAATTTCAAACGGAATATCATAACTTGAATTTAAAAGTTCTAATTCCGAAACTTCAACTTCAATATCACCAGTAGGAAGATTAGGGTTTTTACTTTCACGTTCTAAGATTTTACCAACTACACGTAAGACAGATTCATTTTTTAAAGATGAAGCAAGGGCATAAAAACTATTATTATCTCTTATAACAAGTTGACAAATTCCACTTCTATCTCTTAAATCTATAAAGACTACGCCACCTAAATCACGCTTTTTTTGCACCCAACCATATAAAGTTACAACTTCTCCAACATTATTAATCGTCAATGTTCCGTTTTTTATCTTTTCCACTTCTAAAACCTCTTTTCTTTACTTCTATTTTTCATCATGACAGTGGCAATCAGTACAATTACAATCTTCACCTTCACACTGACAAATATGCTCAAAATCTTCTTCTGTTTCCATTCCCAATTTTTCATCTAAATAGTAAATTAAAGCATCTAAAGAAATAATTTCTTCTTCTTTTGTCTTAGTATTTTTTATTTTTATCTCATTATTATCTAAATCTTCACTATTTAATACTGCGATAAATTTTGCTTTTAAGCGATCAGCTTGTTTAAATTGTGACTTTAAACTACGTGAAGTATACTCAGTATCCACAGTAAAGCCCGCTAAACGTAATTCTTGGGTAATATAAGCTGCGTATTTTTTTTCATCTTCATTGACATATAATAAGAATATATCAAGAGCTTCATTAAGAGGAAGGTCTATATTTTCAAGTTCTAAAGCATTAGCTAATCTATCCATACCACAAGCAAAACCAATACCTGGAGTTTTTGGACCGTCTAGCATTTCACAAAGTCCATTATATCTACCTCCACCACCTAAGATATTATTATTACCTAATTCTTTTATATCGGCTTCAATTTCAAATACTGTGTGATTATAATAATCAAGACCTCTAACAATCGTAGGATCTACTTCATATTCTATTTGCAATAAATCTAAATATTCTTTTACTTCATCAAATCTTTTTTTACTTTCTTCATTTAAATATTCAATTGTAGTAGGAGCATTTTTTAAAATATCATTTTCTCTATCAACTTTACAATCTAAAATTCTAAGTGGATTTTTAGCTAAACGTTCCTTACAATCACAACAAAAATCATTTATATGTGGTGCAAAGTATTTTACTAACTCATCTCGATATCTATTTCTAGATTCCGTATCACCTAAAGAATTAATTTTTACTTTTATACCTTTTAAGCCTAACATTTTATAAATATTAACAGCTAGGGAAATTACCTCAGCATCTGCCATAGGATCATCACTGCCTAATACTTCCATACCAAATTGAGTAAATTCCCTATTTCGACCTAATTGGGGTCTTTCATAACGATACATAGTTCCAGAATAATAAACTTTAACCGGATTTAAATCCCCATACATTTTATTTTCAATATAACTTCTGACAACTCCAGCAGTTCCTTCTGGTCTTAATGTCATTGCTCTTTTACCACGATCTATAAAATCATAAGTTTCTTTAGTAACAATGTCAGTATTATCACCTACGCCTCTATGAAATAATTCAGTAGATTCAAAAATAGGTGTACGTATATAAGTATAATTATATTTTTCCATCACAGAATCTACTACTGAATCAATATACTTCCATATTTTTGCTTCATGTCCATAAATATCTTTACAGCCTTTTGGTTTTGTTATCATTTTTGACCTCCTTATATATCAAAAAAAAGCAACACTCTAAGGACGAATTATTTCCGTGGTGCCACCTTATTTATAACTTATTACACTTTTAACGTAGTTACCCGCTTCTATTTTTGTAAGTGTCTTCAAATTAAATCTATCAATGTTTTCACCAACCACATTGTCTCTAAAATAAAAATTAAATTTTACTCGTCTTACTAGAAGATAGTTACATTATACAATAAAATTTCTAAATTCACAATATTTATATTATAATTATTTTTTCTTAACTAATGACTTTTTCTGCTCAATTAGTTTAAATCCTGTTTCTACTTCTTTGGATACTCCTGACACTAAAGCATCTTTACTTTCTACAAAAGTTAAAAAGTTATCAGGACTAAATGGTTTATATCGATTATCTAAAAACTGTCTTTGAAAATACTCATATTTTTCTTGATCATTTTTAGCTAAATGATTATAATATGTTCCTAATAAATAACCCATTCCATAAATAACTTCATCATCTAAAGTTATATTTCTAATATCAACTTCATCATAACAAATATTTCCTAGCCTTAACTCAGCAAATAAATTTTGAACTAAAGTAGTTGTATTTAATGTTTTTAATTTATTACTTTTAAGTTGTTTATTATCTAAATTTGCTAATATTTTAATATACAATAGTCGTTCTATAAAATCTAAATAATCATCTTTTAGAATTTGGCAACTATCTTTTATATTTATATTATTATGCAATAAGTAATTTAAAAAGTCCATCTCATATTGTGAAGATATAACTTCTAAATAAATAGTTCCAAGGCTATAATAGATTAAGTTATTATAATTATATTGCTGCAACAAATTTTTACAATCCCAAGCATGACCTAATTCATGAATAAGAGTAATCATTTTACTAGTATCATTATTTTCATCTAAAATATAAATATATCCTTGTTGACTCATAATACTAAAAATGATTGACCCAACTTCTTTATAACCATATGGTGAACAAAAAATTCTTTTACCATTAACGACTTCATCAAGTAATGCTTTTTGATGCTTAGTCTCTAAATATTTACTCATAATCCCATACATTTTAGCATCAGGTATTGCATTTTTTGTTAATTTAGTATAATTCATATCTTCTATTACTTCATCAAGAGCTAATATAACATCAGTAATTAATTCATTATAAAATTTCTTATTATCGATAAAATCTTTTTTAAAACATTTTTTAACACTACTTAAATATTCTAAATATTTTTGATAATTTTTTTTCCAATATTTACTTTGAAGAAAAGGATAGAATAAATAATTATCTTCATTATTAATAGAACAATAAAAATTTGCTAAAGCATTTATATCCCTAGTTAATAATATTTGTTTTTCTTTATCTTCTGTTTCCACTAAAGTCTTCATTATGTTGATAGTATCGTCTTCTAATTGTTCAGTACTCCCTGTAAATAAATTCATGATTATTTCCCCCTATTACACTTTTAGATTAATTTTTCTTTAATACAGCTGCCTTCTTAGAACATTCAATAACATGATTAATATCTTTATCAATCATAGATGGAATATCATTATCTAAAACATCCATAATATCAGTAATATTATTCCTACTGCTTTGTAACCTATTTGTATCTATTCTTTTAAATAAATAATTATATTTATCCAAATCATTATTTCTTAAGGCTTCTAAATAGTTTGCAATAGTCATTCCATAAGCATATGGTAAAGTCCTATCAATACAATATCTTGGATCTTTAATTTGTTGTTCTAATAATTTTGGTGATAAATTAGATAAATACTTTAACGTCAATAAGTAATCTAAATTATTGTCATAATATTGAGCTAAAACTGTATATACTTCATCTGTCAAAAGCTGATTTTCTAATAAAAAACTATAGAACTTTCTTTCATATTTACAAGAAATAATTTCACTACAGGTGTTTTTATCAAATATATTATTATGAAGCGAAACACCTTCAATTACATGACCAAATTCATGGACTACATTTCCCATAAATAAAACACTCATATTATCATTAACTAATATATTATGATTATTAGTAATACTATTTAAAAAGGTCGCTCTCAATCCTTGATATTTAGTAGACTTTGTCCTAAACAATCTTTGCTTTGCTAAAGCATCAATAAATAATTTATAATATTCAGGTAATTCCTTACTAACAAAATCTTTTATAATTGTAATTTCTTCTTCTTCAGGTAATTCTGTATAAAGTTTTCCCCTAATTATTTGATCTATTTTATGATAATAACAATCGATCATCATTTTAGTAAATTTATTATGTACTTCAGCTTGTTTAATAAATTGCTTTAATTGCTTTTTATTTTTACTTTTACAAACTTTTCTTAATCTTAAAAGCCATTTATTTTCTATCGGTATTTGTTTAGACTCTGTAATAACATCATGTAAATATATTTGATTTACTAATGAAGATAATATATTATCTTCATTTTTTTTAGCATTATTAAGTTGCTTATGAAGTAAAGTTATATCTTCTTTTAATAATGCTATATCCCCCATTATAATACTCATTTTTGTCCACCTCGTGAATAAATACAACCACAATAATCTTGTCTATACAATTGATAGGTTTTTGATAATTCAATACTTCTTTTATAACCATTTTTTTTCTTAAAGTCTGAATATAAATATTTAACTAAATACTTCTTATCTAATTCTTCGCCTATTTCATTAATCCAGTTACTATTTTTATATGGACTTAATGATAATGTCGTTGTAAAATAATCAAATTTGTATTGTTCAGCTACTTTTGCTGTTTCTTCTAAACGTAGTTTATAGCACTGATAACATCTCTTACCACGTTCTGGTTCTTTCTCTAATCCCTTGCTAATTTTCCAAAAATCATTAGGATTATATCTTCCATCAATAATTTTTATAGGATATTTTACTTTAAACTTTTCGACGAATTTATGAATTTCTGTTAATCTTTTTTGATATTCAGCCTGATCTGTAATATTTGGATTATAATAAAGAATCGTTATTTTAAAAATATTACCTAATCTTTCTAAAACAGCTGATGAACATGGTGCACAACAGGCATGAAGTAACAAAGTTGGCTCTTCTTTTTGAATTTGTTCAATTTCTTGTTCCATCAATAAATTATAATTCATAATATCGCCTCTAAAAAGTATTTATAAAATAACACATTTTAAGCTTTTTTGCAATAAAAATCGACATAAATTTTACTTTTTACTCAATATTCCAGGTTAAACCATTATCATGACTACTAAAATATAAATCAATATTTTCATAACCACTATTATCATTTTTAATCTGATAAATAGAACAGTGAAGTACTAATTTATCACTATCATAATAAGGTAATTCTTCCACAGTCATAATATCAATATTTGGATTATCATAATTAATGATACCATTAGTAAAAGTTACTCCTCCATCATTAGTTACCATAACACCTTGATAATTATTAGTCTTTGACAAATTAGGTTTAGAAATAACAAATCCTAATTTTTTATTTAGAAAAATAAATTGGGGTTCCATACTAACTGTAAAAGCTTCTTTAGTAACTTTTTTATAAGTTTTACCCTTATCACTACTTTTTTCTACTCCTATAATTTGATTTTGTCCCAAAGCATAATCATATCTTTCAAATCTTAATCTAGTATTGGCAAATCGTATCGAATACAAGGTATTTTCATCATCTTGATATTTTTTATCTTTATTTATAGTCAAAACAAAACCAGTAACTAAAACAACACATAAAATTATTAAATATACATATTTTTTATTCATAAACTCCACTCCTAAATTTCTTTACAAATACATAATATCATAAAAATAATTTTTTTAAATATCATTTTACATTATTTCATATCTTTGTTATAATTAAAAAAATTGGAGGAAGTTTATGAGAGAAAAAGAAGTAAAACATTTAATAAGTATAGAGCAGTTATCTATACAAGAAATTAATAATTTAATTAAAGTAGCTAATGATATTATTACTAATCCTACTAAATATAGTGATAAATGTAATGGTAAAATATTAGCTACTTTATTTTTTGAACCAAGTACTAGGACTAGACTGAGTTTTGAATCAGCTATGTTACGTTTAGGTGGAAAGGTATTAGGTTTTTCTGAAGCCGCTAGTAGTTCTGTTTCTAAAGGTGAAAGTTTAGCTGATACAATTCAAGTAGTCTCTTTATATTCAGATATAATCGCAATGCGTCATCCTAAAGAAGGGGCACCATTAGTTGCTTGTAATAACTCAAATATCCCTATCATCAATGCAGGAGATGGGGGTCATAATCATCCAACGCAAACTTTAACTGATTTATTAACCATAAGTCGGGAAAAAAAGAGATTAAATAACCTCGTAATTGGTTTATGTGGAGACCTAAAATTTGGTAGAACTGTTCATTCTTTAATAACTGCGATGTCACGTTATAAAAATATTAAATTTATTTTAATATCACCAAAAGAATTAGAACTACCAGAATATATAAAAAAAGAAGTATTAGATAAAAATAATATTGAATATATTGAAACTCATGATATTTTAGAATATATGAGTCAATTAGATATTTTATATATGACTAGAGTTCAAAAAGAAAGATTTTTTAATGAAGCTGATTATATTAGGTTAAAAGATTACTATATCTTAGATAAAGATAAGTTAAAAACAGCTAAAGAAGATTTATGTATTATGCATCCACTACCGCGAGTAAATGAAATTTCGACTAGTGTTGATAATGATCCTCGAGCTAAATATTTTCTTCAAGCTAAGTATGGAGTGTTTATAAGAATGGCTTTAATTTTAAAATTATTGGAGGTAAAATAATGAATATTGATACAATAAAAAATGGTTATGTTATTGACCATATTACTGCGGGAAATGCAATGAAAATTTATGAACTATTAGAATTAAAAACACTTAATTGTCAAGTTGCAATAATTACTAATGCTAAAAGTAAAAAAAGACACAGTAAAGATATTATAAAAATTGGGGAGTTAATCGATTTAGATATGAATAAACTTGCTTATATTGATCCAAATATTACAATTAATGTTGTAAAAAATGATAAGATCATAGAAAAGAAAAAATTAATATTACCTGAAAAGTTAGTTAATGTTTGTAAATGTAATAATCCACGTTGTATAACTGCTACGGAAAAAGAACTTGACCAAGTGTTTGTTTTAACCGATAAAACAAAAAATATTTATCGTTGTCTATATTGTGAAACTAAACTAAAATAGTATTTTTTTTAAATAAGCTTCATATAGTTAAGTATGAATAATCTAACATTTTCTTTTATAGTTACTACTATAGCCGGTCTATCTACCCTTTTAGGAATGATACCTGTTTTCTTTAAAATAAAAAATACTAAAAATATAATTAATGCCGCATTAGCTTTCGCTAGTGGGGTTATGTTATCTGTCTCAATATTTTCATTACTACCTGAAAGTATTAATCTTTTATCTCAAAAATATAGTACCTTAGGAATAATTCTTCTAACAATTATTTTTGCTTTAGTTGGTATTTTTTTAGCAAGTCTTATTGATAAAATATTTAAAAAGATTGATAACAAGTTATATAAATTAGGTATTATTAATTGTCTGGCTTTAATGATTCATAATATTCCTGAAGGAATTTTAACTTTTAGTACTACCACTACTAATGTTTCTTTGGGAATTACTTTAGCATTATCGATTATGTTTCATAATATCCCTGAGGGAATCAGTATTAGTATTCCTATCTATTACTCTACAAAAAGTAAATTAAAAGCTTTTATTTATACCTTTATTTCAGGAGCCTCTGAATTATTAGGGGCTGTTATAACTTATATATTTTTATACAAATACATCGATTTTACTTTTATTAGTATTACTCTAGCCTTAACTTTTGGAATTATGAGTTATATTTCTTTATGGGAACTCTTACCTAATGCCTTATCATATCAAAATAAAAAGTTAACTTATCTGGCTTTTATTTTAGGTTTTATCTTTATGATTTTTTTCAAGTAAAAATGAGCTTTTAGCTCATTAATTGGGTAAAAATATTGGTAAAAACTTGTTGTAATTGTTGTTGTTTATCATAATCTAAATCTTTAGCAAAAGTAGCTGTGTCAGTATTTTCATTAATTTCTGCTCCTGTTGATACCTTATTATCTGCATCTATTTTAATACTTGCTAAAACAGAGTTTTGAGAACTAATTAATCCAATAATATTCAATTTACTATTATATGATTTATTCTTTTTTATATTATCTAAATTTTGAGTAATTGAAAAATTGAAGTTAACATCGTCTTTTTGAATATTAACACTAATTTGATAAGAGTTATTTTCATTTTTAATTAGTATCTGTCCAATAGAATTTTTATATTTATCTTTTATATCCATTATTATTTGATTCTCTTTATATGTAATTAAAGAACTAATAACTAAAGTTTTATTTTCATAGATATTTAAAATATCTTGTTTATCTACTTCATAAGTAATAGTGTTACAATCATCTTTAGCTACTATATCTAATTGATATTTTTTTATTTTATAAGTTAAATTATCAACATAAGCAGAAAATATAAGTTTTTGATCTTTATCCAAATACGTAGTCTTTTTCGATACTTTTTTATCTTTAAAATCATTATCGATTCCCGTTAATATCTTATTAGCTTTTTCATCTTTTTTTAAATCTTCTAATATATGTGTAAAAATATCAATTAAACGATTATTATCAAGTTCTAAGGTTACCTTTTGTAAGGTCTTTTCTTTACCAGCAATCTCTACTTTTTCACCTTTTTTAGTAAAATATTCTTTTTTCAAATTATCTTTAAATGAATTAATAAAGACTTCATAAACATATTTGATATTTTCCCGATTGGTTTCATTATTTTTTAATGTTTCAAAATAATTACTAGTTCCATTATTTATATAATTATCTAAAAAACCTTTAAGGTAATAATATTCAGTATTATTTTCAATTAAATACTTATAGCTAATTAATTCGTTACTATTATATGTACTTTTATAATCAATAAATAATTTTTCATTATCTTTGTCCTGTTTAAAAATCAATTGATTGTCTGTTTTACTTAAATTATTAATTAAATTTAAATATACTAAATATTCTGGTGAAGAGATACTTAGCTGTTTTAAATAATCACTTTCAATGCTAAAATTAACTTTACTCGTTAGTGTATAGTTATCCATAGTACCAATATCTTCATATTTCATCAGATATTTATCTTCTATTTTAGTTGTTATGTTATTAATAGCTTTAGAAATAATGACGCGATTATTTTGAATATACCCAATATATATACCACTACTTATTAATAAAATGGCTACTCCTACTAATAACACCAAAACTTTTTCCTTTTTAATAAATGTTACTACCTTATTTTTCATTTTCAAAATATACTCCTATTTTTATACTAAAAGTATAAAGCAAACAACTATAAAAGTCAATAAAGACAATTTATTCGCAAACTTCTATATCAATTAATTGGAAATCATCATTACTAATATCGACAATACTACCACAATATGAACAACAACCATTAGCATTAATATTTAAATTGGCCCCACAATTACTACAAGTATAATAATTTTTATTACCACTTGTTAATAGTTTTGAAAAAGTTAATATATTTTCTTTTTCAATTCTTTTTTTATTATTACCACGTTTATAATTACCCTGTTCATCAACAATGTAATCCATGTACTTAGAAATAATACGAACTTTGTATATTTCATTGTTATTTGAAGTTGTTCTATTTATAATTTCAATCTTAGAAACATTTAATTCATCATACATTTGTGTTTCATTATGACTTTCTAATGTATTTACAATATCCAAATACTTATTATATACTACATCAGATAAAAAATGCTTAACTCTATTCATATCTTTAGTCATAACACTATATAAAAGCATTATATAAATATTACTAAATTTACTTTCTAATTCAGCTTTACTTTTCATATTTTCTGTACTCCTTAATTGATTGATTTAACATCTTTTTATCAGTCATAATGAAATTAGAACTTTCCTTAACCACAATACTACCACAGTATTGACATTTATTACTAGAACCTTTATCTAATTTAGCACCACAATTTGGACAATTAGTAATCTGACTTTTATTATTGCTTCTAATATATGTTATTTGATAGACATAATGATTAATAGCCTCTTGATTACCTCTAATTACTTTATTATCTTTATCAACCAAATAATCTCTACATGTTACTTGAAGTTTAACTTTGATTTCATCTAAATCATGCTTTTTATTAATAGATATAATATTTGCATCTAAAAATTCAATATCTTCCATCATATTTTTCTGTTTTTTAGCCGTTAGAGTTGATAGTTGCATAGTATACATATTAAACATTTCATCAGATAATAAATTTCTTACTGGTTCTAAATTTCCATTCATCCAGGCGATTTGAACATCTTTATAAATATTAAATGTCTTAGAGTAAAATTCTCCTATATCGAAGTCGCTACCCATTTTCTCTAATATTTCGTCATCACTCAAAGTACTAAGAGAATATTTTTTAGTTTCTTTTGTATTAAAAATAGCTCTAACACCAGAAGTTATAATATTACAAATATAATAAATCAAAAACATAATCCATAATGCTACATTAATTATTAAATAATCATTAAAGAATATACATACTGAGGCAATAAAACATAATACAAAGGCTAATGTATACCAAAATGGAAGCTTACTATTTCTGTTAAATATTTTTTTACCAAGAGATAAATACAAAAAAGCCGCAACAATATAATAAACTATATTTATATAAAATTTAAAATCGGCGCTTCCACCACCAGAAGAACTTGAGTCTGAATCCCAACTTGATCCTGAATCCCAACTAGAACCAGAGTCCCAGCTTGATCCCGAATCCCAACTAGAATCAAAACCGCTATCAGCTTTTACTATTAATTTACTACTAATAAATAATTGTAAAGAAATTAGAAGTAGATTTATTTTTGTTTTTAATTTCTTCATCATATCTTATCATTCCAAACTACACATTGCATATATTTTATCCTAAGTGTCTATTTTCGAATAAAATATAACATAAAAAAAAATAGAAGTCAAACTACTATAAATTTCTATTTTTAGTTAATTAACTATTTAATTGTTAAAACACTTACACATTCAACATGATAAGTATTAGGAAACATATCAAATGGTTTAATATAATTAATATCATAACTATCATTAAATCTTGTCAAGTCTCTAGAAAGAGTTACTACATCACAAGAGACATAGATAATATTTTTGGGTTTTATCTTTTTTATTAAATCTATACTAACCTTATTAAGACCAGTTCTAGGTGGATCAATAATTATAGTATCAAAGTTACCTTTTACTTTTGTTATTTCATCTTCTACTCTTCCTAAAAGAAATTGAATATTTTGAACTTTATTTAACTTTTTATTATTATTGGCATCTTTAATCGCATCTTCAACGACTTCAATTCCAACGACATTACTTACATAATCACAAATATAAATTCCAATTGTTCCACTACCACAGTATAAATCTAAAACATTTTTAGAATTTAATTCTTTAATATTTTTTAATATTTCATCATATAACAATTTCGTAACATAACGATTTACTTGAAAAAAAGAATCTTTCCGAATAGTATATTTTTTTGTTCCAATTATTGAAGTTATATAATCTTTCTTGCTAACTACTTTATTATTAATAATTAATACCGTAACTTTATCAAGTAAACTAAGATAGTTATTTACTTTTCCTTCTAATATTAGCATTAGCTCATTAGTATCATTTCCTAATTTAATAGTTATCTTAGTAACAGCTGTTTCTACTTTTATGTATTCTTTTAACAAAAAAATTAACTCATTTATCTTAGGATGTACTAATAAACAAGAATCTATCTCTACTAATTCATTACTTTTTTGTTGATAAAAACCTAGTTTATTATGTCTGACATGTAAGACTATTTTATTGCGATAATAAAGGAAATCATTACCTTCTAATGGTTCTATTTTTATTTTTTCGGGGATAAATTTCTGAATAATTTCCTTTACTTTTTGAGTTTTAAATTGTCTTTGACTCTCTTCATTCATATGCATTAAATGACAACCGCCACATAAATGATAATACTTACATTTAGGTTTTATGCGCATACTACTTTTATTTTCTATTTTCTTTGCATATGCTTCTTGAAATTTTTTCTTCGTATTTATTAGCTCTATTTCCACATTTTCAGTTGGTAAAGCATTTTCGACAAAACAAATTTTATTATTAATATGAATAATTCCGCGCCCATAATTGTCTAATTTTTCTACTTCCATAGTAATCACCTAATACACTAATTATAGCATAGTTTTTATATTTTTTATCATACTAATTATAGGTGATATTATGGAAAGAATTATTAATGAATTAAAGAAAAAATTAGGACCTAGTAAAGATTATATCTATAAAAAATTAGAAATAGATAAAATGAAACTTTATTTAGTTTTTTCAGAAGTTTTATCTAGTGGTGATGATATTAATGATTTTATTTTAAAACGCCTTACTATTCTTTCCAAAAAACAATTAAATAACTTAGAAAACTATTTACCCGCTAATAACATTAAAGAAATTAAAGAAACAGAGATTACAACTTACATTAATAAAGGATTTGTAGTTTGTCTTATCAAAAAACAAATTTTTGCCATTGAAATGCGTCAAACTCTAGAACGTGGTGTTACGACAATCGAAAGTGAATTATCTATAAACGGTCCTAAAGATTCATTTTCAGAAAATTTTAATACTAATTTGGGTTTAATAAGACGCCGAATTAAAAGTGATCAACTATGGTGGGAAGAAGTAGAGATTGGAAAAAGTTCTCAAACTAAAATCGGTATTTTATATATGAATGATATTGTTGATAAAGATCTACCCAATAAAGTAATTGAAAGATTAAATAAAATAAATATAGATGGAATTATTGATTCTAATTACTTAAAAGAAGAATTAGAAAGTGATACTAATAGTTTCTTTCCTACTCTTATTTCTACTGAAAGACCAGATAGAGTCTCAATGAGTTTATTAGAAGGTAAAGTTGTTTTATTAGTTGATATGTCATCTTATGCTTTAATTTTACCTAATTTTTTCATTGATTATTTTAAAACTCCTGATGATTATTATCAAAAATCAACTAATACTACCTTCATTAGAATTATTCGTATCATAGCTTTTTTTATCGCTATTTTTGTCCCCGCCTACTATATATCAGTTACTACTTATAATCATGATTCTATTCCTCTTTCATTATTATTACTCTTAAAAGCCCAACGTATTTCCGTACCCTTTCCGGCCGTTATCGAAGCTCTTTTTATGTTAATATCTTTTGAAATATTAAGAGAAAGTGATATAAGAATGTCTTCCACAACTGGTAGTGCCATTTCTATACTAGGTGGTTTAGTATTAGGTGATGCCGCTGTTTCAGCTGGAATAATGTCTCCCATTATGATTATTATAATTGCTCTTTCATCTATTGCTGGTTTTGTATTTACTTCGATTGAACTAGTAAATGCAATTAGGATTTATAGAATAATTTTCTTATTCTTAGCTTGTATTTTAGGGATTTATGGAGTTTATTTAGGCGCTATCTATCTCTTATATCAATTAGTTAAACTATCATCTTTTGATAAACCTTATTTAGCACCCTTCTCTCCTTTTATTAAAAAAGAACAAAAAGACGCTATTATCAAAGTTAAAAACAAAGGTGTCAAATATCGAAATCCTCTATTAACTAAGAACATAATAAGAGGTGAATATAAGTGAAGAAATTTATCACTATTCTTATTTTCTTAATAGTTACTTTTAGTACCACCAGTTATCAAGAATTAAATCAATTAGCTATTATTACGAATATAGGAATTAATGAAAAAAAAGATTATTATGAAATTATATATCAAGAAATAGTTCCGCTAAAAGAAGAAAATAAAATTAATAAAAAATATAAATATTATACTAATAAGGGTTCAAATCTACAAAGAGCTTTTTTAAAATTAAATGAAGATACTACTAAATATATTTATTTTGATCATTTAGAAAATATTGTTATTAATTCTAAAAATAAAAAAATACTTGATGAATTACTCAATTATTTTGATAAAGATATTGATAGTTTTAATATTATATTTACTGACAGTAATGTTTCTAAAGTATTAAAATATAGTAACAATTATAAATATCTTAATAATTTAATTGATGATAATATTTCCTTTAGAGAAATTAAAAAAGCTAAGTTAGAAAACAAAAATATAAAAATACCTGTAATTAGATTAAAAAACAATAATTTGTCTTTTTACAAATATATAAAATTAGGTGATAAAAATGATTAAAAGAGATTTATCGATGATAGCATTAATTTTTTTTGTAACGAGATGTTTTTTTAATCTGCATTCTTTTTATAATATATATAGTTTTTTATTTACCAGTTTAATTATTTTTATAGGAATTATTTTCTTAAAAAGAGTTAAAAAAGATATCTTAGATAATAAAATTATAAAAGCTTTATACCTTTTAATAATAATTTATATTTTTATTATGATTATTGTTCAAGCTTCACAGTTTATTAATACTAACTATTTTAGATATGATAATACATTAGTAGTAGTTATATCTTTATTAGTTATTTCTTATATTGTAGGAAAAGATCAGATAAAAACCATTGGTTCTATTAGCGAAATACTTTTATTTATATTTATAATAATTTCTATTATAGCCTCTATTGGTTTAATATCCTTACTTGATATTAAAAATTATAAAGCATTTACTGATCTCAAAGAAATATCCGTTTCTATATATCCGATATTTATTCTATTTATATTATTTTATTTAAGAAAAAATAATATTGTTACTGGATATATACTAGGTATAGGCTCTTGTTTATTTGATTTATTTTTACTTATTGGTTGTTTAGGTAGTAAGTTAATTCAACAATATAAATTTCCTGGTATAGCTGTCTTAAAAAGTTTAAATTTATTTCATTTTATTAATCATTTAGATAAGTTATTATCATTTATATATTTATTTGAATACACGATTACTTTATCTTTAATCGTATATATAATCAAAGACATCATAAAAAAAACTAAGTTAAAAACTTAGCTTTCAATTATACAATTATAACCCATTGATTCATAATAATCTTTTTGTTCTTCGATTGGTTGAAAATAATTAAGTAGTCTTTCATTATCAGGATTACTATTTATCAAGTTTTGATTAATATTTACTGTTGCGATAGTATCATTTATATCAATACTGACATTATTTAACGTATTAAACATATTAAACTCTTCTAATACAGTAATAGATGTATTATTGTTAACTCCTTCTGGTACTTGTTGAAGTTTTTCATAAACAATCTTGTTATTATCAATTTGGTTATTTTTATATTTAGAATCACTAGTAACATGATAAAGTTCTTCTTTAAAATATTTTTCACATTTCAATACTTTAAGGGATACTTTATTAACTTGTGAATTATCAATCTCAGGTTTAGGAATATATTTTCTAAATAAGGGTGGTAATACAATAAATATTAACAGTACTAATATACATATAATAACTAAAATCGGACTTTTTTCTTTTTTCATGTAATCACCTACAATAATTCTATTCCATCACTAACCCCTTGATTATTAGATTGTTCACTATCTAATTTTTTTTCACTTTCTATATTTTTAGTTGTTACTTCTTCATTAGTTACATCATTTTCAGCAAATTTTATTTCTTTATCATCATTTACATTTCTATGTATCGTAAACAAACTAATAAAATAATATATTAAAAATAATCCTGGAATTAAAGGCAAATAAAGTACTAGATAATATATTAATTTATATTTATCTACTAACCCTTTACTTATTATTAAACTACAAAAATATTTAGCATAAAAAACCGTGACGATTAATAAAGTTGCTGTAAAAATAATAGCCGAAAAACCAGAATAATAACTCATCACACGATAATATCTATCACTATCATTTTGTTTAAGTTTTTTTAAACTAAGCATTAAAACTAATCTTAATAACAAAATAATAGCAAAAGTTGGTAAAAACACATATAGACATAATTTTATTGGTAAATCAAAACTTAATGTTACATTACTCATCTATTCTCACCCTATTATGAATATATCATAGTTATTATTTTTTTTCAATTTGTTTTTTATAATTTTTCACAGATAGAAATAATCCTAATATAATAAAAAGAAAGCCTAAGATAATGATAAAATATTCATAATGATTAATTTCTTCACTTCTAATCTCAGTTGGTTTATCTTTATTATAATAAATTTTTATTTTATAATCCTTAGGTATATTTTTTTTAGAAGTTACTATAGCACCTTCATATTGTTGCTCGTCTATAAAGTAATGTACATGTAATACTACATTTTTTTTATTGTTAACTACCATATCAATATATCCATCTGTTTCCTTAGAATTATTTATTAGATAAATCTTTTGATTAAAAAGAAAAAGACCATAAACTAGATCTAAAAAACCTACTATAATAATTATTATATAATATCCATATTGTTTAAATTTTTTCATTTAATAATTTTATCCTTTCATATATATTTTTAGGATTAGTAGTAGTTATATAAATTTCATTTTGGTACTTTTTAATTATATTTTGGCCTAATTTTTGATATAAACTATTAATTTCATCAGCATCATCAATAGTATATATTCCTAAAAGTTTATTATTTTTCAAAATCCTATGGCTAATATTTTTCTTAATATTTATTTTATTCAGAGAAATCATATTAACCTTGGAAGATAAATAAGAAACTAACACTGCCTTTAATGATAAAAATCGTAACTTTTTACTCATTAATAAACAAGTGGGATAATCTTTAGCTTTAAAATATTTTAAATACTGGTATACAAAACTAATAATACATATTTTTTTACTAGGATATTTTTTTATAGTATTATAAACTAAATCTAAAGGATTTTTATTTTCATTACTTACTATATCCTTAATCTCTAAAAATATCCATTTTTGTTTTGGAATTAAAGGTAATATTTCTTCTAGTGTATTTAGCTTTTGTTGGTATAACTGTTCATAAATACTATTTAATTCATCATAAGTATAATTATTAATTTTATATTTTTTATTATTGTATTTTAGACTTGCATCATGAAACAATATAATTTTATTATCTTTGGTAATTCTAACATCAAATTCTACTCCATCAATGTAATCTTTTGCTACGGCATATTTAATTGCTTCTTGTGAATTTTCTCTACAATTTGATTCCTTATACCCACCGCGATGAGCAATTAAATGAATCTTTTCCATATTGTCACCCCGATTTTTTAGTTTAAATGTGTCTTAGGCTACACTCTCACATTGCGTTCCGTATTTCTTAGCAAAACTAATCCAATCATCTAATTTAACTTTGCCATCTGTTACTTTAACATTGTCTTCTGTACCTTCTATGTCCATTAATCTATCCATATTTATTTTTCCATAATTAATATATGTAATACTTGTAATAGAATTACTTCCTTCTTTAATTTCATGATCATAATAATCTAATTCATCATAAACTGAATAAATATTTTTATAAGCATCTTTATACTGTTTTAATATATCACTATTAGAAGAAGTTACTTTTTCATAAGACTTTAAAACTTCTAAATAATTTTTATCATCATAATATAATTCATACTTTATTTCTACTTCTGAATCATCTTCTGTTTCCGTATCACGTGTACAGGTTATATAGTTAAAATTACTTGTATCATATTTTTTCTCATCAATTGAAGATGCCTTTATATCTCCCTGATTAGTGGTAGTACCACATCCAGTTACTAAAAAAAGAATAATCAATAATCCTAAAAATATTTTATTGTTCATCATTTTCACCATTTTCTTTTAAAATTTTTAAAATTGTTTTTTGATTTTTTAGGATAACTGTCATTTTATCATGTAACTCTTCTAAGATTAATTCACTTTTTAAATCTGTTCTATAATCATTTTGATTTCTTAAACTATCTTTGGCAGCTTGGCGATTTTGACTCATCATAATAATTGGTGCTTGTAATGAAGCAATGCATGATAAAACTAAGTTTAATAAAATAAAGGGATAAGGATCAATACGATTTTCTTTTCTTAAAACAAATAAATTCAAGATAATCCATCCAACTAAAAATAAAATAAATAAAATTATAAAAGTCCAACTACCCGCAACTTCACTAATCTTATCAGCAACTTTATCACCTTTAGTCATTTTTGCAGCTTCTTGTTTATCAACATCAATAGAAATGGGCTGATCAATTAATAAATCAAGTAATTCTTCTTCATCTTGTTCCTGCAAATCTGTATTTAATAACATTTTAACTATTTCTTTTTTTGTTTTTCTTTTTTCCATATTATATCACTCCATATATTTATCATAACATAATTTTAAAATTTAGGCTAAAAAACGATTAATTATTTCAAACAACTGATTTTTTGTATAAAAAGTATATGGTGATTTTATATCAGGGATATATAATTTATTATTATCTATTTTAACATTACCATTAAAATTTAAAAATATAGTTTTATTCATATAAAAATCATTATTTTTTCGTGCTTTCATAGTAATTTCTTCCCAAATGTTTAAAGCTTTATAATCACTAATTGTCGTAATGTCTTCTTTAGAAAGATTATAATCTTCAACATGATCATAAATATATTTAATAAGTTCATATCCTTTAGATATATTATCATCACTAACTGTAAGAACTAAAACCATTTGCTTGGTTAAAATCGCTAAATCGCTACAAATACTCTGATCCTTAGTAGTTATATATAACATAATCCGATTTAATGGAACATCTTTATTTGGATAATATACATCTACTGGTATTAAATTATTCTTAAAAATAATCTTATAATTAGAAATATTTTGTCTTGAAATACTAGGATTAAATAGTTCCCCAAATTCTCTATACAATTTATACTTTGTCATTATATCACCATATTTATCTTAACATAAAAAAAGAAAGCTTCATTAAACTTTCTTTAGGACTTTACACTTTTTTATACATTAATCTCGAAAATAAGACAATATACCTTTCTTTCTTATTAAATGAGGAATACTTTCATCACTTGTAATGGAATAAATAATAGTATTGGATAAGTTATATGTATTTCCATATTTCAAAAAATACTTTGATTTTGGATATTTTTGATCAATCATAACTACAGGTACTTCAAGTGAATAATCTAATTTTACTCTCTTATCTACACCAACTAAATAATCTTCTTTATAAATTCCATAAACTGAAGAAATAAACATATTATAACTATTTTGATCACATAAATTATAAATTTGATCAATTTTATCATCAAGATCCATTAAAAAATCTTTCAATTTACCAATTTCTTTAAATGATTCTAAATCGTAATCAAAAATAATTAAATGATATGGTGATAAAACTATTTTTTCAAGATCCAAGTCTTTACTATTTATATCCATGTACTCTATATTATTACTTTTTACATCTTTAAGACCATTAAAGCTATAATTAATATTTGGAATTCTATCATTAGTAGTTAACATTAAACATTTTAAATGAAGCTGCTCTAACTTTTTATTAAAGAAATCTAAAGGTGCAATTTCTTCATAAATATTAATAGCATATGAAAATGCTTTCATTGGAAATAATGTATATAACTTTACATTACGTAACTTTTTAATAAATTCATTACAATCTACATCCTCGTAATTTAAGAATAATGCAATATCATTATTTTGTAATTTAAACCCAGGATGAATATAAAATGGTTCTAATTCTCGGGGTACTATTTCTTTAGTAATGGAATAATTTACTTTTCTAGTATAGTCAGGCCATTTTTCACCTAATTCCTTACTAAGTAAATAATAATACTGTTCTTTATTAATAATTCTTTCTCCACCTACTATACCAATTTCAACATTTTTATATAAAGTTAATTTTTCTTCTATTTTTTTTAACATATTTAGTATTGGAGTATAACCTAAACACTCTTTTTGACGCAAAATTGTATGAATAAAGATAGGAAAATTTCCTTTCGTTTTTAAAACATCAATAATTTTAAATACCTGGTTAATAACTGATTCATTATCTAAAAAACAAAATAAATGGACTTTAGTATTATTATTTATGGCATCTGCTGCTATACTTAAAATAGTATTATTATTGGCAAAATTAGTATCATTTTCTAATCGATGATAAGTTGGTAATAAATCATTACCTAAACTAAAATTTCGATATCCATTTTTATAATTGTAATTAATATTTTCAATATTGGAACTAATATAATTTCCCATTAACATAGATAAATTAGGCATTAAGTTATTAAATTTTATATCAAAAGAATCTTTAGAAGCAACACCTAAACCATTAATTAAAAATAAAATTGTCTTTGTTATATCATTTGGCATTTTATCACCCTCTTATATCTATTTCACAATATATTATATCTTCTACATAAAAAAACACTGAAAGTGTTTTTATTTTAAATCCGTTAACTTGTATTCTTTAATAAATGTGTCAACTGCTTTTGTATTATCAATATTAATAATATTAGAATACATAACTCCATCTTTAATATATATTATAGCTGGATAATTAAAATCAGGTGGATTAATTGTTAGTGAAGTTAAAAAATTCTCATATTTCTTATCTGAATAGTTTTTAACATCATAGCTCATATAATCAATGTTTTGTTTATCTAAGTGTTTTTTAATTGTTTTACAATTACTACATTTTTTAGAATCACTATTCCATACATATAAAACTGTAGTTTGAGCATCCTTAACAACCTTGTCTAATTCTTCAGTAGTCGCTGTTTTATTATTACCTAAAAAACTCATTATTAAATATACTAATAATATTACAACCAAAATTGTTACAACTAAAACAAATATTTTTTTATTTTCGTCTGTTGTTTTTAAATTTTTTTCTTCTTTATCTGCCATTTTTATTTCCTCCTCTTACATCAGATAACTGAAAAATTAACTTTTCTAATAATAGTTAAATATCAATTACTATATAAAATATTATTTCCAAATTTTGTATAAAAATACAATTCATTATTAATATTTATTACCATTAAAAGTAAAAGTTTAATATTAATAGACTACTTAATATTCATATCATCTATTATAAATACACTATACTATAAAATTAAAAAAAAATAAATACTAAATATTTATTTTTTTAAATTATCTAACTTCTCTAGAGTTTCTTTAAATGATTTGACTCCGATTATTTGAATTTTTAAATTTCTCTTCTTTTGAAGTTTTATACATTCAGCATAATTTTCATCTTGTGGAACAATAAATACATCTGCTTTCTTTTTAGCAGCTCCTAATAATTTATATTTAACTTCTCCTATAGGTAAAATATTACCTTCACTATCAATTTCTCCAGTTCCTGCAATGGTTAGACCTTTAGTAATATCTTTTTTTGTTAATTTATTATAAATATCTAATGTTTCAATAATACCCCCACTTGGTCCTGACTCACTCTTTTTAAATTTAATTTTTATTTTAGGATCTGTTTTATATTGATGGACTTCATTAACATATATACCTAATATTAATTTATTATCTTTTTTGTATAAAGTAGCAGGTACTTCTTTATTTTTGTTATTTCTTTTTACTAATATTTTTAAAGTAGTATTTTCCTGATACTTTGCAAGTATATTTTTAAACGAATCGACATTATTTATTTCTTTACCATCAACTTTTAATATTTGATCCCCAACTTTTAAATTACTTTTAGTATCTTTATCAACATAATAAATATATAATTCTGAGTTTACCACTTCATATGCTTTTCCGGCAGCTAAATAAGCATTTTTAATAGCGTTATCATGGGCATTTAATAATTCAATATTACTTCTAAAATTAACATCATTTAAATCTTCTTCATCATCATAAGTATAAGAACTTACTTTTATTCTTTTCCAATCTGGAATTATATAACTTAATATATATGTAGCTACAGTTCCATTAGCTTCACTAACATAAGCTAGATTAAAACTTCCCTTTGTCTGATAGGCATTTTCTACTTCAATTCTATTTCCTACTTTCATAATGCCACCACCTGTAACAATATAATAATCTAGTGGCCACATTAAAAAAATATATAGTAATAAATAAAATATTATACTTTTATAATATTCTTTAATAAATCTTCTTACTTTTTCATAAAAATTAGTAAACATTAAATCAGTCCTTTATGTTTAATTATATCAGAAAGTTGGGAAATTATGAAAAATAAATTAATTCAAGTAGTAATATTTGTCATATTTTTGTCATTAATAATAAATCCGCATCTTATTACAAGTGAAATCCTTGAAGCTTTAAAAGTATTCATCTATACTTTATTTCCTTCGATCTTTCCTTTTTTTCTTATTAGTGATTTATTAATTAATTATAATTTCTGTAATACTTTAAATAAGTATTTTTCTAAAATAAGTAATTCTTTATTTCATACTTCTAACGCCTCTAATTTTGTTATTATCATGAGTATGTTTTCTGGTTTTCCAAGTGGTGCTAAATATATTAAAACACTACTTAATAAAGGTTTACTTAATATTAATCAAGCGAACTATTTAATTACTTTTACACATTTTGCTAATCCTTTATTTATTCTGGCAGTGTCTAGTCATCTTTTTAATAATTCAAAGATTGGTTATTTAATAATTATATCCCATATTATAGCAAATATAATAATCGCGATTATTATAAGACCAAAGGAAAAAGAAAAAATTCAACAATTACAACTAAATGAAATAGAACCTTTTTCTGTTAATCTAGCCAATTCAATTAAATCTTCTCTTGATTTGTTAACATTAATTTTAGGTAATACTTGTTTTTTCTTTATAATTACTAAATTAATCACAACATATTTCAATTTAGGAACCTTACCTACTATCTTTATTAATGGATTTTTTGATATGACTAAAGGTATTCAAAGTATTTCTCTACTATCTAGTCCTAATTTATTTAAAGGAATATTAATTCTAACCTTTATTTGTTTTGGTGGAATTAATGTTCATATGCAAGTTCTTGATATTATTAATAAAACTAAAATTAAATATAGAAATTTTCTATTAGGTAGAATCTCTCAGTTAGCTATTTCCTCTTTTTTATTCTTTGTCCTATATTATTGTGTTATTTATTAATAGGTTCAACAATATCGATAACTGAATATCTATTACCTAAATCCGGTTGCGTTAAACCAACATAAAGTTTGAAATATTCTTCATCTGATCTAGAATATTTAATTAAATTAAGTCTTAAATTTGGTACTTTAGGGATTGGAAACTTTTCTAATGGTTCAGATTTTCCTGGTTTATAATATGCATATGTAATATAATCATTGTAGAAATTATTGTTTTCATCGGAATCGTTATTATCTTTAAAAATTTCAATTATAATATAATGATTAGATTCGAATTCTGACTTATTTAAATATAGTGTAACTTTTAATACTTCACTAGAAGATGAATTTTCTTCGGAGAAATCTACACTTCTAATACCTTCCCCTGTTATAATTCCATCTTCAATAGTCTTCATAACTGAATTTTTGTAAGTTGTCACAGAGTTTTTATAAGATGCTATAGTCTGTTTATCACTTTGATTATTCACTACTTTAAACATAGAAACTACTACAACAGAAACAATGGAAAAACAAACTAATATTTCAACTGCAGTAAGTCCTTTATTATTTAATTTTTTAACCATGTAAATCAACTCCTAAAGTAGCGTATTTATAAATATCATATGAATTACTACTACCTGATTCATCAACTGTTTCTTTATATTCCACTATAATTCTTCCATTATACTGATACTGATTTTCTTTATAATCAGGTAAATATTCTACATATTCTTTCATGCCAGCACTAATCGATGAATTATTTTTTATTTTGCTTTTAACATCGGCTATATTATAAGTAGTAATTATTAATGAATTAATTCCTAAACTATTCCATATATTGTCGCACGGAACACCTAATCTATTACTAAATGCATTGACATATTTTATATATTCATAAGAATTATTAATATTTAGTCCATTACTTTCAATGAATTTTTTTAAAGTATTAGTTTTATATACACTTTCAATAGCATCGTAATTTTCACGTTTTTCATATTCACCAATTAATGGATAATAATTTACATATACTAAAGTAAAAATACCTAAGACAAATACAGATACAACAAGTGTTTCTACTAAAGCAAAGCCCTGATTATTCAATTTTTTCATTTTTTAAAGTCCACTCCTTGATATTATACTAAATATATTATATAATAAGATAAGATAAAATACCATAGAAAGTAGACAAAAAGGGGTTGAAAATATGGTTACATTTGATTATAAGAAAACTCCCATTACCCAAATTGCTGATTATATTATTATGTATGCTGCAAAAAGTGGAGCTAGTGATATCCATTTTGACCCTAAAGAAAATGGTCTAATGGTAAGAATTAGAATAGATGGGGATTTACAAGATTATACTTTAATTCCAACTGAATATGAAAGAAATCTCACTACTAGATTAAAACTTTTAGCAAATATGAATATTACTGAAAGTAGACTTCCTCAAGATGGTGCAATTAAACGTCAATTTGGAAAACTATATTTAGATATGCGTGTATCTTCTTTACCAACTAATGAGGGTGAGAAAATTGTTATTCGTATTTTAGACTACAGTCGTAGTTTACAGGGATTAGAACATTTAGGATTTTCGAAAAAGAACTTTTTAAAGATAAAAAGAATGATAGAAGTTCCTAATGGAATCATTTTAGTTACTGGTGCTACTGGTACTGGTAAAAGTACCACGACCTATTCTATTCTCCAAGCTTTAAATAAACCTGAAACTAATATTATAACCGTAGAAGATCCCATTGAAATGAATATTGAAGGTATGAACCAAGTACAAGTTAATAGTGAAATCGGGCTTGATTTTGCTACTGTTTTACGTTCAATTTTAAGACAAGATCCTAACATTATATTAATTGGAGAAATTCGTGATTCAGAAACTGCTAAAATAGCTGTTCGTGCTTCGATAACTGGTCATTTAGTTTTATCAACTATCCATACTAATAATTCGTTATCAACCATTGAAAGACTTTTAGATATGGATGTAGAACGTTATTTATTATCAAGTGCCTTGACGGGAATTATTTCACAAAGGCTGGCTAAAACATTATGTCCAAAATGTAAAATCAAAAGACCAGCAACTCCATATGAAAAAAAAGTTTTTAGTAAAGTCTTAGATTTAGAAGTAGAAGAATTATTTGATGCTAATCATGATGGATGTGACAATTGTCATGGCGGATATAAAGGCAGAACCGCTATTCAAGAAGTTCTAGAAATTGATGATGATATTAGAGATGCTTTAAATAATGAAGACTTAGTCAAAGAAGACTTAAGAAGAATGGTCTATACTTCTAATGTTACTACACTTCTTCAAGACGGCTTAGAAAAGGTTTTAGAAGGTATAACCAGTTTTGAAGAAATATATAGAATTATTGAAATTGATTCAGATACTGATGAAGATTATGGAACAGAATTAACTGAAATAGAAAAAGAAGAACGTGCTAAAAAAAGTCAAGAAAAAGAAAAAGAAAAAACTAGTACAGAGGTAGCTAATGCTGATGATACTACTAATAACAACGAAAATGATAAAGCCGTTATGAGTGCTATTGAATCTTTAGCCACTAATCAAGCTAATGCTAATCAAGCTAATTCTGATCAAGTAGAATCTATTTTAAATCAAAGAAATGATGAACCAAAATCTCCATCAGATGTTGTTATTATTCCACCATATGTACCTGAATATCAAGATCCTCCTACTCCTCAAGTTCAAAATCCACAGGATAATGAACCTACTTTATCCTTTAATAATATTTCTTTTTCTAATATTTCTAATTCACCAAGTGCACCTTCAAATACACAACCAACTAATTTAAATAGTATTCCTAGCCAACCATTTATGCAAGCACCACTTACCTATCCAACTATTATAACTTCTACTCCAAAAATTATTCCGCAAAATAATAGTTTACCTAGTTTAATTCCAAGTAGTAATGCCCCTCATTTAGTTCCCCAACCAAATACAACAGTTTCCGATATCAGTTTTTCCAACAATAATGCCGAAATAGAAAAAGACATTAATTAATGCCTTTTTCTTTTATTATTGATATAATTTCTTGCTGAATCTCTTCAATTGTTTTTAATTTGTTATTTAATACACATTCTACCTTATCCCAATTATATAACTCAGATAATTCAATATAGGCTTTTTCCGCATTTTTTAAAAAGTTCTCATCTTTTTCATTATCATCAATATCAGATCTATTTTTTTGTAATTGTTTAGCGAAAATATAAGGAACGTGTAAAAAAATAGTAATATCTGGTTTGGGTAATTTTAAAAGCCAAAATTCTAGTTTATCAATCCACTGATACATATTAAATCTCTCATCAGGATCTTCTATTTTTCCTCCTTGATTAGCCAGATTAGAAGTAGTATATCTATCTAATATAACAATAAAACCATCATTTAGATATTTCTCAATTTTAGAATAATTGTATTTTCGATCAGCAGCATAATAAAGACTAGAAATATAAGGACTAACATTGGCAGATCCTTCTGTAAAATAAGACTTACATATTTCTTCTTTACCTAAATAAGGACCTCCCACTATTTTACCCGTTGGCGTTTCATAAGCAGGAAAGCTCATTCTAATACTTTTTATATGTTGTTCATTTAAATACTTCTCTAATAATTTTGATTGAGTTTCTTTTCCAGAACAATCAGTTCCTTCTATTACAATTATTTTTCCTTTCATAATCTATTCCTTTATTCTATAATATTATCATCTTCATCAAACGGTAGTAATATACATTTACGACTAGCTAAAAAATCACACATATGAACAAAGTTTTGATATTTTGTTTTTGGTTTTTCTAAAACTTCATTTCCTTGATAATCCGTTGTCCAAGGTCCCATATGCGTTTTTATAACATCGCATACTAAGTTTCTTTCTGAATCAGTCAATTCTAAATTATCTTTATTTTCTTCAATATAATTAGCCATCAAAATAGGATGATCAAATTTAGTATATTTACTTTCTTCTTTACCAAGTTTCAATCCATCATGTAATAAAAGACCCATTAGCATTAAATCTTTTTCATCATCAGTATATTTATCTCCAATTGCTTTATCTGACAACAATTCATAGCCAATTCTAAAAGCGGCTTTAGTATGTCTTAATAATCCTCCTTCGCCTTGTGCATATTCAGGATGATATTTACCAGTTGAAGCTGCAGGAATCATAAAAAAATAATCTGGTAATTTATTAATCATATAAATTAATGATTTCTTAATCCTTTCATTTTTAATACAATCAAGTTCTTTAACAAAATATTCTTCATTATTCATAATTACTACTCCTTTATAAAATTAATTAATATTTCATTACTAATATATAGTTTATCAATTGGTATATAGATATTTCCATCATCACAAATTAATTTTTCTTGTAATAATTTTTTTATGGGAAAAACATCTTCTATATTTTTTTGATATTTATATTTAAATTCTTGTTTATTTACTCCTTTAAGTAATCGCAATCCTAAAATCATTTCATAACTCATTATATCAGCTTTAGTTAAAATTTCATAATCTAAAATATATTCATCATGTAAATATTTTGTTAAGCTTCGGGTATTATTAATTCTTTTATTTTTAAGATATGAAGAAGCTCCTAAACCAAAACCATAATAGTTCTTATTTTTCCAGTAACACAGATTATGTTTAGACTGATAATTTTCTAATGAAAAATTACTAATTTCATAATGAATATATTTATCTTTTAGCTTTTTACAAATTAATTGATACATTGCTTCATCTAAGTCTTGCGAAATATAATCTACATTATTTATAGCTAATTTTGTATGGTCTTCAATTATTAAAGAGTAAGTAGAAATATGAGAAATATTTAATGATAAAACAAAATCTATATCTTTTTCCAAATCAACCATAGTCTCTCCTGGTATCGCATACATTAAATCAACATTAATATTTTTAAAACCCATTTTTTTACAAAGAACAATAACATCTTTAACTTTCTTTTTAGATTCATTTCGTTCTAATAAAGCTAAATTCTTAGCATTAATTGATTCTAAACCAAAACTAAGTCTATTAATACCATTTTCTCTAAATAATTGTAACTTTTGCGGAGTAATAGTATCAAAATTACATTCTATTGTATATTCTATATTTTTATCTTTCTTTATTTTTTTTAAGATAGCAAACAGTTTATTAAGTTGACTTAAACTTAGACAAGAAGGAGTTCCCCCACCAATATAAATTGTTTCTAACAATTCATCTTTATAAAGGCTTTTTATTTCTCTTTCTAAATGCATTAAATAAGAATCCACTATTTTTTCATTTTTTAATAATTTACAAAAATCACAATAAGCACAAATACTATTACAAAAAGGTATATGAATATAACAATTTTTAATCATATTATCACCTATAATTATACTGACTTGGCTGAACTGTCTTTAGCGTAATATGGATCATATATTTTCTTAGGTATTAATAAAGTATTAATTACAGCATTATCACCATCGATATTTACAGACTCTACTTTAGCAATATTCATAGTATTAATTAAGCATTCATATTGTTCTTTATTATAAGATGAATCTGCTATATAGGCTAAATCATCAAATTCTTCAGGTACTTTGTAGATAATTTCGACATTATAATTAATTCCTAAATCATTCTTTTTTTGATAAAAACTTGATTTTTCTAATAATGAAGTACTAACAAATCCTTTATCTAATAAATAATCACCTTCAAGTTCTTTTAATTCTTCGACTTTAGAAATACCGTAATCTTTAAAGTAAGAAATATTGACACCTCTATACAGCAAACTATTACCAATTGAAGTTGGATGATTATTAATAAAATCTTTTATTTGTTCCGCTATGTCTAAAAATTCTTCTAATCTATCCATATTTCCATTTTCTTCATAATTCCAGTTTCCTCTAATTGCATTATTAATATGTTTATAATTCCATCCTGAATATATAGATAATAATTCAGATTGTCTGTTATTCTGAAATATTGGTGTCATTAAAATCTGTTCTGCATTAGTATAATTAATATAATCTCTATTTAAGACTTCATTTAAATATGACATAATAGCTAACTGATTATCTTCATTCATAAATTTAAACATCGTATTAACAGTTTTATTTTTATACAACATACATCTCACCACTATTTCTCATTTGTAGAAAGGATTGATAAGAAAGCCTCTTGAGGCACTTCTACACTACCTATTTGTTTCATTCTTTTTTTACCAGCTTTTTGTTTTTCTAATAATTTTTTCTTACGAGTAACATCTCCACCATAACATTTAGCTAAAACATTTTTACGCATCGCTTTTATATCACATCTAGCAATAACATGCGTTCCGATTGCAGCTTGAATAGGTACTTCAAACATTTGTCTTGGAATAATCTCTTTTAACTTTTCTACTACTATTTTACCCCTTTGATAGGCAAAATCTTTATGAACAATTACTGATAAAGCATCAACAATTTCTCCGTTTAATAAAATATCCATTTTAACTAAATTACTTTCTTTATAGCCAATTAATTCATAGTCAAAAGAAGCATATCCTTTTGTATACGACTTTAACTTATCAAAAAAATCATATACAATTTCTGATAAAGGTAATTCATAATAAATAGTTACTCTTGATTCATCTAAGTAATCCATGTTAATAAATGTTCCTCTTTTATCCTGACATAACTCCATAATTGAACCGATATACTCTTTGGGTGAAAATATACTTGTTTTTACATACGGCTCATAAGTTTTAGCAATAACACTACGATCAGGCATTTTTGTTGGAGCATCTACTATTATTTTACTTTTATCAGTTAATAATACTTCATAAATAACTGATGGTGAAGTCGCAATTAAATCAATATTAAATTCTCGTTCAATTCTTTCTTCTATAATTTCCATATGTAAAAGTCCTAAAAATCCGCAACGAAAACCAAAACCAAGAGCTTTAGATGTTTCTGGTTCAAAGACTAATGATGCATCATTTAATTTTAATTTTTCTAAAGCTTCTCTTAAATCTTCAAATTTATTAGACTCAATTGGATAAAATCCACAATAGACCATAGGTTTCATTTCTTTATAACCTGGTAAAGCTAAAGATGCAGGCTTATCTTTTAAAGTAATTGTATCCCCTACTTTAACATGATCTATACTTTTTATGGAAGCCGCTAAATAACCTACCTCGCCTGCTTTTAAAGATTTCACAGCTACTTCTTTGGGCGTATCAATACTAAGACCTATTACTTCATAAGTAGCTTTGGTCTCCATCATCATAATAGTATCTCCAACTTTAATAGTACCATCAACTACTCTCAAACTTGTAATAACTCCCTTATATGGATCAAAGATACTATCAAAAATTAAGGCCTTTAAAGGAGCATTTTCATCCCCTTTAGGAGCTGGAATATATTTAATAATAGCTTCTAACAGCTGCTCTACGCCTACACCAGTTTTGGCACTAGTTAAAACTATTTCTTCGCGAGAAAAACCAATATTTTCTAACTCTTTAATAACTTTTTCCAAATCCGCATTTGGTAAATCAATTTTATTAATCACAGGAATAACAGTTAAATTATTGTCTAAAGCTAAATAAAGATTAGCTAAAGTCTGTGCTTCTATTCCTTGAGATGCATCAACCACTAAAATAGCACCTTCACAAGCTGCTAAACTACGTGAAACTTCATATGAAAAATCAACATGACCTGGTGTATCTATTAAATGAAGATAATACTCTTCATTATTATATTTATACTTTATTTGAACTGCATTCAGTTTTATCGTAATACCACGTTCACGTTCTATATCCATATCATCTAGCATTTGCTCTTTTAATTCTCTTTCAGAAATAGCCCCTGTTTTTTCTAAGATGCGATCAGCTAAAGTGCTTTTACCGTGATCAATATGAGCAATAATACAAAAATTTCTAATATTTTCTTTTTTCATAAGCTAGCTCCTAATCTATATTTTATTATAACAAAAGACTTGAATTTCTCCAAGTCTTCTTCTATTTTAATACTTTTCTTTTTTTGTCATATTGCCTTTTTATATATGATGAATTTCCACGTTCTTTGATAGTACTATCGCTATATGAATATTCAGCAAACATAAGTTCTTTTATATATTCGCTAGCTGTATATAGTGAGTCATTTCTATCTTCATCATAATTAGCTGTGACGGTTTTTTTATCATTTAGTTTACTTTTATAAACTGCATAATATATCGTCTGGGTCAATTTTGATATTTCTTCATCAGTCGTAATATAAAAATAATATTCCTGTCCTGTTTGTGGTTTTATATATTCAACTGAAATACGAGGATAATCTTCAGGATTTATTAAAATATCAAAATTTTTATACTCACTAGCATCTAAACTTAAGGCATCAGTTAATTTAGCTTGAACTACTAAAGTACCCATTTTAGTAGCAGTTTGATAACCATATTTATTTAACCAATTATTAATTCTATTTTCACTTTCATTTAGTTGTTTGCATATTTTATTATATTCTGGTGAACTAGAAGTTAAGGATTGTAACATTACTATATCATTTTCTATATTTTTAAAATCTTGAATAGAAATATCATCTATAACTTTACTATCATTTAATACTTGGTGTTTATTATAATCAAGTGAATGCAATTTTTCTGAAAGGGATAAACACTTTTCTAATAAACCAAATTTATCTAAAACATCACTATTACTAGAATCTTCTAAAACTTCATCAACATTAGTTTTTTCTTCTACTTCGTCTAATATGTTAACAAATGGCATCATATTATCAAATTTTTTTATACACCCTGTTAAACTAGCTGTAGATAAACTTAATCCACCTACAAACATTATTCTTTTTAAATTTTTAGAAATATTTATTTTTTTCATATCAAATTACCTCTTTTGTTTAATATGTCGTGTATTATATCATAAATTAACGTTTATGTCAATGTTTATCAAGGGAATGTGTGATTATCAAGGGGATGAATCTTTAATTACTTACTGCTTTACTAACTTCTTTAAAAACTAATTTCATAACTGAATCAAAGGCTTTACCAATTAAATTTGATATTACTACTCCTCCTTTTGATAACTGATTATTATAATCAGTTTTTTCTTTTAAATAATCACTAGCTTGAACTTTTTTTCCAGCTTTAACATCAGCTTCAAATTGTTGTTTCGCTTTTTCTGTTAAAGTATTAGTTTTATGATTAGTATATTCATAATATCCTGTAGCTTGAGCAATATATAAAGCTGAATAAAAAATAATTAACGTTAAAGCAACAATTCTAAAAACATTTTTACCCTTCATTACTACTAATCACCTCCATAAAACATTCACTGAAAGCTAAGGTTGTATTTAAAACCTCTGCGGTAGTGTTATCTACACCACCTATTTCTACTAAGATAGTATATTTAGAATTATCTTGGTTATATACCCCATTTACTCCTGCGCCTCCTTTTTTATATATACCTTTAGATAAATTAGGATATTTTTCATTTATCTTATTATTAATTTTTGTAATAAATTCCAAATTTTCTTCATATTTAGGATTTTCTAGACCTAATAAAAAAATTATTTTAGCATATTGCTTTTCCCCTATTTCCACAGTTGTTTTATCTTTAGTTAAAGAATCTCTATGAACATCAATAAAATATTTAATCGAAGGATTTTGTTTTTTAGTATCATCTAAATAAATTCTACTAGCATCATAACTTTTATAATACTTCCAATTATTATTATTTAATATTTCTTTAATACTTCTTTCTTCTACTATAGTTTGAAAATTATTTTTATCAAAAACATCTTGCATAATATATGACGCCATCATAACAGTAGGGTTTACTTCTGCTTCTACAAATGTAGATGGAGCATATTGTTCTTCTTGATGTGAATTATATATATAAATTAAATAGTTACCATTATTGTTGT
Source organism: uncultured Bacilli bacterium (assembly GCA_947631155.1). Taxonomy (GTDB): domain Bacteria; phylum Bacillota_I; class Bacilli_A; order RF39; family UBA660; genus UMGS995. The sequence goes on from CANRKG010000006.1 coordinate 43,073, forward strand.
TACTATTAATTTTATTAGTATTTTTAATTTTTTTAGGTACTAAATTATAATAATTAGTTGATAATAAATCAACTGGTGAATATTCTTGTTTTAACTTATTAACTACAAACGAAAAAACACCATTATTATGATTTAAATCCGTTAATAAAAATTTAACTAAGTTTTTATCATTAATTTTAATATCTGATTTTAATAAATATTTAAAAGTTGTAATAATACTAAAAATAAATAATAATACAAAAAGAAGAAATTTATAATGAAATCTCTTTTTCTTTTTCTTTTTACTAATAAATCTTTTACTCATAGTATCACCTATACTAATGATACTAGACAGCTATATTTTAATTTGTCGGATTATAGGAATCATGTAAAACTTTATTAATAGAATTTCCAATTAATAAAGATAATTTTTCCATAATAAAATCAATTTCTTTAGGAGTAACCATTAAATTATAATTAATGGGTGATAAAACTTCATATATTAATTGTTTTAAATCATCTTCTTCTAAAGAGCCAACCATTCCTAAAACTTTTTCTTTATTCTCTTTTGATAATTCTTTATCAGTATCTAAATAGTTTTGATGTAAATCATCAATAAATTTTAATTTTTTATTATTTATATTTTCTAGTTTATAACTGAATTTTTTCATCATATACTTAATTGTATCACTCACAATAGTAACTGCATCTACTATTGTTGGTACACCAATAACAATCACTGGAATATTAAATGTATCTTTAGAAATGCCTTGTCTATTATTACCTACACCACTTCCTGGCATTATTCCAGCATCTGTTATTTGGATAGTTTTATTTACACGTTCAATAGAAGATGACGCTAAAGCATCAATCAAAATTAGAAAGTCTGGTTGAACTACTTTAACCACTCCTTCAATAAGTTTTTTAGTCTCTATACCAGTTACTCCTGTTACACCAGGAACAAAAGAAGCAGTATTACGATAACCTTTTTCTACTTCTCCAAAATCAAATAAGTATCTTGTCACTAAAACATTATCTACTACATGTGGTCCTAAACTATCAGGTGTTGATTTATCATTACCAAGCCCAATTATTAAACATGTTGCTTCTTTATCTATTTTCATAGCTTCTATTAATTCTTTTAATTGACTAATTAATACTTTTTCTACTTTTTTATAGTTATTTTTGTCAGTTACATCTTTAAAAGAAATTGTTTTATAAATACCTGCTTTTTTCCCACAATGTTTTTCTCCTAAATCATTAATAATAACCTCTTCAACTGTAATATCATCGATATGCTCTATTTTACTTTCAACCCCAATATTTTCTTTAGAAGTGTCAATCATATCCACAATAATATCTGTTCTAATTGAGGTGTTTTTTAGATCTATTTCATGATTCATATATATCACCTAGTTATAATATTGACAAAAATTTAATTTTTATTTGCTTTTTTGGAAGTTTTTTGATAGAATTAATGTGTTTACAAAAGTGAGGTGAAAAAGATGCCAAATATTAAAAGTGCTAAAAAACGTGTTCGCTCTAATGCTACAAAAGAAAAAATAAATAATGATATAACTGCTAGCATGAGAACTGCTATTAAAAAATTTGAAAAAGATGTTAAAGCTGGTAATGTAGAAGATGCTAGTAGAAGTTTAAATACTGCTATTCAAAGAATTGATAAAGCTAAAAAGAGTGGATTAATTCATCAAAATAAAGCCAGTCGTTTAAAATCAAGATTAACGAAAGAAAAAAATGGAATGAAGTAATGGAAGTTACTTCTTTTTTATGTTATAATTACAATAGGTGAATCAGACATGAAAAAATTATTAATAACGGGATTATTATTAATATTATTTGGAATTACTTTATCTTATAAAGAACAAATTTTACAGTTTTACTATGATTACTTTGTCAAAACTACTAAGACTGTAACTTTAAATGATAAAAATAAATATTATAGAGATTATGATTTTTTATATGTTCAAAATACAGATAATTTTAAACCAAAAAATAAACAAGAACTATTAAATATATTCTATACGGTTTTAAATGCAGGGAAAAATAAATTTACTTTTTATTGTCCAGAAGAATATAGTAGTTGCTTAGATGATGTTAAGTCTCTAGCTAAAGATCAAATTACACTTTCTAATATTAATAATTATGTTCATCCCTATAATAGTTTTAAAAATCTTTCAACGCAAACTGATAGTTTAGGTACTGTTACTATTAATATTACAAAAGCTTATTCTGATACAGATATTAACTTAATAGAAGAAACTATTAAAAATATTGAACAAGAAGTTATTAATCCTAATTTATCAACTGAAGATCAAATAAAAAGAATCCACGATTATATTATAGATAATTCTAAATACGATTCTAATAGAACTGATAATAATATTATTGAATATAAGTCAGATATTGCTTACGGACCTTTAATAGAAGGATATGGTATCTGTGGGGGATATTCTGATGCTATGGCTATATTTTTAAACAATTTAGGTATTAAAAACTACAAAGTATCTAGTGAAGCTCATGTTTGGAATGCTGTTAACTTATATGATAACTGGTATCATCTAGATCTTACTTGGGATGATCCTGTTACTGATACTGGACAAGATTTGTTAGAAGATAATTTTTTCTTAATTCCAACCCAGAAATTACAGCAATTAGAACCAACTCAACATAGTTTTGATTTAAACGTATATAAAGAATTTGCTTAAAAATTAAAAAACTGCTACTTAGTAGCAGCTAAAACATTTACATGTTTTATTCCATATTTTCTAATTTGTTTAACATTTTATCTGCTGCATTTTTTGCAGCATTTTTTACATCTTCTAAAGCATTTGGATTCTTCTTTTTATACATCATCCAAGAAGCAAATCCAGTACCAATAATAGCTGTCATAGCTAGTGCTTTTTTTGTATTTTTATTCATTTTTTTATCACCTCTTTAGAAAATATGTGGTACTATGTACCATTATTATTATGAGGTTGTTTTACTTGTTTATACCATTTTTTAAAAAGTCTTGAATAGTAGTATTTCTAATATCAACACTAATATTATCAATTGCAAGTTGCATAGCATCATATTCACCAATTAAATATAATTTCTTTTTACATCTAGTTACAGCTGTATAAATTAATCTTCGATAAAGCATTCTATTAAATCTCTTTTCAATAGGAATTATAACTATATCAAATTCACTACCTTGTGATTTATGAATACTAATTGCATAAGCTAGTTTAAAATTAGTAAAATTACTAGGTGTATATTTAACTAAATTCCCATCAAAATCAATATATATTTCTTTCTTAGAACCAGTAATAATTTTTTGAATAATTCCAATATCACCATTATAAATATTATCATCAGGTTGATTAGTTAATTGAATAACTTTATCATCTTCGCGATAAATAAAGTCACCTATTTTTAGACTTTTCTTTTCAGTAGCGTCTGGATTAAAAATACTTTGTAGTTTTTGATTAATATTATCAATTCCATTAATTGTTTTATACATAGGTGCTAAGATTTGAAAATCTCGATAGTTTACATCTTTATATGTCATCGCTATCTCACATATATTTTCTAAAATCATATTACTTTTACATTCGATGAAAGTTAAATCTTCACAAACATTACAAATATCTTTTAAGAATACACCTTCTCTAATATTATAAGCTAATTCTATGATATTAGAGCCTTCTTTCTGGCGATATAATTTATTTAGATAATCAACTTTTAATGTCTTACTAGTAATTATATCGTATAAAACTTGTCCTGGTCCAACGCTTGGTAATTGGTCATAGTCTCCTATTAATATAATTTTTGTATTAACACTAATTCCTTTTAATAAATTACTAAATAAATAAGTATCAATCATACTTGATTCATCTACAATAACTAATTTAACTGTACTTTTATTATACTCATTAATTAAAAAAGTATCATTTTCTTTATTCCATTTTAAAAATCGATGAATAGTTGAAGCTTTGAACAAAGTTGCTTCACTCATCCTTTTAGCGGCTCTTCCAGTTGGAGCTAAAAGAGCAACGTCTTCTTCAATTTGACTTTTTTTTGATTTATTAACCATTTTATATAGTTCGATAATAGCTTTTAAAATAGTTGTCTTCCCTGTTCCTGGACCTCCTGTAATAACTAAAAAGTTTTTAATAAAAGAATCTTTAATTGCCTCTTTTTGACTATCATTATAACTAATATTAAAATTTGACTCTATCTGTTTAATTATCTCATTAAGTTTATCATTTTTATTATCTTCTTGATGACTTAACAAATTAAATCTAGATACAATTAATTTTTCAGCATCAAACATTTCTCTAATATAATAATTACCTGAATATTCAATAATTTTTAAATTTTTTTCTAAGCTATTTAATCTTTCTAAAAACTTTGTATCAGAAATATTAACTCCTAAAACTCTATAAATATATCTATAAATATCTTCATATTTAAAATAACAGTGTCCATAAGTATTAGATAATTCTTTCATAATATAAATAATACTAGCATCGATTCTAATATCTGCATCTTTGGAAATATTTAACTTTTGAGCAATATAATCAATTTTTTTAAAACTCATATTTTGAATATCATCAATTAGAGTATAAATATTATCTTCGATTTTAGAAATAGTTTCTTTATGATATTTATTATAAATCTTCACACTATCTTTGGTACTAAAACCAATTTTATTAAGATATAAAATCGTCTCATAACTAGATTCATATTCTAATAATCCATTATGTAAAACATCAACATCTTTTTTAGTAATTGAAGGTATTAATAATAAATTAGAAGGTTGCTCCAAAATAATTTGTAAAGTGTCTTTTCCTAATACTTTAGCTATTTTTTTGGCCTTTTTTTCTCCAATACCTTTAAAAATACCTGATGATAAAAAATCAATAATAGCATCTTTTTCGACTGGTTTACTAATTTCATATTTTTCGACTTGAAATTGATTACCATATTTAGAATGCGTAACTACTGTTCCATAAAATATATAAGTTTCTATTTCATTTAATTCATGAAAATATCCTGTACAAGTTATAGTTCTACCAATATAATCTACTAATTCAGCTATATCTGTTTCTAAAACTTTGAAAATACCGACTGTGTAGCCGTCTTCACTTGTAAAAATATTTTTTCGATATTTTCCTTTTATATAGTTTTCCATATAATTACTCTCCTATACAATATGGATATGAAATCTGTGTTATTTTTACTTGATAAAATTCATTATTTTTTAATTTCTTAAAGATTTTTACAGATAAAAAGTTACTTGTATGACCATAACTTATATCATCTTTTACTTTTTCAATTAATACTTCTACTTCCTTATCCTTAAATTTATTCATATACTCTATTTCTAATTCTTTAGATAATTGTAGTAGTTTTTTAGAACGGTCTTTTTTTACTATTGCATCTACTTGTTGATCCAATGTTTCAGCTTTGGTTCCTTTTCTTAAAGAAAAAGGAAATACATGAATTTTAGAAAATTTCAAATCTTTACAAGTTTTAAGAGTCTGTTCAAACATAGCATCAGTTTCTTTAGGAAATCCAACAATAACATCTGTAGAAATAGAAATATTAGGTCTAATTTTACGGATTGCCACTATCTTCTTATAAAAATAATCTAAATCATATTTACGATTCATTAATTTTAATATTTCATCACTACCAGCTTGTAATGGAATATGTAAATGATCGACAATAACATTATTTTCTTTAATTACTTCTAAAACTTCATTGGTTAATTCAGTAATTTCAATAGAAGATATTCGAAGTCTTTTTAATTTTTGAATCTTGACAATTTCTTTTAAAAGTTTAGCAAAGTTAAAATCTAAATCTACTCCATAATTACCAGTATGAATTCCAGTCAAGACAATTTCTTGATAATTGTTATCTACTAATGAATTAATTTCTGATAATACTGTTTGTGGATCTTTACTACGGCATTTTCCACGAACATAGGGAATAATACAATAACTACAAAAGTTTTCACAACCATCTTGTATTTTTACAAATGCTCTAGTTCTTCCTGGAAAATTTTTAATATACATATCCTCAAAATCAGTAATGGTATCTTGATACAAATTTCTAATTTGTTCTTTTTTTTCAAAATATTGTTTTAATAGTTCAACTATTTTTGATTTATCTTTATTGCCAATAACAATATCTAAGCCTTCTTCTTGATAATCTTTATTAGCTTCTATAAAACAGCCCATTGCTACTACACAAGCGTGAGGATTTTTTCTAATAGCATTTCTTATTATTTTCCTACTTTTTATATCAGAAGTATTTGTAACTGTACATGTATTAATAATATAAATATCACAAATATCATGAAAGTCACTAATTACATAACCATTTTCTTTTAAAATATTAGCAACATATTCACTTTCATACATGTTAACTTTACACCCTAAGGTCATAATACCTACTTTCATACTTCTACCTCTTCTCTGCTTAGTAATTATATCACGAATATGATTATAAGTAAATTTTCAAAATATGTTTTAATTATATATAATTAACTTTCATTTTAAATCTTCTTGTTAAAAACAAAAAAAGAAAGCTTAGTTTCTTATTTTTATAGTTTTTCTATCTCTTTTAGATCTATCCCTGTTAATTGTGATATTTCTTCTATGGAATAATTTTTCTTTTTCATTTCTTGTGCTATTTCTTTATTTCTAGTAGCAATTCCTTCTATTTTTCCTTCGTTTCTTCCTTCTGTTTTTCCAAGATTAATTCCATATTTAACTCCATCTTCATAGCCTTCACTTCTAATGGAGTTTTCAATCTTTCTATTATCTTCTTCAGCACTCATATATTCTCTAAATTCTGGTTCTTCATTTACTCTTTCTATCTCACTCATATACTTTGATACCACCTTATCTTTGATAGATAGTTTTCTTAATTCCTTTAATCCTAAATCTAGCATTAATAAATATTTATTTTTTTCTATCTCTTCTTGGTTCTTATTGTACCAAAAACTTTTATATTTTTCCATATTTATTTCATAGATTATTAAGTTCTTGACATACTTATTTCCTTTATCATCTTGAACTAAATATTTCCTGATATATTCTTCATTTTTAATATCATAACTCATGTTGATTTGAATTATTAATGTTTTCTCATTATACTCTTCTCCTACTAAGATATGGTGAGAATAGATATCACATATATAAGCCATATTTCTACTATTTAAATATTTAGGATTTTCAGTATTTACTTCTACTTGAATCTTTCCTATATCTGTTTCTAAATATAAATCCAGATGTTTTCTTTTTACCTTAATATTATCTACATTTCTTTCTAGATTTAGAAATCTTATTTTGTCTATTTTTACTTTTAAGATTGTTTCTAAGACCTTTTCTAAAATATCTTTATTTTCTTCTTTCATAAAGACTTCTTTAAAGGCTCTATCATATTTACATGTATAAAACTTTTCCATTAAAATTCCTCCTTACTCTATTATTCGTAAGTAAGAGGAGTTTTCCTTATGTTTTTTCTAAAAATAAAAAAGCACTATTTAAGCGCTTAGTCTAATTTTTTCTGCAACTCTTTTAGGGTTACTAAGAATTGATTCGTCTTTTTTATTTCTTCATCTAACTTATCATAATTAGCAGTATTTTCTAACTCTAGGCTTGTTTCACTATTATTTTCTTCAATACCAAAAATTGGTGATATAATTGGACTACTTTTAAATACAATATCTTCACGGTAAGCTTTGTTATTTTTATCGATAGTAGAGATGTCATCTAACTTAACAGATGCACTTTGAACAGTAGTATTTTTTTCTACTGGTTCTTCTATTTCTTTATTTAAATCAATAATGTCTAATTTAATACTATTCATTCGTTGTTCTAAATCATCTAAACTAATAGGTTCATTACCTTCATCTTTATATTGTGTTTCTTCATTCTTTTGATATAAAATTTCACTCTTTCTCATTAACTCATCTAAACTAATAATAGCATTTTCTTCTTGTTCAGCTTCAAACTTTGTTAAATCAATATTTTTAGGTTCAGATTCTTGTTCTTGTTTGATTAATTCTTCTGTAACTTTTCTTAACTCTGCTTTAGCTTCTTCTTTATCTGGTTCGGGATTAGTATATTGTAATTGTTCAACTTCTTCCTTAACTTCATTATAAATAGATTCAATGCTATCTTTTTGATTAGATTGTATAGCCTCAGTTTGTTCAAATTCTTCAATTGGAATCACTAATGGCTTTTCTTCTACAGTTTGACTGTTATCCACTTTAGGAGTATTAGTATCTTCAATAGCAGTAGTTTCTAAACCCTGATCTACTAATACCGCATCAGGAGTAGAAAGCGCTTCTTGTTCTTGTGTCTTTTCTACAATTTTATTAATTAACTTAACATTATTCTTTTGTCTAATTTTATAATAACTCTTCTCAATTAAAAAAACGATTAAAGCTAAAATAGCTGAAGTAAAAATAATTACTCCCACTATCATTACCTCCTCTGATGATATAAATTCTAATAAATTATTCATTGAGCATTCACCTCTATTTTACAGTTTAGCATATACTTTTTAGTATTAAAACGATTTACGTAAATTATTTTAGTGTTGACAATTAATTTACACATAACTCATCATTAGTAGATTTGACTATCTTCAACTATTCGTTATAGTTATCATAACATAAAAATATTATTTTGAGTATATTTTTTTCTACAAATTCATACTTTTTTACTATGAAAGAAAAATTTATATTATCCACAATAATTCTTTTAATTGGTGGATTCCTAACTAAAATTCTTGGTATGATTATAAAAATCGTTATGACAAGACTAATGGGTACAGAAGGAATTGGGCTTTACATGATGATTTTACCTACATTTTCTCTATTTATTGCGTTAGCTCAAGCTGGCTTTCCCGTTGCTATATCTAAATTAGTAGCAGAAGATAATAAAAATAATAAACGTCTAGTCTTTTCTTTAATCCCCCTATCACTTCTAATAAATGTTGTTTTAATGATTGTTATTATCATTATTGCCCCCTTTCTTTCTACAAATTTACTTCACGATAAAAGATGCTTATATGGAATTTTAGCTATTAGTGTTGTTATCCCATTAACTTCTCTATCTAGTATTTGTAGAAGTTATTTCTTCGGTAAAGAAAAAATGTTACCTCATATAATCAGTAATCTTTCTGAAGACATAATACGATTAATCCTAATTATAATTGGTGTTCCTTTTGTAATCCAAAAAGGCTTAGATTATGCAGTTTGTTATGTTATTTTAACTAATATTATTAGTGAACTTACTTCTATTTTAATCTTGTTTTTCTTTATACCCAAAAATGCAAAAATTACTAAACAAGATTTAATACCTAGTAAAGTCTATATTAAAGATTCTTTAAATATATCAATTCCTAACACAGCTGGTAGATTAATTGGATCAATTGGCTATTTTTTAGAACCAATTGTTTTAACATCATCACTTCTATATGTTGGATATAGTAATAAGTTTATTGTTAATGAATATGGAATTATCTCTGGATATGTTTTACCAATATTACTGTTACCATCATTTTTTACTTTAGCTATATCACAAGCTTTATTACCAGTTGTATCTAATCTCTATTCTAAAAATGATATTAAATCAACTAAAAGAAAAATAAAACAAGGAATATTTTTTTCCTTGTTAATTGGCATACCTGTAACTGTATTATTAATGGTATATCCAGAACTGTTATTAAAGTTAATTTATAATACAACTGAAGGGGTAAAATATATTAAGTTTTTAGCTCCATTCTGTCTTTTACAATATATTCAAGCCCCATTATCATTTAGTTTAGATGCTATGGGAAGAAGTACCGATAATATGAAAGCTACACTGTATGGCACAATCTCTAGAACTTCTCTTTTATTTCTGTTATCATTTTTAAAAATAGGAATATGGTCATTAATTATCTCCACTAGTATTAATATTATAATTGTAACTAGTTATAATTTTTTCAAAGTTAAGAAATGTCTCGAAATATCTTAACGGTAAACGTTTGGCTCAGGAGAATTATCTGTCTTTTTCTTTGAAGCTGGATTATTATCTCGATCCCAATAATAAAGTCCTAAATTAGAGTCACACTGCTTTTGTGGACTATTTTTAGTTAAACTCGACATGTTATCATTAAATAAGTTATCACTATCAGTCTCGGCAATACCTAGTGTGGTACCGCCTTTATTTTCAGCTAATTGGACCTTATATTTAATTTTATCATCAGTTTTAACAACTTGAACATACGAAATATAACGATCGTATACTCCTCCATTTGGAGGTTCATTTAATTCTTTAGTCTTATCCAAATAATCTAAATAAAAACAAATTGTATTTCCATTATTACTGGGTTTTAAATTAGGATTAGATCTTATCTTATATTCTGCTAAAGTAACTAATTTTTTAGCATCTTCAATGTAAGTTTTATTCTTATCTCTTTGTACAACACCAATTACATTAGGTACAGCTAAAAGCATTAAAACTGCTAAAACTGATAAAACTGCTAATAACTCGACTAAAGTAAAACCTTTATTATTCATCATACTATCACCTATATTGATTATATCATATGTTTTCAATTATTTATTATTTTTTTCAGATTTTTTATTTCTTTCATTGTAACTTCTGTTTGATTTAAAGTATTAAAAAGATAATCATATCTGAAAATAGCAAATCCATTATAACTTTTTATATTTCTACTAGTTAGTACTTGTTTCATTATAATATTATCATTTTCTAACCATTCATTTTCTCCACTCTTAGCATATTTATCTATATTACCAGTTTTATAAAGCGCTAGAGCTGGAATTATTTTCACATTACTTTTTTTAACTAAATCATTCCACTTATTTAAAACTTCATAAAAAGGTTGTGACTCATTAAAAAAGCCATAATAGATTTGTGGAATTAAATAATCGACATAAGCATCACTTTTAGCCCATTCATAAACATCTGCGAAATTAGAACTATAATTATTTTGAATATTTCCCTCTGGAGAAATACTAAAGATAATATTTTTTTCTTTAGTAATGGTATGAACTTTTTTTACTAAATTATCAACCATTAATAAATGGAATTGATCTAACGATATATGTTCATGATTTTTTAGATACTCATAATAATTTTCAATATCGATATTAGAATCTGGATAAAAATAATCATCAAAATGAATTCCATCAATTTTATAATTATTTACTAACTCTTTAATACCATCTACTATTAATGTTTGAACTTCAGATTCAGCAGGATTATAATATATTCCTTTTTCACAAATTTTTACTTTAGAAGTATTTAACCATTCATAAGCTTTATTTTTTTTACTTATAGTAGTAACATCTTTAGTATTTCTAATTCGATAAGGGTTAATCCAAGCATGAACTTCAATTGATTTAGAATGAGCTTTATCAATAAAATATTGCAAAATATCATAACCTGGATTTTCTCCTTCATTAGCAGATACACAACTACTCCATGGATATATTTTTGAATTATATATAGCATCAGAAAAACTTCTAACTTGTAAAATTAGCATATTAAAATTAAAATCTACTATATTATCAATAATTTTATCAATATTTTCCTTACTTTCTTTAATATTCTTATTTTTTATATATTCTTGTAATTCAATATAACTTAAAAAAACCGCCCTTTTTTCTTGTTTAAATTCTTTTTTATTATGATTAGTCTGGATTGGTTTTGCTATTATAACTAATACTAAAAAAAATATTATCACTAGCAACAAATATTTTTTCATAAATATCACCTCTATAAGTGTAACTTATAGATAATAAGAAAATTGTCTATTTTAGAACTTTTTCATTTTTTATAATGAATAAATCTTTCTGTTTATAAAAAGCATAAAATATATCTTCTATTTTAGTATGATGTTCTTCTAAAACTTGATCTAACCATTCTCTATCTTTATTAATTTGAATTAACGTTTCTTCTTGTAATTTACCATCTAAAATTACTGGTAGCGGATAATTTCTATCTTTATCTTTAATAAAAGTAGATAATTTTCCACTTGTTTCTAATATTGCATAGTCTACTTCTTCAATACTTTTAATACTTTTTTCACGAAGTTGAGTTAATAAGTCATCTAAATTATATCTTTGTCTTAACATTTCTTTAAAATTAACTTTCCCTCTATTTATAATAACCGATGGTTCTCCTTCTATTTTTTCTCGGGTTTTAGGACTCTTTAAAGATACTTTCGCAATTAAAATTTGCACTAAAACCAAGGCTATAATAGGAACAACTGTAATTAGTATATTCGATTTATATTTATCAATAGCCATTGCGGCTAGTTCAGCAATTAATATGGATACAATTAAATCCATTATCGAAAGTTCTCCCACTTCTCTTTTTCCCATAAATCTATATACTAGTGCAATTATAATATAAAATAATAAAGTTCGCATTAAAACAATCCAAATCTCCATAGTATCACCTCACTTTTATTATGATATATGACATATATTTTTATTCATTATCATAAGTTTTATTGGAGGTTAATCATGAAAAAACTGGAAACTTATCTTAAAAATTTAATAATATCTTTAGTTAGTATTTTTCTATCTTTATTAATTATTTCTACACTTTATTATTTCGACTTATTAAGTAATAATGTTGTTAACTATTTACGACCATTGATTATTATGTTAAATATTTTTATAGGTAGCTATATTGTAGGTAAAAAAGCCGAAAAAAAAGGTTATTTAGAAGGTCTAAAATATGGCAGTCTTATCCTAGGTTCATTTTTACTAATTGCCTTATTTTTCTTTAGAAATTTCTTAAGACTAAGATTTATTCTATATGATATTATTCTTTTAGCTATAGCTGTTTTAGGAAGTATGATTGGTATTAATAGAAAGAAAAACTAAATTATATATTAAGGAATTAAACTTAATAATTCTTTATTCAAACAAAAAGATAATACTAACAAATAGTATTATCGCTTTTGTTACTTGTAAGTAAAAACAGAAAGTAAATATCAATTTAGTTTTGCTTAATTTTTAGCAAAATCTCTTTTGCGTGTCATAATTTATTTATCATCGAAATTCTTAAAGTTATTGAATAATAGTCTAAAAGTTCTATGTCCCTTTTTTTATTATATATGTTATAATCATAATATAACAATTAAAAATAGATAGAATAGATCTTAGTTAAAATTATAAATAATTTTAACTTACAAATGCATTATCCAAGGAGTAATATTTTATGAAAATGAAAAATAAAAAAAATTATATTTACTTTATAATACTAATTATCTTTATAATTTTATCTTTGTTTATTGGATATCATCATGAACCATGGGCTGATGAAACACAGGCATGGCTTGTTGCAAGAGATACAACTATACAATCTTTATTCTTTAAATATTTACATTCTGAAGGACATCCTGCTTTATGGTATATTATTTTAAAATGTTTTATATATCTTGGATTACCCTATAAATATATTTATATAATACCAATTATTTTTTCTGCAATAGGGGTTTCTATTTTTCTTTTTAAATCTAAGTTTCCATTATTTATAAAAGTACTATTTCCTTTTACCTATTTTATCTTTTATCAATATACTATAATTGCCCGTAATTATTGCTTACTACTCCCTATAATAGCATTACTTGCTTCTATTTGGGATAAAAGACATACTAAATGTTTTCTTTTTACTTTAACTTTAATACTTTTAATGAGTACAACAGCATATACATATGTTTTTGCAGGCATAATATATCTATCATATATATACGAATTTAAAAATAACCAAGATATTACAAATAAAAAAGAACATATAATATCAATATTTATTTTAACAATATCCTTTATTATAACTTTATTATATGTATATCCAATACCATCAAATACTTTTAACCCTACAGGTTTACCCTACTTTATATCAGATTCCTTATTTACTACTATAAAAACTAATAAAATTATTAAAATAATTCTTAGTATAATTATATATATCTATATAGTATTATCTTATAAAAAAACTAATAAACCAAATAATTTAATACAACTAATATTATTTATATTTCCGATTATTTCTTTTTTTATCTTAAAATATTATAATCTATGGCATCTAGGAATAATACTTTTAATATTAATTTTTTGTTTTTGGATTCACAAAATGGAAAACAATAAGTCAATTATAATACTATTACTTTTTACTTTTTCTATCCAAATATATTACTCAATATCTGCTTCTTTTTATGATTATAAAAACATTTATTCTCCTGCTAAAGAAGTTGCTACTTTTTTAAAAAAATATAAAACAAAAAAAATATATGGATTAACTTTTAATGAAAATGCAATTAATCCATATTTCTCTAAAAATATTTTTATTAATTGGGATAATGGAGCATTCTTTTATTGGAACACTAAAAATAAATTTTATGAAAATATAATTTCTGAACAAGATATGTTAAATAAAAAATTAGATATAGTTGTAGTATCATCGTTTTACAGAAAATTGAATGATGAAATTTTGAAAGAAAAATATAATATTTATGAATTTAATGGTTACTCTTATTTTGAAAATTTTAAATATGAAAATCAAACTATAAAAGTATACATCTTAAAAACTATAGATAAAAAAGATAAGTAAATCTGAAAATTTTACTCTTTTACTAATTTATAAAAAAGAATTAATTATTTTATTATATATTTAATTCTTTTTTTATCATATTTATTTGTTTTTTAGTTATATATCTCTTTAATCGATAATTTTTAGGTAAAATATCTATTAAGATTAATCTAGATGCTAACTCTTTTTTAAAATATTCAATAAATAAGGAATCCTTATTTTTTCTAAGTATAGGTCCAAAAAAATAATCTGATTTCAAATATCTTTTCTTCCCACGAACAAACTTAATTGCTTGATAAATTATTTTGCCATCCTTAACTAATTTTTCATCTTGAATATAAAAACCAATATGATTAAAAAATCTTCGAATATCTTCTTGGTAATTATTTGGAGAAACAATTATCGTCTTTACATTTTTAATTGTAGATAATTTATATTTAAACATACCAATAATTGTTCTACCACCGATACCTGAAATAATAATAGTATCAATATCATTTGTATAAGTTTCTAAACCATCACCTAATCTTGTCTCTATTTTATCTTCCAGATGATAGCGTTTAATATTTTCTTTTGCACAATTTAGAGGTCCTATGGCAATATCAGCAGCAACTATTTTCTTTACAACTTTATTCTCAACTAGATAAATATCTAAAAGAGCGTGGTCACATCCTATATCTAAACAGAAAGAATTAGTATCAACTAATTCTCCTACTGTTTTTAAGCGTTTATTAATTTTCATTAGTCTGTTAAAAAGTCCTTTAATTTTCTACTACGAGATGGATGTCTTAATTTACGAAGAGCTTTAGCTTCTATTTGTCTAATTCTTTCTCTTGTAACACCAAAGATTTGACCAACTTCTTCAAGTGTTCGACATTGTCCATCATCTAAACCAAAGCGTAATCTTAATACTTTTTCTTCACGATCAGTTAGGGTTAAAAGAACACCAGCTAATTCTTCTTTTAACATCTCTACTGTAGTATATTCCTCAGGACCTAATGCTCTCTCATCTGGAACAAAATCTCCTAAATGCGAATCTTCTTCTTCACCAATAGGGGTCTCTAAAGAAACAGGATCTTGACTAATTTTGTATACTTCTCTAACTTTTTCAATCGTTATTCCTAATCTTTCTGCTATTTCTTCATCAGTTGGCTCACGATTTAATTCCTGCGTTAATTGACGTTGAACACGAGCTAATTTATTAATAGTTTCTACCATATGAACAGGAACACGAATAGTTCTAGCCTGATCAGCAATAGCTCTAGTTATAGCTTGTCTTATCCACCAAGTTGCATAAGTTGAAAATTTATATCCTTTGGTAGGATCAAATTTATCTACGGCTTTCATTAATCCAATATTTCCTTCTTGAATTAAATCTAAAAATAACATTCCACGACCAACATATCGTTTCGCAATACTTACAACCAAACGTAAATTAGATTCTGCTAATAAACGTTTAGCTTCCTCGTCTCCTTCTTCAGCACGTTTAGCATATTCAAATTCTTCATCAGAAGTAAGCAAATTAATACGACCTATTTCTTTCAAATACATTCTAACTGGGTCATTTATTTTAATATCTTTTGACATTGTTAATTCTTCAACTTGAAGATTTTCTGTTATTTCTGCTCCACTAGCATCATCACTACCATCTTCTGATACAATATCAATTTCTGCTTCTGTTAGTGCATTGTATAATTCATCTAAAGAATCACTATCAATTTCTAACCCCTTCAATTCATTAGCTAATTGTTCATATGTAATATAACCTTGCTTTTTACCTAATGTAATTAATTTCTTTTTTCTTTCTTCTAGTGTCTTTATTTCTCCAACCATTCTTATTTATCTCCTAACTTTAACTTCCTAATTTGTTCTACTATTTTAGCTTGTTCTAAGTAATCAGATTCATTTTTCATCATTTTTTCCAATCTTTTTATCTCTTGGCTTACACTATAATCTTTAATTACCTTAAAATAAGCAAATAATTCTTCTCTTGTAACAGTTTCCTTATGATCTCCAGAAACAACATCATTTAGAGAAGCTAACAAATCAGGTTTATCTTGCAGATAAGTATAAAAATCAGCTATATTAATAAAACGATTTTTCTTATAAAAGTAAATAATTTCATTAGTCAATATTCTCGTTTCATTACTAGGAAAAATTATTTTTTCATGTTCTACTAAATCAATTACCCAGTCATAGTTTAACATGTAAAAAATAACTTGTTCCATAGCTAAAATATACTTATTTTTGCGAACCCTTACTTTTTTTTCCTTTTTTATCTTTGTTGTTGGTTTCTTTTCTTCTTTAAGCTCTCGAAACCTTTTTTCCAGTGTATTATACCCTATATTGTAATCTTTTGCAAGTTTTTTTAAGATAATCTCTACTCTAATTGAATCATCTATCTTAGTTGTTTCTAAAATTACTTGATTAACATAATTAGCTAAGTCTTCTTCACTATTAAAATTAACATTCTCTTTTAAAGAAGATATTTTATAATCACTATAAGGAATAGCACTATCAATTAAATTCAAAAATTTATCTTTACCATTTTTTAAAATATAACTATCAGGATCATCATCATTAGGTAATAAAACCACTTTTGCTTCTAAATTTTCAGCTAATAATAATTCTCCTATTTTTAAAGCCGCATTTTTACCCGGTTCATCACCATCTAGACATAATATAACATTTTTAGATAATCGTTTAATTAACTTCATTTGTTCTGTGGTTAGAGCTGTTCCCATTAAAGCTACTGTATTTTCAACTCCAATGGTATAAGCTCTAATAACATCCATAAAGCCTTCCATAATAATTAAACTTTTATTAACTCTAACTTTATCAATAGCTCTATGATAATTATAAAGACAATGTCCTTTTTTAAAGATTACCGTTTCTTTTGTATTTATATATTTACTTTGATCAATATTTTTATAAATTCGACCTGAAAATCCTACTATTTTACCATAAGTATCATGTAGGGGAAACATAATTCGATCTGTATAAATATCACGATCATCAACTGATAATCCTATTTGGTTTAAATCTTTTAAATCAAATTTTTTGGCTAGTAATAAATCTGTTAAATCCTTTTTAGAAGTCAGTGATAGACCTATTCCAAATTCTTTAATCGTATTTTCATTTAAACCTCTATTATTAAGATATTCTCTAGCTTCTTTGCCAGCAACAGAGGCCAAATTATTTTGAAAATATTTACTAGCTATAAGATAAGCTTCATATAAATGATCATATTTTGTATTGACATTATTGATATGAATACCTGTAACATTAATACCTACTCTTTCTCCTAAATCTTTTAAAACTTCTTTAAATTCTTTATGCTCATAATTCATTAAAAATGTAAAAACATTACCACTAGCACCACAAGAAAAACAGCGATAAATTTGTTTTTCTCTGGATACACTCATCGAAGGATTGGTATCATCATGAAATGGACAAACACCAAAAAAATTTTTTCCTTTAGCAACAAGAGGTATTCTTTCCCCAATAATATCAACAATATCAACTTTATTTCTAATTTCAGTTGTTAAATTATTACTATCCATAATACCTCCTATCCAATATACTTTCTTATATCACATTTTTCTATATATTTCAAGAATATTTCCCAATCAAACACTTATAATAATAATGGGTGATAATTATGAAATTAAAAAAAATATTTATAAATAGTATTATTATATTTTTACTATGTACCTTAGTTCATTTTGGATATACTATCTTTCCTAACACTTTAATTGGTATTTTTTGCCCTGTTAATGAGAGTATCTGGGAACATTTAAAAATGATTTTTACTGCTAGTGTTATTTTTAGTATAGGTACAAGATTTATCTATTACAAAGATCCTAATTATTTAATTAAAGCATATTTACGTGGAATGTTTTCTATTATTATTTTGTTAATCCTATATTTACCTGTCTATTATTTATTTGGTGAAATTTTAGTGATTACTATGATTATTCTATTTATTTCTATCTTTATTAGTGAATTAATTGTAAATAAATTACCAATAGAAAAACACCAGTTAAATATCATTGGTGCTATTCTAATAATTATTAACTATCTTATTTTTATTTACTTTACATATAATCCTTTAAAAGTTGATTTATTTTATGATCACAATAGTGATAAATATGGAATTGACATTCTAAATAAGTGATTTTCTTACAAAAGTATTAACATTTTTATCTAGATAAATATCAATTTTACCCTTATTAACGATTTTTACAAATCCTAGACCATTAATAACTAAATCAGAATCATAACCAATATCATAATTAGTTTTTTGTAAGTTTTTCAAATCCTCACGTTTAGGATTTATTCTCTTAACTTTTAATTCATTAGATAAAAACAATGTAAAACTATTTCTTTCTCCTTCAGTATAGTCTATTCTTAAGAAATTTTCAATTAACAAACTTTGATTTTTTCTTAATTGATAAATCCTAGGTTTAATTTCTTTTTTAGGATTTATTTTTTTGAGCATATTTTTATCAACATAATTAATTAATGAACCTGAATCAATCAGACCTGGTGTATCTATTAAAGTAAGATAATCATTAATTTCTATTGCAACTGTATTTAATGTGGTCGATGGTAAGGGTGACATTGTTAATTCTTGTGAACAGTTACTAGAACAATTTTTAATTAATTTATTTATTAAAGTTGATTTTCCTGCATTAGTATGTCCGACTACATATACATTCTTAGTAGTTTGAAAATACTTGATTCTCTTTAACAAATAATCTATATTTAAATTCTTTTCTACACTAATAACAATAATTTCTTCAAAATGGACATTATTATCAGCAAAATATTTAATTAATTTATCTTCTTTAACACTTTTTGGTAAAATATCCTTTTTATTAAGAACCAAAATCATTTTATTTTTTATATATTCTCTAATCTTTAAAATATCTTCTTCTAAATTTAATAAATCTGTTACATATAAAACTAAATCTTTGGTTTTTCCAACTTCTTTTAATATTTCCAAATATTCATCATTAGATTTAGTAACAACTTGATATTCTCCATAGTTTTTCATTCGAAAGCATCTTTGACATATATCATTATCTAAATCAGTTGTGTATCCTTCTTGCAAAACATTTTCATCTTGTAAAACAACACCACAACCACTACATCTTTTTTGATTATTATTCATAATAATCACCTCTTTTAAAAATTCCTCTCTTGCAATATTTTTTAATAATCCATGTCTCAATTTTTCGATTAAGTTTTGTGATTGCTAAATCAGTTTGACTTAATGGATCAACTAGAATAGTTTTAATATGAAAATTACTTCCTGAAATAACATCAGTAACTAATTGATCGCCAATCATAACCATTTCTTTTTTTAATAAATTATATTTTTTCTTTATTCTTTTTAATCCTATAGTAAGTGGTTTCATAGCACTGCTGACGGCATCAACACCTAAATCCTTTTTATATGGTTCTATTCTTCTTTTAGAATTATTAGAAATAATAAATACAATAAAATCTTCCTGAAGTTGTTTTATTAACATTTTTGTTTTTTCTGGACATTTCTTCTCATTAAGTAAAGCTAAAGTATTATCTAAATCAAAAATTAAACATTTAATACCATCCTGTTTTAATTTTTTATAATTAATACTAAAAATATCCTTTTTATACATAGTTGGTTTATATCTACTCATTTTACCTCCTATTTTATTATACACTATTTTAACAATCTTAGTTAAAAACTTTTTGAGTCAATGGTTCTAATTCATCAGTAATAGCTTCAAAGTTATAACCATTTTCTTTTCCATACTTGATAATTGATCTAAGAGCATCTCTTGTATAAGTCTTAATATCATGCATTAAAATAACATTAATCTTATCATGAGATAATTTAGATATCACTTGTTTATAAATATCTTGGCTATCAGTAAGACCTGCCGTATCTCCACTATTAATACTCCAATCATAATATTTAAAATCTCGTTTTAAAACCTCATCAACTAATTCACTCATAATTCCTATTTTATATTTTTTACTAATAGTATTACTAGAACCACCTGGAAAACGAATGATTCTTGAATCATAGCCTGTTAAATTTAAAACTCTATCATGAACAGTATACAAGTCTTGAAAATAACTGTCAATACCAGAATAAACAATTGAATAATCATGTGTAGCCGTATGCAAGCCAACGCTATGACCTTCTTGATATTCTCTAACTATTAATTCATCAGGTCCTCTATTAGTAACAAAAAATGTAGCTTTAATACCTTCTTCTTTTAATATATCTAAAATTATATTGGTAGTTCCCATCCTTGGTCCATCATCAAAAGTAAGATAAATAGTACCATTATTAAGTTTTTTCACTATATTAACTTTTCTAGTTACAGTACTAACATTTCCTGATGAATCAGCAACTTCATAGGTTAATGGATAAATACCTGTTTTATTTGTATCAACTGTTCCCTTTATTTTTACTTTCTTGTTTAAATCTATATCACAATTATCACTAACTTCATATCCAGGATCTTTAAATTCGTCATTTAAAAACGAAAATACAATATCACTAGAATTCAATTTTATAATTGGTTTTTCCTTATCATTTTGAATAAGATATCTCTTTTTTATGGTATAGTTTCCAGAAGAGTCAACAACTGCGTATGTTACTACGTTATTTTTTTTAGTAACTTTAACTTTGTTTGTTAAATCTTTATCATAATTATCATACACTTTATAATTTTTTATATCATATTTTTGATTAGGACAAAGCTGTAGTTTACCACCTTCACCATCTGAAAAAGTAATCACTGGTTTAGTTAAATCTCTAACTTTAATTCTTCTGACTACTTTTTTCTTAAAAAATCCTTTTTTTATAGAGTATTCTACTTTATACACTCCTAATTTATTGGTATTTACATGTCCATTAATTTTTACTCTACTACTTACATCCTTCCCATGGTAAAAAGCAAAATATTTAGGATTTTTATATTCTCCTTTATAATTAATTACATTATTATTAGAATCATCTAAATAAATACTTGGCATAAAGAAAAAGTAACCTACCATATATACTACAAATAATATTACTATAGTTAGTATTATATACCTTGCTTTCATATGACCACTCACTTGCTATTATTATACTATTTTTTTTAACTTATGTCCATCTACTCATATTTATTATTCTTTATAAACTCACGCAATATTTTAGTTAAGGCTCTTTTTTCCATCCTTGATACATAACTTCTCGAAATATTTAATTCTTTTGCAATAACTTTTTGAGTTTTTTCTTCTGTATTATTAAGCCCATATCTCTTTATTAATATAACTCTTTCTCTAGGCGTTAATACATCCATATATTTATTTAATAATTTAATATTATCTTTCAAATTAATATCTTCCAAAAAATCTGGCTTTGGCGCTTTTAAAACATCCATAATAGATATTTCATTGCCATCTTTATCAAAACCAATTGATTCATTAATAGAAATATTTTTTGTTGTTTTGTTATTACTTCTGAAATGCATCAATATTTCATTTTCTATACAACGAGCACAATAAGTTGTAATTCTAACTCCTTTATCATTTGAAAAAGTATCAACGCCTTTTATTAATCCAATAGTTCCTATACTAATTAAATCATCTTGATCAACATATTTACTATCAAATTTTTTAACTATATGAGCTACTAATCTAAGATTATGTTCAATTAATTTATTTCTAGATTCTTTATCACCCATTTTTGCTCTTTTAATACATTCATCTTCTTCTTCTTTAGTAAGAGGATCAGGAAAAACTTGATTAGAGTATGAACCTGTAAAAAATATACTTTTTAAAAACATAAAAATTTCATATAACATAAAATCACCTAATCAATTATATGTAAATTTTGACAAATTTAGACATAAGTGAAATTTTAGGATTATATTAGTTTTTTGACAAAATAAAAAAAATAGCTATAATATCCTCTATAGGAGATTAGTCTGAAAAGAAAAACAAAATTTATTTTATAAAAATAGATAAAAAAGGGCAGACTTCCCCTTACCCCAAATAAA
>CANRKG010000007.1 GCA_947631155.1 uncultured Bacilli bacterium
TGCTAGTTTAAGAAAATATCTTAATTTTAGGAATAAAAAAATTACTACCTTGTATAATGATTTCTTAAAAAACATTGATTCCTATGTAAATTCTGAAATTGCTGGCGAAATGAAAAACAATCAGTCAAAGAAAAAGAATACTTATGCTATTGAAGATTTAGCAGGATTATTATATTTAGGATATAAAGTAAAAGACTCCAAAGAATTTAAAAAGTATCGCCATACAGTGATTGATGAAGCACAAGATTATGGAGAATTTAATTTTTATGCATTGAAGCAAATATTAGCTTCTAGTAGTTTTAGTGTATTCGGAGATTTAGCACAGTCTATTTATGATTACAGAAGTATTGATAATTGGGAAGATGTAATAAATCAAGGATTTGATGGAGATTGTAGTTTAGAATACTTACGTAAAAGCTATCGAACTACGATTGAAATTATGAATTCTGCTAATGAGGTATTAAACCAAATTGGAATAACAACAGCGGAACCAGTTATAAGACATGGAGAAGATGTAAGATTTATCAAAATTGATAAAGACTATTATAAACAACTGCTAAATCATGTAATGCAAATGGAAAGCAAACAATATGATTCGGTAGCTTTGATTAGTAGAGATGAAAAAGAAGCGCATAAAATAAAAGAGGAATTTAGCAAATTAGGAAAAGAAATAGAAGAAATTACATTCGATAATCAATCATATCATGGTGGAGTTTGTTCTGTTTCTAGTGCTTTAGCAAAAGGATTGGAGTTTGATGCGGTTGTTATTACAGATGCATCAGAAGAAAAATATCAGTCTAATGATACAACAGATATGAAAAACTTATATGTTAGTATGACTAGACCACTACATGAATTAGAAATTTTCTATCAAGATGAACTAACGAAACCATTGCAAAAATATTTGAAAAAAAGCTATAAATAAATAATGCTATATAAGAGCAAATTATATAAAAAAATAAGTTTGCTTTTTTATTTGTGCTTTTTGTCAAATATTTGAAAATTTTGCTTACCTTGTTTTTTCATTATAAAAATGCTAAAATAAGTAAACAGAAAACCTTTTAATATTATCTAATATTATTTAGTGTTATTTATTCTCAAAAATGAAATTTGTGACTTTTATTCGTCCCAATAAAAAATTAACTATTAACCAGGCAAAAATAATAGCTTGGGGACGAATTTGGGGACTAATGAGAGGTTGATAGTAATCATAATAAGTCACAGGAAGGAGGAAAAATGTTTAAAATTCACTCAAAATTTAAACCAAATGGAGATCAACCAGAGGCCATAGAAAAATTAGTACAAGGAATTAAAGAAGGCAAGAAACACCAGGTTTTACTAGGAGCAACGGGAACTGGAAAAACATTTACTATAGCAAATGTAATTGAAAAGGTAAATAAGCCAACCCTTGTTTTAGCACACAATAAGACTCTTGCCGGTCAGTTATATAGTGAGTTCAAGGAGCTGTTCCCAGATAACCATGTATGTTACTTTGTATCATATTATGATTATTATCAACCGGAGGCATATGTACCATCTACAGATACGTATATAGAAAAAGATTCCTCTATTAATGATGAAATAGATGAATTGAGACATGAAGCTACAAGCAATTTGTTATCATATAATGACACCATTGTAGTAGCAAGTGTTTCATGTATATATGGTATTGGTGAAGTAGAAGAATACAAAAATAAAATGCTAACCTTAAGTGTTAATGAAAAAATTGATCGTAATAAGGTTTTGACTAAATTAGTTGAAATGTTATATGAAAGAAATGATTTAGATTTTAAAAGAGGTACTTTTAGAGTACGCGGTGATATCTTGGAATTAATTCCAGCTTATCAAAATACAACAGGCTACAGAATTGAATTTTTTGGTGACGAGATAGACCGTATTAGTGAAATAGATGCCTTAACAGGAGCAATTTTAAGTAATAAAAAAACGATTAGTCTATTTCCAGCCAGTCATTTCGTAGTTAGTGATGAAAAATTAAAAGAAGCTATTAAAAGAATAAAAAGTGAATTGAAAGAACGATTAGAAGAACTTAAAGTGGATAATAAACTGTTAGCTGCGGAGCGATTAGAACAAAGAACTAATTATGATATTGAAATGCTAGAAGAAACCGGTTTTTGTTCAGGCATAGAAAATTATTCAGCACCTATGGCAGGTAGAAAAAAAGGTGAGACTCCAACTACTTTAATGGATTTCTTTCCAGATGACTATTTATTAGTTGTAGATGAATCACATGTTACTCTACCACAGGTTAGAGGAATGTATAATGGAGATCGAGCTCGTAAGATGAACTTAGTCGAATATGGATTTCGTCTTCCTAGTGCTTTGGATAATAGACCACTAAAGTATGATGAGTTTGAAAAAAAAATAAATCAAGTAATATATGTTTCTGCAACACCAGGAGATTTAGAATTAGAACATACTAATAATAAATATATTGAACAAATTATTAGACCAACGGGCTTATTAGATCCAACTGTTGAAGTCAGAAAAACGGAAGGACAAATTGATGATTTAATTGGTGAAATCAAAGATAGAATTAGTAAAAATGAAAGAGTTTTAGTTACAACTCTAACAATTAGAATGAGTGAGGAGCTAACAAATTATCTAAAAGAATTAGATATTAAAGTAGCATATCTTCATTCTGAAATAAAATCACTTGAAAGATTACAAGTTATACATGATTTAAGAACAGGAAAATATGATGTTATAGTAGGAATTAATTTATTAAGAGAAGGTTTAGATATTCCAGAAGTATCATTAATTGCAATTTTAGATGCTGATAAAGAAGGTTTTTTAAGAAGCAACAGAAGTTTGATTCAAACTATTGGTAGATGCGCTAGAAATGCAAATGGACATGTTATTATGTATGGTGATAAAATAACTGATAGTATGAAAAACGCTATTGATGAAACTGCAAGAAGAAGAAAAATTCAAGAAGAATATAACGAAAAAAACGGCATTACTCCAAAAACAATCAGTAAAGAAATTAGAAAAGTGATTAGTAATGTTGATATAGATGAAAGTACTTCACAAAAGAAACCATCTAAAAAAGAACTTGCAAAAACTATGGAAACAATAGAACAAGAAATGAAAGAAGCAGCCAAGAATTTAGATTTTGAAAGAGCGATGGAGTTACGAGATATTTTATATGAGATGAAAATATAGAAAAAACTTGCAAATATTAAAAAAATAGTGTAAAATACAAACCACATTTAAAAAATGTATTTGATTTATTGTTTTAACAATAATCAGAAGGGGGAGTTAATATTATGTCAAGGGAATACAATAATAAAGAAAATACAATATTTAATACTTTAAGAAATCATTATTCAGAAAAAGAAATAGATACAATTATAGATATCTATGTAAAAAGTGGATATAATGAATCTATCCTTTGGACAGCAATAGATAGGGAACTTTATAATAATAGAAACTTTGATGAACACTTAGCATTGATTAATGCAGTCATAGACTGCAAATGTAGTCAGGGTGCTTGTTTAATAGCAACTGATTCTATCATTAATAAGAAAAGAACAATAACAGATCAGATAAAATTAATGCATGCTTATATTGATCATGATGAAAAAAATGTTAATTTTATTATCGCTAGTGATAATAATATGTTAGATAAGTTAACTGTTGATGATCAAATTGAATATATGGATTTACTAAAAGAACTTGATTATGATCAAAAAGCATGTAGTATTGCGTGTACTTTAGAAGGGTTAGGCAAAAATAAAGAAGAAATCAAAGAAGCAATGAAACAGGTAGCTAGTGGAGAAGATGTTAAATCAGTAATAAAACGTGTAGCTGGCAGAGAAGACTATGATTCTGATAAAAATAATAATTCTGATTTAGGTACAAATGATAATAATGAAGGTATTAATAATGTTAACCAAGATAATAACACAAGTACAAGTAGAAAAGAAATTCCAGATCCATATAATATTTTGGGTGTATATCCAAATGATTCAGCAAAAGAAGTGTTAGAAGCATTTGAACAAAATTTAAATTATTTGTTTTCATTAGATAAATTCGATGCAAAAAAATATAAAGATATCCTAAACAGTTTTGTAAAAATATCTCTTGATTCAACAAATGATGTTAGTTTAGAAGATGGTATAAAAATTTTAGAAAAACTTACCACAAAAGAAGAATTTCAAGAAAAGTTTTCAAAAGATTTTAATACTATTAATGAATATAAAAAACATTTAAAAAATTATAGTCAAAAAGTAAAAGAAGAAACTGAAAGACAAGGTTCTTTATATGGCATAGAAAATGATAAAGGCTCAAAGAATGTATCAACTAGAAATAAAGACTATATTCTTGATACGAAAATTAATAAACCAAGATATCGAATAGCTGGTGAAACAGACCAACAATATGAAAACTATTTAAGTGATTATTATAATTCAATTGATTTTACAAAAGCAAAAAAGCATAAAATTAAAAATCGTAGAAAAAATAAAAAACACAAATTATTAAAGAAGATATTACTAATAGCTACATTGGCTGTCATTGGAGTATCAGCTTGTTTTGGTCTTAGAAATAAGAATAAGAATAAGACTTCAAATTCTACTACAGATTTTGTTGAATCAATTGATTCAACAAATAATAATCAGTCTAGTAACGCAGATAACTTTGATGAGGAATTATCTAAAGAAATAAATAAAATTTTAAATAATTCTACTAAGAAAGATATTACAAATTTATCTACAGGTAATTTAATAAAATTAGCTCAAGGAACAAAATATTATTATAATTCACAAAAAATGGGACCAACAGGAAAGATTGGAAACGCTCATACTTCACCAGATAGTAATTACTTAATAAATTCTATAGCTTTGGTTAGTAAAAAGGATAACCATATTATTGGTATTACTAGTGATAAAAGTATAACTGTTAAAGAAATGATGAATATCTATGATGTTGATAAAAAAGATTGTAGAGTAGCTTGTCTTATTGGAAATAATGGAAAAATAAATAAAAATGAAGCTCTTGGTTGGGTGATTTTAGGAAAAAATAATTTCCAAAAAACAGGAGATATTAACAATTATCATGGGAAGGTTAAACACAAGTAATGTTAAAAGAAGGAGAAATTATAACTTTAGATAATGATGAAGAATATGCAGTTATGCAAGAAGTAAAAATAAATGAAAAAACTTATTTTATCTTAATGACGGTAACAAGACCTATATCTATAAAATTATGTACTTTCGATGGCAATGAGGAAATAACATTGATAGAAGATAACAATATAATAAAGGAAGCGTTATTAAAATTAATATAGAAAAATACTCTGATATTTTTCTTTTTTTGTGGTATAATATGTGGCAGGTGATGTAGTATGGAAAATAAAATAATAGTTAAAGGGGCCAGAGAGAATAATTTAAAAAATATTAATATTGAATTACCTAAGAATAAGATGATTGTAATGACAGGATTATCTGGAAGTGGTAAAAGTAGTTTAGCATTTGATACTATTTATGCAGAAGGACAAAGAAGATATGTGGAAAGTTTATCAAGTTATGCTAGACAATTTTTAGGTGGTAGTGAAAAACCAGATGTAGATAGTATTGAAGGTTTATCTCCAGCAATCAGTATTGACCAAAAAACAACAAGTAAAAATCCTCGTTCAACAGTTGGTACAGTTACAGAAATATACGATTATTTAAGATTATTGTTTGCTCGAGCTGGAACTGCATATTGTCCTAATCATAATATTCCAATTACTTCACAAAGTGTAGAAGAAATAACTAATAAAATATTAGAATATCCAAATAATACAAGAATAATTATTTATGCACCTATTGTACATCATGAAAAAGGGACTCATAAAGATTTGCTAAATCAATTAAGAAAAGATGGCTATATCAGAGTTAGAGTAAATGGGGCGATATATGATTTATCAGAAGATATAGTTCTAGAAAAAAATAAAGCTGATGATATTGATGTAGTAATTGATAGAATTGTAATAAAAGATGATTCTAGATCTCGTATTAGTGAAGCTGTAGAAAATGCAACTAAATTGGCTAATGGTAAAGTAGTTGTTGAATTATTAGGTGATAATAAAAAAGAGATTGTTTTTTCGGAAAACTTTTCTTGCCCTTATTGTGAATTTTCACTACCAGAAATAGAACCAAGACTATTTAGTTTTAATGCTCCATTTGGAGCTTGTCCAGATTGTAAAGGTTTAGGTATTAAACTAAGTATAGATGAAAATTTAGTAATACCAGATAGAAATTTAAGTATTAATGAAGGCTGTATTAAAACTTTAAGCGATGATCAAGAAGGAATTTATTATAAAAAATTAGAATGTGTCTGTAAGCATTATAAAATAGATATGAATAAACCATTTAAGAAATTAACCAAAAAAGAAACTAACATCGTTTTATATGGATCCCCAGATATGATTACTTTTAACTATAAGACTAAAAGTGGTAATATTATGAATAATAAAGACTTTTATGAGGGAATCATTAATAATTTAGAAAGACGATATATGGAAACTAATTCAACATGGATTAGAGAATGGTTAGAAAACTATATGATTGAGCATACTTGTGATACATGTCATGGTGCAAGATTACAAGATTCTGTATTGGCTGTCAAAATAAATAAAAAAAGCATATATGAAGTAACTTGTATGAGTATTAAAAATTTAGTAGAATTTTTTAAGGATTTGAAATTATCAGAAGAAAAAGCAAAAATTGCTGATTTGGTAATCAAAGAAATTCAATCGCGTCTCTCTTTTTTAAAAAATGTTGGATTAGAATACTTAACTTTAGCTAGAAGTGCTGCTACTTTATCAGGTGGAGAAGCACAAAGAATTAGATTGGCAACACAAATAGGTTCAAAACTAACCGGGGTTTTATATGTACTCGATGAACCTAGTATTGGACTTCATCAACGTGATAATGAAAAACTAATAAATTCACTTTTAGAAATGCGAGATTTAGGAAATACATTAATTGTTGTAGAACATGATACTGATACTATGTTAGCTAGTGATATGTTAGTAGATATTGGTCCAGGAGCCGGTGATAAAGGTGGAAAAGTTGTTGCGCAAGGAACACCTGAAGAAGTAATGAAAAATGAAAACAGTATTACAGGAAAGTACTTAAGTGGTAAATTAAAAATAGAAGTGCCAAAAACAAGGAGAAAAGGTAATAAAAAATTTATTACAATTGTTGGAGCAGAAGAGAATAATTTAAAAAATATCGATGTAAAGATTCCTCTAGGAACATTTACTTGTATTACAGGAGTAAGTGGAAGTGGAAAATCTAGTTTAATTAATGAAATTTTATGTAAAGAGACTAGCAAAAGATTATATAAATCTAAAGTTATTCCAGGAAAACATAAAAAGATTAATGGTTTAGAAAATATCGATAAATTAGTAGATATTTCTCAAGCTCCAATTGGTCGAACTCCAAGAAGTAATCCCGCTACTTATACTGGTGTTTTTGATGATATTAGAACTCTTTTTACTACGACCAAAGAAGCTAAAATAAATGGTTATGAAAAGAATAGATTTTCATTTAATGTAAAAGGTGGTAGATGTGAGGCTTGTCGTGGAGATGGTGTTAAAAAAATAGAAATGCATTTCTTACCAGATGTATATGTAGATTGTGAAGTTTGTCATGGAACCAGATATAATAGGGAAACCTTAAAAATTAAATATAAGGATAAGAATATTGCAGATGTATTAGATATGCGCGTAACAGAAGCTTTAGAATTTTTTGATAATGTCCCAAAAATAAAAAATAAGCTAAAGGTTTTAGAAGAAGTTGGATTAGGTTATATTAAACTAGGACAAAGTGCCCCAACATTATCAGGTGGAGAAGCTGAAAGAGTTAAGTTAGCTAAGGAACTTCAAAAGAAAGCTACAGGAAAAACTTTATTTGTTCTAGATGAACCAACTACTGGTCTTCATACTGATGACATAAAATGCCTACTTGCAATTTTACAAAAAATAGTAGATAATGGTGATACAGTAATTGTAATAGAGCATAACTTAGATGTTATCAAAGTTGCTGATTATATTATTGACTTAGGTCCAGAAGGTGGAGATCATGGAGGAACTATTGTTGGAGTTGGAACACCTGAAGAAATAAGTAAAAACAAAGAATCTTATACAGGCATGTTTTTAAAAAAGGTTATTTAGGGGTGATCAGATGAAATCATCAAAAAATAAAATACCAAAATTAGCTAATGTTCTTGAATGGTTGTTTTATTTATTAGGTTATACAATAGTATTTATCATTATAACTAACATGTTTGATAGTATTTATATAGATACTAGACATAGTTACATCTATTCAATTTTAATTGTACTAATTATTTCGTTATTAAATAAGACAATAAAGCCAATATTAGTAACCTTAACAATTCCTATTACAGGTCTTACCTTAGGTCTATTTTATCCATTCATTAATTTATTTATTTTGAAATTAGTGGATTGGATTATGGGACCATATTTTCAAATTCATAAATTTTGGATTGCCCTTTTAGTAGCAGTTTTACTATCAGTAGTTAATTTTATAGTTGGAGAAGTAATATTAAAACCAATTGTGAGAGGAGTTAAGAAAAAATGGAAAGAGTAGCATTTGATTTTGGCTATATCAAAATATACTGGTATTCGATCTTTATTCTTATAGGAATGATAGTAGCTTATTTAGTTATTTCACATGAAGCTAAAAAAAGAGGAATTGAAAAAGAATTTATTACAAATTTAACTTTTTATACAATAATATTTGGTTTGATTGGCGCAAGACTTTATTATTGTTTATTTAATTTATCTTATTACCTAGAACATCCAATAGAAATAATACAAATCTGGAATGGTGGAATGGCCATTCATGGAGGAATAATTTTAGGTGGTTTATTTGTTATTATATATTGTAAGAAAAATAGAATTGAACTTCTTAAATTGTTAGATATTATAGTTGTTGGTGTAATTATTGGTCAAGCAATTGGAAGATGGGGGAACTTCTTTAATGGAGAAGCTTATGGTCAAATAGTATCTTTAAAAACACTTCAAAATATGCATATTCCTAACTTTATAATTAATGGAATGTATATTTCTGGACATTATAGACAACCAACTTTCTTATATGAGTCCATTTGGAACTTAATAGGATTTGTAATTTTATTAATTTTAAGACATTATCCATATCTAAAAAAAGGACAATTGTTAGGATTTTATCTTATTTGGTATTCTTTAGCTAGAATCTTTATAGAACAAATGAGAGCTGATAGTTTAATGTTGGGATCATTTAAGATGGCTCAAATCATATCAGTAATATTTATTATAGTAGGTATAATTATATTTATTTACTACAGTAAGATAAAAAAAGTATCAAAATTTGAAGAATTATATAAAGAAGAACCTAAAGATGAGATTAAAGAAGTTCCATTATTTTATAAGGCTAACCCAAAGCCATAATAAATTATAGGTAACATTAATTAAGTGTTACTTTTTTTAATTTTCATGTATAATAGTACTAGGTGATTAAAATGCGAAAAAAGGTTGTTGTATTAGGTGGTGGCACAGGGATGTCATATTTATTACGAGGTTTAAAAGATTTTCCTATAGATATTACCGCCATAATCACAGTTTCTGATAATGGTAGTTCAACTGGAAAATTAAGAAAAGAATTTAATACTCCAGCTGTAGGAGATATAAGAAAAGTAATTACAAATTTATCTGGAATAGATGAGCCTATCAAAAAAATGATGGAGTATAGATTTAATACATGTAGTGATCTTAATGGTCATGCAGTAGGGAATTTAATACTAACTTCAATGTTAGAAATAACAGGTTCCTTAAAAGAATCTATAGCGTGTCTTTCTAAATTATTAGATGTAAAGCATAAGGTCTTACCAATATCTGAAGATTCTGATTTAACTTTAGTTGCTAAAGATATTGATGGCAATATAATCGAAGGAGAAGAAGCTATTACTAAAGCACATCGTAAGTATGAAAGAATATATTATAAAGAAGAGCCAAAAGTATTAGATGAAGTCATTGAAGCAATAAAAGAGGCAAATCTTATAATATTTAGTATGGGAAGTTTATATACAAGTATTTTACCTAATATTATTTGTAAAGAAGTAAAGGAAGCCTTAAATAGGACAGAGGCCCCTATTATGTATTTATGTAATAGTGTTACCCAGCCAGGGGAGACAGATGGCTATACAGTGGGAGATCACGTTGAACTGTTGAACAATTATCTTGATTACAATAAAATATCTGTTGTTATAGCAAGTAATTCCAAAATAGATAAAAAGATTGCTCAAAAGTATGAAAGTGAAGAACAAAAGGATTTAGTTATTATTGATTATGAGAAACTGAAAAATTTAGATGTTGAACTTATTGAAGATGATTTAATTATTATTGAAGATAACATGATAAGACATAATAGTCTAAAACTTAGTTCCATTATTTTTTCTTACTTAATGAGGGGTTAATATGGCATCATATACAACAAATATAAAAAATGAAATTGCAATCAAAGAAGAAACTCGTTCAGAATTAATCGCAGAAATGTCAGCATTTGTAAGAAATAATGGTTATTTAGATAATAATACTTTATTTTTAACTACTGAGAATAGTTTAATTAAAAATAAAATTATTAAAGCTTTTGAAGAACTATATGAAGTAGAAGTTAATGTTGAAATAAAAGGAAATTTAAATTTCAGTAAACGTGATTTATATCTAATAAGTGTTAAAAATAATCTGGATTTTATTTTAAAAGATTTAGGATATTATGGAGATGAACAGAATTACTTAGAAACACCTCCAGAATATATTGTTGGAGCTAATGAAGAAATCAGAAGTTATTTAAGAGGAGTCTTTTTATCACAAGGTAGTATCAATGATCCAAAAACATCTCGATATCATATGGAATTATTAATAGATAAACCTACAGAATCAGTCTTTATCCAAAAGTTACTGAATATTTTTGATTTAAATGCAAAAATTCTTAATAGAGATAAAGGTTATATGATTTATATAAAAGAAGCAGAAAAAATAAGTGATTTTTTAAAAATTATAGGAGCAATTAAAGCGGTTTTGTATTTTGAAGATGTTAGAATTTTTCATGATAAAAAAAATCATACTAATCGATTAAATAATTGTGAACAAGCTAATATGGATAAAGTAATTGAGGCTGCTACTAGTCAGTTAAGAAATATCGAAATCCTAGAAGAAAATGTAGCAGTAGAGCTTTTAGATGATAAAACTAAAGAAGCTTTAGAATATAGAAAAAAATATCCAGAAGCTTCTTTAAAAGAATTGAGTGAGATTATTTCTGTGGAAACAGGTAATAAAATTACTAAATCTGGACTTAATCATAGATTTAGAAAGATTAATGATTTAGCTAATAAATTAAAATAGTAAAATAAGAATAATTAAAGGGTTAATAGTTGTGATTGCTAAAGATTTCATATAAAACTGGCATATTATAGTACAAAGGAGGGAATCGCATGGTAATACAGAATACCTTACACGATGGTAAGCTTATAGAGTCTAAATTATTGCAAGTAGAGAAAAAAGATATTATTAATAATAAATTAACAATTCCAGAAAATATTACAATTATAGGAACAAATGCTTGTGAAAACTTAGTAGAATATTGTAAAGACAATTCAATTATAATAACAATGCCAAATACTGTTAGAAATATTGAGCCGCAGGCTTTTCAACAATTAGCTATTAAGAATATAACATTTTCAACAAATATAGAAGTAATTTCAAAAGATTCATTTGCTAGTTGTATTTTTGAACAGGAATTAGTACTGCCAAAAAATTTAGAATCTATTCCTGCCCATTGTTTTTATCGCAGTACATTTTTAGATAATGTTATATTTCCAGAAAAATTAAAAGAGATTGAACAAGATGCATTTTCATTTACAGAGTTTTTTCAACCAATAAAGTTACCAGAAAAACTTGAACAAATCCAGGCTTATGCTTTTTACAAGAGTTCATTTGTAAAAATTGATGCACCAAAATGTGAAATAGGGTATTGTTCTTTTAAAGAGCAAGATTTAGAATATACAGAAAATGAGCAAGGTTTGACTATATATGGAGCATATAAAAATAATTCGGATAAAGAGTACAAATTAAAAAAATAGAATATCTATTTTTTAGTTTTTCTTTTCTATAATATGATCTACTAAACCATAATTTTTTGCTTCTTCACTAGACATGAAATTATCTCTTTCCGTATCTTGTTCAATCGTTTTGATATCTTTGTGACAGCGCTTAGCTAGTATTTTATTTAATTTTTCGCGAGATTTAAGGATATGTTCCGCAGCTATTTTGATTTCTGTAGCTTGACCATTAACGCCTCCTAAAGGTTGATGTATCATAACTTCAGCATTTGGTAAGGCATACCTTTTATTTTCATGACCACTGGCTAAGAGAAAAGCTCCCATCGATGCAGCCATTCCGACACAGATAGTAGCGACATCACTTTTGACAAAGTTCATTGTATCATAAATAGCCGTACCTGCTGTTACAGAACCACCAGGAGAGTTTATATAGATAGAAATGTCTTCATGGTTAATAGAATCTAAATACAAAAGCTCTGCAATAACATTGCTTGCTAAGGCATCATTTATTTCTCCACATAACAAAATTATTCTTTCTTTTAATAAACGAGAAAAAATATCATAACTTCTTTCTCCATTATTTTCTTTTTCTACTACCATTGGAACTAAGTTCATATTTATCACCTATTTGTATTTTATTAAAAAAAAAACTTATTATACGTTTTCTAAATCGTCAAAATATGCTATAATCATATATAAGATAAAAAGGGTGATTTTATGGATGAAACAGTAAAAGTAAAAATCAATGGAGAAGATTATGTATTTTTTAAAGGAATTTCATTAGAAGAAGTAGCTAAATCATTTCAACAATCATGTAGATATCCCATTATTTTAGCAAGAGTTGATAATACAATTAAGGAATTAAATTATCAATTAACAAAGAGTTGTGATATTACTTTTTTAGATTTAACTTCACGTGAAGGTAATAGAACACATATTAGTGGACTAACTTTTGTAATAGTCTATGCAGTTAAATCTTTATATGGACGAAATGCTGATATTACTATTCAACATTCATTGGATAAGGGTATCTATATTGAAACTAATTTTGAATTAAATGAAGAAAAATTAGAAAAAATAAAACAGGAAATGATAAAAATTATTTCTAGTGACTTAGATATAACTAAATTAACCATTGATAGATTAGAAGCGATTAAATATTTTAAAACGGTTAATGATTTAGCTAAAGCAGGAGTAATGAAATATAATACTAATAGTTATATTACTTTATATAGACTTGGAAACTTATATAATTATTTTTATAACTTTATGCCTACTTCAACTGGTAAATTAAGAGATTTTGATGTTACTTATATTAAAGATAATGGCTTTATTTTAAGATTTCCTACAGCATATATTAGTGATCATATAAAAGAATATCAACATCATCCACATATGTTTGATGTCTTCAAAGAATATAGGGATTGGGCTAAAATCATGAAAATAGAAAATTCAGTAGATTTAAACTCAATTGTTTCCAAAGGAAATATTAACGATTTAATTAGAATTGACGAAACGTTACAAAGTAATAAACTTTTAGAAGTTGCTAGGACAATTCATGAAAATAAAGATATTAGAATTGTCTTAATCGCAGGTCCTTCTTCATCTGGAAAAACTACTACATCTCGAAAATTATCAATGTATCTGCGAAGTTTTGGTTTAAAAATTAGAACTATATCTATGGATGATTACTTTGTTGATAAGGAAGAAACTCCTTTAGACGCAGATGGACAACCAGATTATGAATGTTTAGAAGCTGTAGACTTAAAACTTTTTGATGATCAAATTGAAAAATTATTAAGAAAAGAAGAAGTGGTTTTACCTACATTTAACTTTATTTTAGGTATAAAAGAATATAAAGAAAAAGCTAAATTAGATGATAATGAAATTTTAGTTATAGAGGGTATTCATGGATTAGATACAAATATTTTAACTAATATTCCTAGAGAAAATAAATATAAGATTTATTTATCACCACTAACAGAAATAAATATGGATAATCATAACCGTGTTTCAACTACTGATAATAGATTATTAAGAAGAATTATTAGAGATAATAGGACAAGAGCTTATGGAGTAGATAAAACTTTAGAATCTTGGGCTGATGTCCGAAAGGGTGAAGAAAAATATATATTCCCATATCAAGATGATGCAGATATAACCTTTAATACAGCTCTAATTTATGAAATAGGAGTTTTAAAAACTTATGTAGAACCTTTACTATATTCAGTAGATAGTGAATCAGAATATTATGAAGAAGCTAAAAGGTTACTAGACTTTTTAAGACTATTTTTACCAATCCCCGCAGATGCGATTCCACAGGATTCTATACTAAGAGAATTTATTGGTGGTAGTTGTTTTCATGAATAAAAAGTAGATTAGGATCTACTTTTTATTATTAAGTAAGTAAAAATGGAAAATAATAATAGTGTATAAATAAAAATACATTGAAATAAAAGCTACAAAATTATATAATAAAATATAGGAGGATGATAAAATGATTAGAGTAGCAATTAATGGTTTTGGTAGGATTGGAAGACTAGCCTTTAGGCAAATGTTTGAATTAGATGGTTATGAAGTAGTAGCTATAAATGATTTAACTAGTCCTGATATGTTAGCGCACTTATTGAAATATGATACAGCTCAAAAAAGATATGAAGGTCATACTGTAGAAGCTAAAGAAGATTCAATAGTAGTTGATGGCAAAGAAATTAAAATTTATAAAGAACAAGATCCAAAAAATTTACCTTGGGCAAGTGTAGATGTAGATGTTGTTTTAGAGTGTACAGGGTTCTTTACATCAAAAGAAAAAGCCTCAGCTCATATTGAAGCAGGAGCTAAGAAAGTAATTATTTCGGCTCCAGCAGGTAATGATTTAAAAACTATTGTATATGGAGTAAATGAAGGAATTTTAACAGCTGATGATCAAATAATTAGTGCAGCATCTTGTACTACTAATTGTCTTGCTCCTATGGCTAAAGCTTTAAATGACTATGCCCCAATTGAAAGTGGAATTATGACTACTGTACATGCTTATACAGGAGATCAAATGATTTTAGATGGACCACACCGCAAAGGGGATTTAAGAAGAGCTAGAGCAGGAGCTGCTAATATAGTTCCAAATTCAACGGGAGCAGCTAAAGCAATTGGACTTGTTATTCCAGAATTAAACGGAAAATTAATTGGTTCAGCTCAAAGAGTACCTGTTATTACAGGATCTACTACTATTTTAGTAGCGGTAGTAAAAGGCACAGATATAACTGTTGAAAAAATAAATGATTCTATGAAAAAGGCTTCGAATGAATCTTTTGGTTATACAGAAGAACCTTTAGTATCTACCGATATTGTAGGAACTAGATATGGCTCAATTTTTGATGCTACCCAAACTTTGGTTTCAAAGATTGATGATAACACCTATCAAGTTCAAGTAGTAGCTTGGTATGACAATGAAAATGGTTATACTTCACAAATGATTAGAACAGCCAAATATTTAATGGAAAAATAAAATAAAACACACTAATTAAAAACAGTAATTAGTGTGTTTTTACTTGTTAGAAATTATTTTGATTATTCCATGATCCATTTCCTGAGAATAGGAAAAAGATAACAATTACAACTATAATAATAGCCCAAACCCAGCCATAGCCAGATCCATCATTATTATTTGATTGACAACAAGTTGGATAAAAGTACATATCATCAAATCTCCTTTCATTATATTATATTTAGATAGAGAAAAAAGCAATATAATATCGACCTACTAAAAAGCACGAAAATTACATTACTATGCAGGAAATAGTATTTACTAATTAACATTTTACATGATAAAATATACTTAGGATGGTGAGATTATGTATTGTCCTAAATGCGGAGTTAAACTAAATAACCAAGTTAAATTCTGTAGTCAATGTGGAACTTTAATAAAAAAAGATTTACATGATTCTGAAACAAAAAAAGATTTAAAAGAAGATATCAAAGAAGAAGATTTAATAAAGGCGTATGTGGGTAAAAACTATGACCAACTGAAAACAACCAAATTTTCTATACCAACTTTTTTCTTTGGAATTTATTATCTATTATATAGAAAAATGTGGCTTTATGCTTTATCGTTACTAGCCTTAAGTATTATGTGCATTATTGGTAAGAATCTTTATGGAATAAAATATTTATATGGTTTAGTTATTATAGTTAATATTATTATATCGTTAATGTTTTCAAAACTTTATTTTAAAACTGTTAGAAAAAGAATCCAAAAAATAAAAAAGTTAAATTATACTTCTCAACAACTGTTAAATGAGTGTACTAAAAAAGGCGGAGTTAGTATTGCTGCCGTAATCATTTATTTTATCATTATCTTTTTAATATTACTTTGTATGTTATTTTCGATTATAGAAAAGTCAATAGAAAAGATATTTAATAATAGTTATAAATATACTCAGGATATTCAACTAAATTATGAGATTCCAACTATATTTGAAGATAGTGATTATCAATCAGGATCTTATAAAATATATAATTATTTTAAAGATTTTGATTCATGTTCAATAATAATTAAAGAATATCAGGCTCATCCTGATAAAACGGCGGATGATTATTTAAGAATAGATGTTGCGGCTAATAATGAAATACTAGCAAAAGAAATTAATGGTAATGTTTGGAGATACACTGAAGTAGAAGATAGCAAGAAAACAGAATATTACTATTACATAATTAAAAATAATCACATTTATAAAGTTAAATATGTAATTTATTTAGATAATAATAAATTATGTTCAGAAGGATATAATAAATTTATAAATTCATTGTCATTTCAAAGACTAAGTAATGAATTTGATACTATATAGAAAGAGAGTTAAGGATTTATGAAAAAATTAAAAGATTTAAATATAAAGGGTAAAAAAGTATTAATTAGATGTGATTTCAATGTTCCGATTAAGAATGGCAAGATTTTAGATGATACCAGAATTAAAGCCAGTTTACAAACAATTAATTATTGCCTTGAACAAAAAGCTAAAATAATCTTATTTTCTCACTTAGGTCGAATAAAAGAAAAAAGTGATTTAGAGAAAAATTCTTTATTACCAGTTGCTAAAAGATTAGAAAAATTATTAAATAAAAAAGTAATTTTTATTAATGAAACAAGAGGAGAAAAACTAGAAAAGGCAATAGATAACTTACATGAGAAAGATATTATATTAGTTCAAAATACAAGATATGAAGATTTAGATGGAAAAAAAGAAAGTTCTAATGATAAAGAATTAGGAAAATATTGGGCATCTTTAGGAGATGTATTTATTAATGATGCTTTTGGAACTATACATAGAGCACATGCTTCTAATGTTGGTATTGCTTCACATTTGGAAAGCGCAATCGGTTTTTTAGTAGAAAAAGAATTAAACGCTTTATCTTACTTAAATAAGCCTAACAAACCATTTATTGTAATATTAGGCGGTGCAAAAGTTAGTGATAAAATTGGTGTAATTGAAAATTTAGTTACAAAAGCTGATTATATTTTAATCGGAGGAGGAATGGCTTTTACCTTTTTACAAAGTGAAGGTTATAATGTAGGTAATTCCTTAGTTGATTATGAAAGTATAGATTTTTGTACCAAAATTCTTAATGAATATCCTAATAAAATTCTCTTACCAATTGATGTTAATGTAACTACAGAATATAGTAATGATACTGAGAATGAAGTTAAAGATATTACCGATATAACTGATGAACAAATGGGATTAGATATTGGTGAGAAAACTATTAAGTTATATAAGAAATATTTAAAGGATGCTAAAACAGTTTTATGGAATGGACCACTAGGTGTGTATGAATTTTCA
The DNA here is from genome assembly GCA_947631155.1 of uncultured Bacilli bacterium. Lineage (GTDB taxonomy): Bacteria > Bacillota_I > Bacilli_A > RF39 > UBA660 > UMGS995. Next base: position 17,967 of record CANRKG010000007.1, read on the forward strand.
AAATATAAAAAAGGAACTAAAAAGATATTAGAATTTTTAGTTAAAAATGAGATCAAAACTATATTAGGGGGCGGCGATATTGTAGCCGCAGCATCGTCATTCAAAGATAAGATATATCATGCATCAACAGGTGGAGGAGCAACTTTAGAATATTTAGAAGGAAAGAAATTACCAGGATTAGAGATATTAAAGTAGGTGGAGTAATGAATTTTATGATTTTAAATCCAATAAATTCAGATCATGTAAAACAAATTAGTAAGTTTTCAGCTAAGATTGGTAAAGAATTAGAACTATTGGAATTTATAAAAAAAGCTCAAGAAAATCAGGCTATACCTGATAGTAATAATATTTATGAGATTATAGCTTTTTGTACTGATACAGTTATATATAATTTAGGTTTAATTCAAGGAACTAGAGATAATAAGTTGATGGAATTTAAAATATTTAATAGTAGTGATGGCGCTAATGAAAGAAATCGAAAATTTTTAGATTATTTAACAAATTATGCATTTCAAAATTTAAATGCTGAAACGATCGTTACATTTTCAAATCATAAAAATAAAACCTTAGAGTTAATGGGGTATGAATCGTTAGGAATGGACAATGGACAATTTACTTATGTAAAAGATAGAGAAAGAATTGAAGTAGTAGGGAAGGGAAAAGTATGAGAATTGGAATTTTTACTGATGCCTATACACCTTATATTAGTGGGCTAGTTACTAGTGTAGTAACTTTAAAAAGAGCTTTAGAGAAAAAGGGACATGAAGTTTATATTGTAACAGCTAATCTGGAAACTTATCATTATGATTATGATGAAGAAGAAAGGGTTCTACGTATACCAGGAATTCCCACGGGAATTTATAATGCTAGACTCACAAGTATATATCCAATTCAAGCTGTTAATAAAATCAAAAGCTGGAAACTAGAGGTTATTCATTCTCAAACTGAATTTGCTATCGGATTATTCGCCCGACTTTTTGCAAAACAATTTAATATACCTTTAGTTCATACTTATCACACTATGTATGAAGATTATACTCATTATATTACACATGGGCATTTTGATAAATCTAGTAAAAAGATTGTTGAATATTTAACTAAATTTTATTGTGATAAAACTGCTACTGAATTAATCGTTCCGACTAATAAAACTTATAAATTATTCAAAGATAAATATAAGTATGAAAAAAATATTCATATAGTTCCAACTGGAATGGATGTGGAAAAATTTTTTAAAGAGAATATTGATAAAAAAGAAGTTGAGTCCTTAAGAAAACAATTAAACATCTCTAAAAGGGATATAGTTATTATTTTTGTTGGGCGATTAGGCGAAGAAAAAAATGTTCAATTTTTATTAAAAGCTCACCAAAAGTTAATTAAAAAAATCCCAAATTTAAAATTATTAATTGTTGGAGATGGCCCTGATAGAGAAAATTATGAAAAGATGTCAGAAGATTTAAAGATTACTAAAAATGTCATTTTTACAGGTAAAATAGCCTGGGAAGATATAGCTAAATATTATCAGTTATCGCATATTTTTGCTACAGCGTCAGTAACAGAAACTCAAGGTTTAACTGTAATAGAAGCAATGGCTGCTGGAGTAAGTCCTGTATGTATTAAAGATGAAGCATTTTTAAATGTAATTACTAATAATTTAAATGGTTTTATTTTTGAAACAGAACAAGATTATCAAGACATAGTTACATTACTAGCTAAGAAGAAAAATGAAAGAGAAAGAGTTGGCCAACAAGCTAGAATTCAAGCTGAACACTTTTCGTCAGAGCAATTTGCTGAAAATGTTTTACTGGTATATAGACATGCAATAAAAAATAAAAATAAATATCGATTTGGTATTTGGTCAAAAATAACAAAAAAGATTAAAGGTGAAGAATAATGTTAATAATATTAAATAATAAATGTCATTTTAGCTCTAACGAATTTAAGAATTATTTAAAGCAATTAAATAATATTAAACAGGCACATAATTTAATTATTTGTCCTACTTTTCTATATTTAAATCAAGTAGATTCACCTAATCTAATTTTAGGATCACAAGATGTTAGTTGTTATGAGACAGGAGCTTATACAGGCGAAGTAGCAGCTTCTCAGTTAAAATCATTAAATGTTAAATATACCATTGTTGGTCATAGTGAAAGAAGACTTTATTTTAATGAAACAGATTTTCAAATAAAACAAAAGTTAACTAATTTATTAGCTCAAGATATTATTCCTATTCTCTGTGTGGGGGAAAGACAAAATCAAGATCAAGTCGAAATTATTAGTAAACAATTGGAAGTATTAAAAGATTTAGAATATGCTTCAAAAGTTATTATTGCCTACGAGCCTATTTGGGCAATTGGTAGTGGCAAAACTCCAACCATAGAACAAATAGAAGAAACTGTTAAATTCATAAAAACAAACTTTCCAGAAAATAAAGTAATTTATGGGGGAAGTATTAATGAAAATAATATAAATAATTTAAAATCCAAGTTGATTGATGGTTACTTATTAGGAGGATTAAGTATAAAACCACAAAATTTGGAATTATTTCTAAAGGAATTAAATAATGAAAAGGAATAATAATTTATTTCTTTTTCTTTTGTAATAAAATGTAAAGTTATCCATATAATTAAATGAAATCAGAAATATGAGGTGAATAGATGAAAAAAGTTTATTTCTTTATTTTAATTGGACTTTTATTAATGGTAACAGGATGTGGTAAATATACGCAAGCTGATATTACTAAAGACTTGGAAAAAAAGATTCAAAAGTTATCAGCCTATAAATTAGAAGGAAATTTAGAAATATTAAATAACGAGGAAACTTATAACTATGATGTAGATGTATCTTATAAGAAGCCAGATTTATTTAAAGTAAGTTTAACCAACACATCCAATAACTATGAGCAAATTATTTTAAAGAATAAGGATGGAATATATGTCTTAACTCCATCATTAAATAAAAGTTTCAAATTTCAAAGTGATTGGCCTAATAACAATTCTCAAATTTATTTGTTGCAGTCAATAATTGAAGATATTAAAAATGACACCAATAAAAGCTTCAAAGAAACCGAAGATAATTATATTTTTACAGTTAAGGTAAATTATCCAAATAATAAAAAATTAGTAAAACAAGATATTTACTTTGATAAGAAATTAAATCTCAAAAAGGTAAAAGTTTATAATGATAATGGTATAGCTTTAATGAGTTTAAAAGTTAAAGATATAGATTACTCTCCAACTTTCAAAAGTAGTAGTTTTCAAGTAAAAGAAGCTCTTAAAACTGTAAAAACGAATGAAAAGGTAGAACAAACTGGTAATTTGGAAGATACAATTTATCCTTTTGCCTTACCTACAGGAACTAAATTAGTTAGTGAAGAAAAAGTTAAAAAGACTGATGGAAATAGAATTATAATGACATTTGATGGAGATAAACCATTCTTATTAGTGGAAGAAACAGCTAATATAGAAGATGAAATGACTATTATACCAACCTATGGAGAACCATATATGCTAATGGATACAGTAGGAGCAATGACTGATAACTCATTAACTTGGACTAGTAATGGCATAGAATATTACTTAGTGAGTGATGTTCTAAATCAAAATGAGTTATTAGAAATAGCTCAATCAATCAATGTATTACCAACTATGAAATAATTAATGTTTATTTTTAGAAACAACTGTGATATAATTTATTTGGTGATAACATGGCAAAAAAACAAAAAAGAGTGAATAAAACAAATAAAAGCAAACAAAATAAAAGAATAGATGGGGGAAATTCTGATTATAAAAATCAAACTCGTAGGATAATAACATGTTTAATCACAATCCTTGTTATCTTTGGTGTAATGTATTTAATTACAGTTTTAATTCTCAATAATTCAGATCATACTAGTTCTCCAAAAGAACAAACATCAATTCAATATGAAGAAATTTTATTAGGAACTGTTTTTAATAAAAAAGATAAAGAATATTTAGTGTTATTCTATAATGTGGCCTATGATACTGAAAATACATATCGAAGTTTAATAAGTGATTATGCAGTTAAAGATAATAAAATACCACTTTATTATGTGGATTTAAATAATTCTATGAATAAGAGTTGTATTTCTACAGAAACCAATAAAGAAGCAACTAAAGCTCAAGATTTAAAAATAAATGATACTACATTAATTAAATTTTCAAATCATAAAATTGCAGAATATATAGTTGGTGAAGAAGAAATATCAAACTATTTAAATAAGTAATCATCATTAAGATGATTATTTCTGCCTCAATAGCTCAGTTGGTTAGAGCACTTGACTGTTAATCAAGGGGTCCTAGGTTCAAGTCCTAGTTGAGGCGCCATATGTATAAATAAAAGTCACTAATAATGGCTTTTTTAATTTATTTAATATATAATAATGGTGTTGGTGATTAAACAATGAATAATATTTGGATTAAAATTAAAAAGTTTTTCTCTATAATTTTTACATTTATATTTGGTATATTTTTTGATAATGCTGTTACTGAAAATAAAAATAAAGAATCCCATAAAAAAGACTCTAATGAAAAGACTAGTAATATTCATCGAAAAGAAATTCCAAAATATTCTGTAGATAGAGACGATGCTGATTCGTTATATAAAGATAGTAATAAGTATTATACTAAAGAGGATATCCACAAATTATTTTTAATTAAAAAGAGAATAGAAAAAATTCAAATGATAATAAAATCTAATCCTGATGATTATGTCCTAAATGAATTAAAAAAAGAAATAGACTCTATAAAAGACGAAGTTGAATTTTTAGAAGTTAAATATAAAAAAATAGATACTCCAACAGTAAAAGAAGTAAAAGATAAAATAGAAGATTGTAATGATGCAATTAAAGACACAGAAAATACAATAGAAAAGATATTAGATAATAATAAAGATAAAGATAAAGATAATGATACTATAGTAGAAAAGAATATTCCTGTAGTTAATATGGAAAAATCAGAAGAAAGACAAACAAAAATAGTTCCTAAATCTCATGATAATAAAGATATAAAAGTAAATAAAGAGTTTAATCAAACTCCAATAGAACCAATTAATAAAACGGAATCACCAAAAACTAAAAAAGTAGAAAAGCAACCTGAAAAAAAAGTAGATATTCCGAAAGAGATTATTAATACGACCATTTTATCTTCTATTATTATTAAAAATATAAATAGAGATTCAACAAAAAATATCACTAATGATACTAAAGACTTGAATATAGAAATAAATAAAGTTGATTTAAATGAAGAAAAAACTATAAACATAAATAAGGCCGATATAAATAAAGAGAAAAATATAAGTAAACCAGAAAAAAAGCCAGTTAAAGTATTTAAAACTGGTAAAAATACTTATAGGAAAATTAAGAAAAATCCAAAAGATTTGACAACTATAAAAAGACGAATAGCGGCCCTTAAAGCTAATAATAAAATTAATAAAATATCTAAATCTATAAAAAAAGCTTTGAAATTAAGTATGATGCTAAGTTTGTTAGGTTTTGGCTACAACAATATAAATAATAAATTAGCTACTAATTTAGTAATTAATAATCATATCAGAAAAGCCCGAAAAGTTAATAATAAAAAAGTGAAACCTTTAAAATATGGAACACTAGATAAAAAAGTATCTACAACCGCATCAATTGAAGAAAAAACTAATTATGTTACAAATGATACTCTTAGTCAAATTAGAAGTTTAAAACAAGAACTTTGCAATATTAAAGGACAAGATCAAGAAATATTAAAACTATTAGAAGAATTAGAACAAATAGAACAAAATATTATGCAAAATTTACAGGAAGAAAAACAAATGAACAGAAGCAGATAAAAATATCATATTATATGATATTTTTATTTTATAAGAATACTATCTATTATTAATTGCTTATTTTTATGTGTAGGACTACAAGTAGTTAAAATTAGTTGTTTGTCCTTTCTTTTATTTACCCCAATATAACCATCTTTATTCATTTCATAAATATCTATAACTTTATAAATATAATTATGATTATTATAATAAAAGGAAATTTCTTCACCTTTTTTTAATTTCTTTAAATTTTCGAAATAAGATACTTTACTGTCTCCAGAATGTGCAGCCAAAAAGATAATGCTGTTATCTTGGTCAGGTAAAATAGATTCCTTTAATATAGATACGTTTTTATCTACGTTATTAGCTTTACTATCTATTTTATAAATATATTTATCTATATTTAGTCTGTTAATTTGTAATCTAGCTAGAGGTATTTCAGAAGGTTTATTACCTTTTAATAATAAATTATTAGTAAAAATACTGGAAGTATTAATGTTAATATTGTCTATATAAAAACAACATATTAGATAACCAATAATTATAATTAGACTAACAAAAACTTCTTTTTTTAACATAGACACCACTAATAATTAAGATAGTCCATATAAGGCCATTACTATGGCTATTTTTATGGGTGTTTGGTACTTTTATTTTGTAATCATAAAGATTATAAGTAATAGACTCCTCATCTGTTACATTTATTGAAATGTCATCATTATAGGCATAACCTGGAGTAGTATTCCTTTGTTTAATTGTATAACGACCATAAGGTAGATAAATAGAAGCATAACCATTACTATCAGTCGTTATTGATGTATACAATTTATTTTTATGATCATAAATATCAAAGGTAATACCTTCTTCACTATTGGAAATAGAACCATCACCATAATTTTTATGAATCTCTATTTTCTTTTTGATAATTTCGTTTTCTAATGTTAAAGTAATATCTAAATGATCTTTATCAATAGTAAAAGAATATATATTTTCATCTAATTTATAGCCTAGTCCAGCTTCAATTTCTTGAATATAGTACTCACCATAATCTAAATTTTTTAATGTTGCTTTCATATTTTCATCGATTGTTAATTTAGTTAAAGGTTTCATATCTTTATCATATATTTGATAAACTGCTCCAGTTAAAATACCTTCTCCACTAGGAACTATATCTTGCGTATCTTTATCAACTTTAGTTAATTCTACAGTAGTATTTCTAACTGAAATATTTAGAGAAACATTTATATCATCTAAATCACCTACAATGGACATATTTTGGCTATTAGGAGAATTATAAAAAAATGGTATAGTGGCAGTTCTTTTGTTTTTTCTAGTAAGATTTATTTTATAATCTCCTTCAGTTAAATTACTTATTATTAATTTATTACCATTAATAATTGCATTAGGATTATCACTAGTATAATTACTTAAGACATTGTTATTATCTATTAAAGTAACAGAGTGTTCTTCAACTAAATCAACGTGAGCATTAGCAATACTTGGTGTTGTTAGGTAATTACTAATCAAATTATTAATTTCTGCTATTTCACTATCATATATATTAGTTCTATTACCATTTAGTCTATCGGTAAAGTATATATCATGATTAGGATCTGCTTCTTTCCAAATCATATATTGAGAAATAGCATACCATTTACTATCTGTATGATTACCATATTGATAACCAAAATAAGCAATTAAAGAGATTCTTTTCATTTGACTTGGGGACAAATTATCAGCAGTTAAATCTTTAGTATAAACACCATTAACATTAAGAGGTACAAATGGTTCTAGACAATATGAAAATTGATTAGTTCCTGATTGTCTAAGAAAACGTACTTGTTCATAGTGTATTAACCCATCCTTTACTTTATTGATCCAAATTCCTGGTATATATTCCCCCTCATAAAATGAATATGTTTCTGCAGCTTTAACATAATGCATATTTATTACATTAAAACATAGTGCAGTTATTAAGAAAATTATTAATTTTTTCATATATTCCCTCCTTTTTTCTTAACGGTTAAGACTATAACAAAACGAATTAAATTCAGCAAATAGCCCTTTCATTAATTTAAATATTTTAATGACACTATTTTAGAAAAAAGATAGGATTAATTTTTAAAATTGGAATAAAAAAATATCAAAAAAAATTAAATTTGATATATTTGACAAAAAAAATTAATAAACTTATAATGAGTTTACTGAGGTGATGATATGACAGATTTAGAAATTAGTCGACAAGCTAATAAACAACATATAAATATTATTACAAAAAAAGTAGGATTAAAAGATAGTGATTATATTGCTTATGGAAATGACAAAGCTAAAATCACATTAGAACAAGGTAATAAAAAAGCCAAAATAATATTGGTAACGGCGACAAATCCTACACCTTATGGAGAGGGAAAAACTACTGTTAGTATTGGTTTAGGAGATGCTTTAAATAAATTAGGTAAAGAAACTATAATAACATTACGTCAACCATCAATGGGACCTGTATTTGGTTTAAAAGGTGGAGCAACAGGAGGTGGCTACTCTCAAGTTGTACCAATGGAAGACATTAATCTTCATTTTACAGGAGATTTTCATGCAATTACATCAGCTAATAACTTATTAGCCGCAGCAATAGATAATCATATTTATCAAGGTAATAGTCTAGGAATTAAAGAGGTATTATTCCATCGATGTTTAGATGTTAATGATAGAGAATTAAGAAATATAGATTTAAAAAGTCGAAAAGAAATATTTCAAATAACTGCAGCTAGCGAAATTATGGCTCTATTTTGTTTAGCAACTGATTTAGAAGATTTAGAAAGAAGATTAGGCGATATTATTATTGGTAAAAACTATGCTGGGGAATATATTTTGGCTAGATCTTTAAATATTGAAGGAGCCTTAACAGCTTTACTTAAAGATGCATTTTATCCCAATTTAGTTCAAACTATTGAAAATACTCCAACCATAATTCATGGAGGTCCATTTGCCAATATTGCACATGGATGTAATAGTATAAAAGCGACAAATTTAGCTCGCTCTTTAGCTGATTATGTTGTTACAGAAGCTGGTTTTGGAGCTGATTTAGGAGCAGAAAAATTTTTTGATATCAAATGTCGAAATACTAATATAAAACCAGATTGCGTTGTTTTAGTAACTACAATTAGATCTTTAAAATATAATGGAAATGGTGATTTAAATCAAGGCTTATTTAATTTAGATGCTCACATAAATAATCTTAAGCAAAATAATTCTAATATTGTAGTTTGTTTAAATAAATTTAATGATGATAAAGCATCAGAAATTGAAATAGTTAAAGATTTTGTTAGTAATAAAAATGTCGCCTTTGCTGTTAGTACAGCATATAAAGATGGAAGTGATGGTGCTATAACTCTTGCTAAAGAAGTATTAACATCTTTACAAAATGAAAACGACTTCAAGTATTTATATGATTTAAATATGAGTATAAAAGATAAAATTGAAACTTTGGCTACAAAAATTTATCATGCTAAAGATGTTGAATATTCACAAGAGGCCTTAAATAAAATAGAAGAGTTAGAACGAAAGAATTTATATCATTTTCCTATTTGTGTTGCAAAAACACAATACTCAATATCTGATGATAAAAATAAATTAGGTAATCCAACCAACTATACACTTCAAGTTAAAGATATTAGATTGTATCATGGTGCTAAATTTATTACAGTTTTACTAGGTAATATATTAACTATGCCTGGACTACCTAAAGAGCCTAATTATGAAAAAATAGGACTAGATGAAAATAATAATATTATTGGAGTATCATAAAAAAACGAACTTTTAGTTCGTTTTTTCAGTCTCGTCATTAGTCTTTGGAAGTTTTGGTTCATATATTGTAATAGTGTTTGTATAAAGATTTCTGTTATAGCTAATAGAATATAAATATTTTCCAGGGATATAAGGATTAACATTACTTAAATCCAATCTTATAGCAGATAAGACCTCTTCAGGTAAATCATCTACAATATATGATTTTATATCTTTAGGTAACTCTGAATTAACTTCAAAGGAAAGTTGTTTCAATGTAATATTATCAATTTTTGGTAATTCCTTAGGAACTATAACAATAGTACCATTATATATTTTTTTATTATAAGTAATAGTATAAACGTAACTACCAACTTCATTTGTATTAACTAAAGAAGTATCAAGTTTTAATCTTTTAATAATACTTTCTTCTATATCGTTTGGATTAGCCAAATAATCATGGCTATCTGTACTTAGAATTTGTCCAATCTCTAATTTTAGAGTTGCTAACTTAATTTCATTATTTTTAACACTAGTAACTTGTTTTTGTGATACAGATAATTTGACAACAGTGTTATTTTCAATTTTAACTATATTAGGCATGGCTACACCACTAATAATACATAGAAAACCTAATGAAGAAAAGGTGCCAACTACTAATTTTCGTAATTGTTCAGACATAACTATTCCTACTTTCTATCAAAATTATATAACAAAAAATAGCAATATTCAACAAAAACATTGAATTTTGCAATTATTTGACATATACTTTAGTTATAAGAGGTGATGTAATGATTCAATTATGGTTTATTCTAGCTTTGGCATTCATAATTATAGAATTGGCAACAGTTAACTTAGTAACCATATGGTTTGCTCTTGGTGCTATTGGAGCCTTAATCACGGCTAATATAACAACTAATATAATGATTCAAATTTTAGTTTTTGTAGTAGTAAGTATAGTTTCGTTATTAGCAACAAAACCAATAGTTAAAAAGTTAAGAAAAAGAAAAATTGAACCAACTAATTTAGATCGTGTAATTGGAAAAACAGGGATTGTTACCAAAGAAATCACTAAAAACTCATATGGTGAAGTTAAAGTAAATGGTAGTATTTGGACTGCTAAAAGTGAGAAAAAAATAAAAGAAAAATCGCAAGTAAAAGTCTTAAGCATAGAAGGTGTTAGACTTTTAGTTGAAGAAATAGAGGAGGATAAAGAATGATTTGGATTATATTAATTATTATTGTTGTTATAGTAGCAGCAGGAGTTAAAATTATACCACAATCAAAAGCTTATGTGGTAGAAAGACTAGGTGCTTATGATAGAACAATGCAAACAGGATTAAACTATAGAGTACCTATCATTGATAGAGTTGCCAATGTGGTAAGTCTCAAAGAAATAGTAAAAGATTTTGCCCCTCAACCTGTTATCACAAAAGATAATGTAACAATGCAAATAGATACGGTAGTCTATTTTCAAATTACAGATCCAAAACTTTATACGTATGGTGTTGATAATCCTATTAGTGCTATAGAAAATTTAACAGCGACAACATTACGTAATATTATTGGAGAATTAGAACTAGATGAAACTTTAACTTCTCGTGATATTATTAATTCTAAAATGCGTTCAATTTTGGATGAAGCTACAGATCCATGGGGAATAAAAGTTAATCGTGTGGAAGTGAAAAATATTTTACCACCAAGAGATATTCAAGATGCAATGGAAAAACAAATGCGTGCTGAACGTGAAAGACGTGAAGCAATTCTAAAAGCAGAGGGAGAAAAGAAAGCAGCAATTTTAATAGCTGAAGGAGAAAAGGAAAGTGCAATTTTAAGGGCAGAAGCTAAAAAAGAAAGCCAAATTAAAGAAGCAGAAGGTGAAGCCGAAGCTATAGTTAAAATTCAAAAAGCAACTGCTGAAGGTTTAAAATTATTAAAAGATGCAAAAATGGATGAATCTGTATTAAAACTAAAAAGTTATGAGGCTTTAGTAAATGTAGCTAATGGTCAAGCAACAAAAATAATTGTTCCAAGTGACTTACAAAATATTGCAACAATAGGTACAACTATTAGTGAAGTTATGAAAAGTAAAAAATAAAATGGATTAAGTTCCATTTTTTTGTTTAATAATACCAAATTTTGATTTTAATTCATCATAGGATATAGATGCATTCGCTGGGGAAGTACTAGGTAAATATATAGCCTCGATGCCTACTTTAGCTAAACAGTATTTATTATAAAAACTATATGCTTTTCTACCTAAGGTAAAGATTTTAACTATATTAGTTTTTCCAACTAATTCATGAATTTTATTGGGTTTGATGTCAATAATTGATGCATCACTAGAACCAACAATTTGACAACTTTCAACAACATCCCATAACGCAATGTGATGTTTAGTTAAGAATTGCTTTTTTTCAGTAATTGTAGTTGGCTTTTTTTCATTGTAAATAGCTGCTAAAACTTTCCAAAACTTATTTTGCGGATGAGAATAGTAGAAACCTTCTTCTCTTGATTTTACACTAGGAAAACTTCCTAATATTAAGATTGAGGAATCTTTGTTATAGAAAGGTTCAAAGTCATGATTTACTCTAGACTTTTTCCCTGATAAGTGTTTCGTTTTACCATCTCCTTATCGATTTCATTCAAAACGCCAAATTTTTTAATAAGCCAATTTGGTTCTATTAAATCTTCTACTTTAGGATCACCCGTTATCCTATGAATTACTATTTCTTTACGTAATAATTCTAATTGACTAATAACAATATCAACATACTCTTCTTTAGTTAATATTTTAAACGGCTTTGTTTTATATAACTTTTCTAAGGGGGTGTTTTTTAAGATACTAAGCATATGAATTTTTATACCCTGAATATCAAGGTTATTTAAGTATTTAACGGTATTAAGCATATCTTCTTTAGTCTCATAAGGAAGCCCATTAATAATATGAACAACAACATCAATATTTCTATTACGTAGTGATTTAACCATATTAGTAAAACAGTCTAGGGAATGACATCTATTTATTAATTTAGATGTTTTATCATTTATTGTTTGTAATCCTAATTCGATTGTTAAATAAGTCTTTTTATTTAACTCTTCTAAGTAATCAAGACATTCATTAGTAATAGAATCAGCACGGGTGGCAATATTAAGTCCAATAACATTTTTTTGATTTAAAATTAATTCATAAATTTCTTTTAATTTTTCAACAGGAGCATAAGTATTAGTTCTAGCTTGAAAATAACCAATGTATTTAGCCTTTGGCCATTTCTTTTCATAAATTTTAGCAACATCATCAAATTGTTTTAATAAATCATCTTCTATTTTACCAGCAAACTCACCACTACCACTTTTAGAACAATAAATACAACCGCCATAACCTACAGATCCATCTAAATTGGGACAAGAAAAACCAGCATTTAGGCTGATTTTACATACTTTAGAATTAAATTTATGTTTATAAAAGTAGTCTAAGGTATGATAACGTTTATTATTATCACTATATATAAATGGATTAATCATATAACTTCACCTAATAAATATTTAATTTATAATATCATACCACTTTTTAAATTATTCTACTACTACTTTTTCAAACACATAATTATCATTGATAGAATCTTTTTTAAATGTATATGCTTTTGTTAGCATCATTTGGTTCAATTATATCAGCATTAATTACTAAATGATTATCTTTTTTGTAAGCAGAAATCAATTTCTCTTTTTCAGCTTCTTCAAATTTTTGCATATCTTGATTTGTGTATGCTTCGGACATTTCATTATTCATTTCACCGCAATATGCTGTCTCATTTAAAAATTCTAAATCGGAACAAGGAAATAACGATTTAAATCTTTAATAGCTATGTTTTCATAGGTTATTCTTAATTTTGCTAAATTGCTGTTATTAATGGTTTCTTCTTGAACACTACTATATCCAAAGTTATCAAGCCTAAAGATATTAAATAAATTAGTAACTAAACCACTATTAATATCAAGTTCTTCTTTGTTATTTACTTTATTTGTTGTTACTACTTGTTTAGGTTTTAAAATAATTCCTTTATCATAACAGATATAACCAACTAAACCTAAAATTATAAGTACTAATAAGATAATTACTATAATTAACCCTTTCCCTGTTTTATTAGAGTTGTTTTCCAAATCAATATGCTTCCTTTCCTATTCTATAGTAGCATTATAGAATAAATTAATATTATTAATTTATTAACAAGCTATTTATAATAATTGACTAAAAAAAATAGATTTAGTACAATTAAGTTAAAGTAAGGTAGGTGTTAAAATGGCTACGAAAAGAAAATTCAAATTAAAACCAAAGGCTCAAAAATCTATAAAAATAATTGGTATAGTTTTAGGCATTTTTTTGGTTATTGTTATTGTTTACTTTGCAAATATTAAATCTTTAACAAAATTAGGTTATAGTAAAGAAGCTGCTAAAAATATTATATTTAAGTTTAAGAAGAAAGAAGTTATAAGTTTAGGAAAAAATAAAACTTTAAATAAAGCTTTTGAAAGTGACGAATACAATGAAAAAAACTTTAGTATATATTCTAAAATTAAATATCAAAATCATAAAGATTTAATAGAAAATATAAATAAATTGGTCAAAATTGGCTATACAAATGATGAGATAAACCTTATTTTATCTCATGGTAGTAATCAGGATGTGAAAGATTTTATTAAAAGAGGTAAAATTAGGTATTTAGAAGAATTCTATACAGTTGATAATGCTAAATTAAAATATTATGATAGATATATAGAATATATGGATACCTCTCGTGAAGATGAAGAAACTAGTGTCTTATATGTAAATTTAGGATTAGATCAAGAAGATTATAAAAATTATGTTAAAGTAAAGGATTTTTCTTATACTATGCTTGTTAATAAACATAGAAAACTAAGTGAAAGCTTTGTTCCTGATTCTTTAGCGGTTATTTCTGAAGATTATGCAACAGAAAAAGGTATGAAAGCTAATAGAACAGCGATTTATTATGCAGAAAAAATGATTAAGGCGGCCAAAAAGGAGAATTATAGTTTAGTTATTACCTCAGCATATAGAAGTTATAAAGATCAGCAAAAAGTGGTTGATATGTATAAAGAACTTTATGGTGATAGTTATGTTCAAAACAATGTGTTATTGGCAGGATTTTCTGAACATCAAACAGGGTTAGGTTTTGACTTTGGAAGTGGTAAAACAGCACGCTTTACACAAAGTGATGAATATAAATGGCTGGAAGATAATTGTTATAAATATGGGTTTATCCATAGATACAAAACAGAATATGAAGATATTACTGGTATAAAAAATGAAATTTCGCATTATCGTTATGTTGGTAAAAAAATTGCTAAATATATTTATGAACATGATATGACTTTTGAAGAATACTATGTTCAGTTTTTAGATAAATAATGAATATGGCAGCATAAAGGCCATATTTTTATATGGAAAATAATTTAGGGTTTATTGTCGATAAAAATCGATATCTTGTAACTTTTTGGCTTGGAAATACCTTTGTTTTATGTTATTATAATAATAGAATAATAAGAAGGTGTTGGCTATGTATCCACTTGGAAAACAATTTGAGATAAGTTATAAGCAAGCCCAAGGTGAAAACAAGGCTATCTATAAGGGAACTAATTATAGAATTACAGTTATAACAGAAAGAGTAGTTCGTCTTGAATTTAGTCCAAAGGGTGAATTTGTTGATGCCCCAACCCAACTTATTAAAGCAAGAAGTTTAGGTTATCCTGAATTTAAAGTTAATCAAGATACAAATTTTATTGAAATCACTACTAAATATTTTAGATTGATGTATACAAAAAGGCAACCATTCGTGGGAACAAAAATGGATCCAGCTAAAAATTTAAGAATAACACTAATGGCTCGTGAGCCAGAACGTCAACGCGATTGGTATTACAATCATCCTGAAGCTAGAAATATGAATGGAAATTTAGTTTCTATTGATGTACCTGTTAATAAAGTATTAAATAAAGGATTATATTCACTAGAAGGATTTGCTAGTATTAATGATACTCCAAATAAAATCTTAAATCCTGACGGAACATTTTCTGAACGACCAGAAGGCAGTGTAGATATATATGTTTTTATGTATGATCACGATTTTAAACAAGCTTTGCTTGATTATTATAAGATGACAGGCTTTCCAGAATTAATTCCTCGTTATGCTTTAGGAAATTGGTGGTGTAGAAATTCAGACTATGATGATGCCAAATTAGATGAATTAATCAAAAAATTTGAAAAGAAAAAAATTCCTATCTCAATAATTCTTTTGGATAATGATTGGCATTATCGAAATGTAGGTAATTATATTGGTTTAAAGACAGGATTTACATTTAATAAAAGCTTATTACCAAATCCCAAAGAAACTATAAAGAAATTTCATGATCGAAATATTAGGTTCGGTTTGAAAATAAACCCAGAAGAAGGTATATATCCTCATGAAATGTATTATAGTCAAGCTTGTAATTATTTAGAGATTGACGGAAATAAAATAATTACGTTTGATCCCTTAAATCCCAAGTTAATGGATGTTTATTTTAAGATTTTTCTTCATCCATTAGAAAATTTAGGTGTAGATTTTTTCTGGAGTGATTATAAGGGAAAACTTAATTTAACAAATTTATGGTTTAATAATCATTATATGTATTTAGACTCTGGAAGAAATCCCATCAAAAGACCAATGTTACTTTCTAGAAGTGCCATTTTTGCACCACACCGTTATCCTGTATTGTATGGGGGGAGCAGTGAAATTACATGGGATGAATTAAAGAAAACCCCAATGAGATATTTAAATGCTGCTAATATAGGTGTATCATGGTGGAGTTATGATGTTTCTGGTAACCATGGTGGTATAGAAGAAAGTGAATTATATATTAGAAGTTTACAATTAAGTGTTTTTTCACCTATTTTAAGGTTTCATGCTGCGAGAGGAAAATACTACAAAAAAGAGCCATGGCTTTGGGATCCTAAGACCGAAAGTATAGCGACTAACTATTTACGTCTTAGACATAGATTAATCCCATATTTATATACAGAAGCATATAATTATACTAAATCTGGAACACCCCTTGTACAACCGTTTTATTATAATTATTTATGGACATATGATGATGATTTATATAAAAATCAATATTATTTTGGCTCTCAATTATTAGTTTGTCCTATCTTAACTAAAAAAGATACTGTTATGGATAGAACTATTCATAGATTTTTTATTCCTGATGGTACTTGGTATGATTTTACAACAGGTAAAAAGTTTTTAGGTAATAGAAAATATGTTTCCTTCTATAAAGATGAAGATTATCCTGTATTTGCCCATGCTGGAAGTATTATTCCTTTATCTAATCGAAGTGATTATAATAACACAGGAATTCCTACTGATATGGAAATTCATATTTTCCCAGGTGTTTCTAATACTTATAATTTATATGATGATGATGGAGTTACTTCCCTTTACAAAGAAGGTTATTATTTAAAAACATCAATTGATTATAATTACCTAAAGAATAATTATACAGTAATCCTAAGATCAATTGATGGTAAAAGTGGTATAGTTCCACCTAAGAGAAATTATAAAATAGTTTTTAGAAACGTAAAACAAGCAGAAGATGTAAATGCCTATTTTAATAATGAAAAAATTAATTGTAAGGCTTCTGTTGATGGAAATGATTTTATCGTAGAAGTAAAACAAGTACCAACTCTAGGACAACTTACCATTAGTTGTAAAGGAAATGATATTGAAATAGATGCAGTTAGAGTTATTAATGATGATGTAAAAAGCATTTTACTAGATTTAAAAATAAATACATATCTAAAAGAAGAAATAGATAGAATTATGTTTGGAAAAGATTCTATTAGTAGAAAAAGAATTTCTATTAGAAAGCTTAGAAGAAGAGGTTTATCTAAAGAATATATGAGTTTATTTTTAAAATTACTTGAATATATTAGTGAATTCTAGTATAATAAAGGAAATATTTTTAAATATTGGTAGTAGTAGTAATAGTTTCATTTATGGAAAGAGAATTTACGGTTGGTGAAAGTAATGCATAATGGACTATGAACTTGATTACCTTAAGTATTACGGGTAAGATCGTTATCTCTATTAAGTGCATAGTAGATACTATGAATTAAGGTGGTACCACGGAAATAGTTTCGTCCTTATTTAAGGGCGTTTTTTTATTTAGGAGGATTGGAATGCAGCAAATTATATTATTTTTAATGACTTATGCATTGGTTTTTATATTTTATTATTTTTTTATTACTAGGAAAACCAAGAAAAAGAATTCTAAAAAGATTCCAAAAGAAGTAAGTTATTTAGTAGGAAAGTATCAGTTAGATTTAAAAAAGATTGACTATAAAAAATTATTAATAATAATATCTTTAGTTAGTTCTTTAGATATAACTATAATTGTAACTTTAATGGTACTATTTGAAAGTTATTTAATAAAATTATTATTAGCGATAGTATTAATAATACCTGTAATATTTATAAGTTATCATTTAGTAGGAATGTATTATAAAAAGAAAGGAATGACAAAAAATGTATGATTTTAAAAAAATAGAAGAAAAATGGAGAAAATATTGGGCAGAAAATAATACTTTTTATACAGATGTATGGGATTTTAGCAAACCTAAATATTATATTTTAGATATGTTCCCATATCCATCAGGTGTAGGATTACATGCAGGACATCCAGAAGGATATACTGCTACAGATATAGTTTCTCGTATGAAAAGAATGCAAGGATATAATGTACTTCATCCAATGGGATACGATTCCTTTGGGCTTCCAGCTGAACAATATGCTGTAACAACAGGGAATCATCCAAATAAATTTACTGAAGACAATATAAAAGTTTTTACTAATCAATTAAAGTTAATTGGATTAGATTATGATTGGAGTAAAGAAGTACGAACAAGTGACCCTAAATTTTATAAATGGACACAGTGGATTTTTAAACAATTATATAAAGATGGTTATGCTAAGTATATTGATATGCCAGTTAATTGGTGTGAAGAATTAGGAACGGTATTATCAAACGACGAAGTAATAGATGGTAAAAGTGAGCGAGGAGGCTATCCAGTTGTTCGAAAAAATATGAAACAATGGGTTATAGATCAAGCAGCTTTTGCGGAAAAACTATTAGAGGGTCTTGAAGAAATAGACTGGCCTGAATCAACCAAAGAAATGCAAAGAAATTGGATAGGTAAATCAATTGGAGCACATGTTATTTTTAAAATAAAAGATACGAATGAAGAGTTTAAAGTATTTACAACTCGTGCTGATACTTTATTTGGAGCAACATATTGTGTAATGTCACCTGAACATGAATTAGTAGATGTCATCACCAGTAGTGATAAGAAAAAAGAAGTTGAAGCATATAAGAAGGAATGCGCTAAAAAGAGTGATTTAGAAAGAACAGAGCTAAATAAAGAAAAAACGGGTGTGTTCATTGGAGCTTATGCCATTAATCCTGTAAATAATCAAGAAATACCAATATATATTTCCGATTATGTTTTAGCTAGTTATGGAACAGGTGCTATTATGGCAGTTCCTGCTCATGATGATAGAGATTATGAATTTGCAATTAAATTTGATATTCCAATTATTCAGGTTCTAGAAGAAGAAACAGGAACTCCTCAGGCTAATGAGACAACAAAAAAATCTATTGTTGCGATTGTTTATGATCCAAAAGAAGATAAATACTTAACCATTAATTGGGGTAAAAATGGTGGACGTTTATTTGTTGGTGGTACTATTAAAGATAAAGAATCAGCTATTGATTGTGCCATTCGTGAAATTGAAGAAGAAACTGGATATAATGATTTAAAATTAATTGGTGAAGATTTTAAAATTAATCACCATTACTATGCGTATAATAAAGATAAATATTTCAACATAGAAGCTACACCTATTTTATTTGAATTAGAAAGTAATAGACAAACAGAAACAAATTTAGATGACGATGAACAATTTAATGTAGAATGGGTATCTCGTGATGTCGTTGAAAAAGAAATAATAGATGAATTACATAAAAAGTCATTTGAATATGTCTTAAATCCTAAGGCAATGACTGGTGAAGGAATTCATATTAATTCTGAATTTTTAAACGGTATGAAAAAGCAAGAAGCAATTGATACTATGATTGCTTGGCTAGAAGAAAAAAAGGTTGGATCTCGTCAAATTAATTATCGTGTTAGAGAATGGATATTTGCTCGTCAAAGATATTGGGGAGAACCAATGCCAATAGTATATTTAGAAGATGGAAATATACATGTATTAGATGATGATGAATTACCGTTAATTTTACCAGAATTAGAAGATTACAAAGGGCATAATGGTAAAGCTCCTTTAGAGAATGCATGTGAATGGAAACACTACAATCACAATGGAATTAAGGGGCTTAGAGAAACTTCTACAATGCCAGGCTCTGCTGGATCTTCATGGTATTTCTTACGTTATATTGATCCAAATAATGATGACGAATTTGCTAACCAAGAATTATTAAAACATTGGTTGCCAGTAGACTTATATATTGGTGGTCCAGAACATGCAGTAGGACATTTGTTGTATTCAAGAATTTGGAATCGCTATTTATATGATAAAGGTTTATCTCCTGTAAAAGAGCCATTTAAAAAACTTGTCCATCAAGGAATGATACTAGGAGCTAATGGCATAAAAATGGGAAAACGTTATCCAGAATTTGTAGTAAATCCAACAGATATTATTAATGAATATGGTGCGGATACTTTACGTTTATATGAAATGTTTATGGGCCCTCTTGAAGCTAGTAAACCTTGGAATCAACAAGGAGTTGAAGGAGCCCAAAAATTCCTAGATCGTATTTATCGTCTTTATGAATCTGGAAAAGTTAAGACAGAAGAAAATAAGAACTTAGAAAAAATTTATAATCAAACAGTTAAAAAAGTTACTGAAGATTATGAAATTCTTAGTTTTAATACCGCAATTAGTCAAATGATGATCTTTATTAATGCAGTTTATAAAGAAGAGACTTTCCCTAAAAAATACGCAGAAGGCTTTGTAAAACTTTTAAATCCAATTGCACCACATATTACAGAGGAATTGTGGGAACAATTAGGTCATAATAATACTATAGCCTTTGAAGAATGGCCAACTTATGATCAAAATGTATTAGTGGAAAATGAAAAAGATATTGCTGTTCAAGTTAATGGAAAAGTAAGAGCAACTATTAGAATAAATTCTGATGATTCAGAAGATGTAATTAGAGAAAAAGCTCTAGCAGCAGAAAATGTTATAAATCATACCAAAGATAAAGAAATTGTAAAAGTCATCATTATAAAAGGAAAAATTGTTAATATCGTTGTAAAATAATAATTAACAAAAAATGTAGAAAAAAGATTCACATTTTCTTTTTTTCAACAATTTTTGTGGATAAAAAATATTAATATACTAATATCTAAATTTATTTGTTGAATAGAAAGGATATAGACATGAAAGTAAAAATTTTTGATGAAGAAAGTGAAAAAGATTTAGAAGAAAAAGTCAATAATTTTTTGGAAGAAACAGAAAAGGAAATACTTGATATTAAATATCAAGTAAGTTGTTCTGTATTTGGTGAAGAACAAATCTTTTGTTTTTCGGCAATGATTGTCTATAATTAAATCTATGTATTTCCCAGGTTATATAAAATAAAAATCATCATTAAGTTGCAATAAAATATAATTTGTGTTAATATAGTAACAGTAATTTGTAAGGAGGCAATTTATGAAGACAGCTTTATTAATTATATCAATATTACTAATTGTAATTGTTATTTTACAAAGTGGTAAAGCAGAAAGTGCAGCTCAAATTATTAGTGGTGGTAGTTCTGATTTATTTACAAAGAGAAAAGAAAGAGGTTCAGAATTAGTAATTAGTAGAATAACATTTCTACTTGGAATGGCATTCTTTCTAATTTGTTTAATTTCAACATTTATTAGTTAAAGACTATGAATTTAGTCTTTTTTATTTTATAATATATTTAAAGAGTAAATGAAGGTGAAAAAAATGAAAGAAGATATCTTACAATTATTAAGAGATAGTGATGGTGCTTTATCAATTTATGATATTCAAAATAAATTACACTTAAATAAAGTTGAAGAAATTCAAGAGTTGGGAGAAGTTTTACGAGCATTAGAAGAAGATGTTATTATTTATCATACTAATAAAGATCGTTATATGTTATTAGAAAATAGTCATTTAAGAAAAGGAGTAATGCGAGCTAATAAAAAGGGCTTTGGATTCGTAGAAGTCGATAATTTAGATGATGATATTTATGTAAGTGCTGATAATATGAATGGGGCTATCCATGATGATGTTGTATTAGTAGAAATTACTAGTAAAATGAATTTGGATAGACTAGAGGGAAGAATCCTAAAAATAATTAAAAGACAAGTGTCTAGATATGTAGGAGAAATTAATTTTGTTAATGATATAGGTATTGTAACTTTAGATGATAAAAAAGTAAAAATAGAAATGCAAATTAAGAAAGAGGATTCTTTAAATGCGGTAGATGGTCATAAAGTTTTAGTAGAATTAGGAAAACGTATTAATAATCATAAATATTATGGAAAAGTATTAGAAATTATTGGTCATAAAAATGATCCAGGAGTAGATATATTATCAATAGTTTATAAATATAATATAAATACAGAATTTCCAGAAGATGTTAAAGAAGAAGTAAAAAATATACCAATGGAGGTTTTAGAAGAAGAACTCAAAGGAAGAGTAGATTTACGAGATGAAATTATTTTTACTATTGATGGAAATGATACTAAAGATATAGATGATGCTATTTCTATTCAAATATTACCAAACGGACATTATAAGTTAGGTGTTCATATTGCTGATGTATCATATTATGTAAAAGAAGGTTCTCCTTTAGATAATGAAGCCATGGAAAGAGGTACTAGTGTATATTTGGTAGATCGTGTAATTCCTATGTTACCACATGAACTATCAAACGGAATTTGCTCATTAAATCCAAATGTTGATAGACTTGCAATTTCATGCGTTATGGAATTTGATAATAAAGGAAGACAAATTGAATATGATATCTTTCCTAGTGTTATAAAATCACGTATTCAAATGACTTATGAGAACGTTAACAAAATCTTGGAAAAAAATGAAGTAGTTGAAGGGTATGAACCTTATATTGAGACTTTAAAAGAAATGCAAGAATTAGCACAGATATTAAGAAAGGCTAAGATTGATCGAGGATATATTGATTTTGAAATAGATGAGGCTAAAATTTTAGTTGATGAAAATTGTGTACCTACAGAAATTGTTAAACGTAATAGAGGTACAGGAGAATTATTAATTGAAGATTTTATGATTGCTGCTAATGAATGTGTAGCCACTCATATATATTTTATGAATCTTCCATTTGTTTATCGTGTACATGAGATACCAAAGGAAGAAAAAATTAGAAGTTATCTATCATTCATTGGAACATTAGGATATCAAATTACTGGCGATGTTAAAGATTTTAAACCTAAGACAATGCAAAAATTAGTAAAATCTTTAGAGGATAAACCAGAATTTAAAATATTATCTAGTTTATTACTTAGAAGCATGCAAAAGGCTGTTTATAAACCAGAAAATTTAGGACATTATGGATTAGCGAGTAAATGCTATACTCATTTTACATCTCCAATCAGAAGATACCCAGATACTACAGTTCATCGATTACTTAGAACATATTTATTTGATAAAGATTTAAGTCAAAATACACTTAGACACTGGGAAGATAAATTAGTTTATGTTACTGAGCATTCTTCTTCCCGTGAGAGAGCATCAGTTGATTGTGAACGAGAAGTTGAAGATATGAAGATGGCAGAATATATGGAATCACATATTGGAGAAGAATTTGAAGGAATGATTTCTTCTGTTACAAGCTTTGGAATGTTTGTTGAACTTGATAATTTAATTGAAGGTTTAGTGCCAATTAGAGATATGAAAGACTTTTTTCATTATGATGAAGAAAGGATGACTTTAACTGGTGAAAGAAGTAATGTTAAATATACAATTGGGGAAAAAGTAATTGTTAAAGTTGTTAGAGCAAGTAAAGAAGAGAAAACTATTGATTTTGAAGTAGTAAGAAAATTATAATATAATTTACATCATTAAAGGAGGCAGCATAATGGAGATATTAAATAGAAAAGCTAGACATGATTATTTTATAGAAGAAATCTATGAAGCAGGAATAGAATTAACAGGGACTGAAATAAAATCAATTAGACAGGGCAATTGTAATATTAAGGATAGCTATGCAATAATTAAAAATAATGAAATATTTTTATTAAATATGTTTGTTTCACATTACAAGCAAGGAAATATTTTTAACCATTCTGAAACTAGAACAAGAAAATTGTTACTACATAATAAAGAAATAAAAAAAATAAGTGAAAAGATTGAGTTACAAGGATTAACTTTAATACCATTAAAACTTTATTTTAAAAATAATAAATTAAAAGTTGAATTGGCTATCTGCCGTGGTAAGAAAAATTATGATAAAAGAGAAACTATAAAAGAAAGAGATATTAAAAGAGCAGTAGAAAAGCAGTTAAAAAATCGCTATTAAGTACAAATTAATGTTATAAAATTACAATTTGTAGTATATAAGTTAATTAGACTTCCCAATTAAATAAAAATATGATATAATATGCAATACATGGGGCTGATTTGGTTTCGACGGAAATATCAGAGCATAGATGGCAAGTCGTAGGCTTTACGATACAAGCAAATTAAATATAACTGGAAACAGTAATACTCAATTAGCTTTCGCATAATAAAAAGAAGGCATCTTATTACTTTTTATCTACGTAAAGTAATTAAGATTCAATTTTAGTAGATTATATTTTAGTAATGTCTATAGCTAAAATGAATATCATAGACTCGCTTATTATTTTGGTCGTTAATTACTTGAATAATAAGTTAAAATAATTAGTTAACTAAACTTGTAGAGGTTTATGTAGCTGTATTTTCGGACAGGAGTTCGATTCTCCTCAGCTCCACCATTAAAGTATGAAACTTGCAAAAAAGTTCATATTATGATAATATGTATTTAGCAAGTAAATTTGCATAAAATAAAAAAGGGAACATTCAGTTTTTCCGAGTTGAATGTCTACCCACTATATTGTGTTAGACACTTATTCTAGCGAATGAGTGTCATTTTTTTATAACTACTATCATAATGATAAGGAGAAATAAAATGATAGTAATGAGCTTGAGAACTTTTAAAATAAAGGTCTTAGTTTTCATTTTTATCAAACCTCCTTTCTCTAAAGATTGGAGGTAGACACTCAACAACTGATATTCCCTATAAAAAGTATACTATTTATTGCATACAAAAACAAGTGTTCGAGTGGTATTTTATTAAAAAGTTTGTGGTATTTTATTAAAAAGTTGTTGAACTTCTTCCCCAATGTCATCAGTTTAAGGAACTACATAAGAAAATGTGTAGTTTTTATTATGTGTAAATGATAAAATAGATATATAGAATAAAAGGAGTTAAATTAATGTTAAAATTTAATAAAGAAGGAATTGAATTAATTAGAAATAAAATAAATTCAGAAGAATAAAAAAATATAGGGAGATTAATACCAAATAGTTTTACTAGAGAAAGAAAAATGGGATTTCAAAAATTAATGAAATATATATTAAATAAGAAAGGACTAAGTACAAATATGGAAATTAATAATTTTTATAATGATATAAAAGAAGATGAAAACATATCGAATCAGTCATTATTAGATCAAAGATTAAAATTGGATTACAAGAATTAAATAATTTGAAAAAATATTTAAAAGATATCAATATAAGTTCAGTTTGTAATTTTTCATCATCACTTGCTAGAGGTCAAAATTATTATACTGGTAATGTTTTTGAAGTATATGATAAAAAGGGTATTATTAATGGAAGTATTGGTGCTGGTGGAAGATATGATAAAATGATTACTGAATTTATTAATGATGGTAATGAATATTCAACTGTAGGAATTAGTTTTGGTTTGTCTGCAATTTATGAATTATTAAAAGACAATACAATGTTTAATGATAAATCAGATACTGATGTTTATATTATTCCAATGGATACTGATATTGAGAGTTTAACACTAGCAAATAATTTGAGAGATTTAGGATATAATGTTGAAATAGAAATGAAAACTAAAAAATTAAAGAAAAGTTTGGATTATGCAAATAAAGAAAAAATACCTTATGTAATTATTTTAGGTGAAAATGAAATAGAAAATAATACTATAGTCATTAAAGACATGTTTAATAATAATAGTATTGAATTAAAATTAAATAATTTAGAAAAAATAAAAGAATATATTTAAAAGAATAAAAAATATATATTTAGTTATTATTAATTGTTTTTTTATATAAAAGTTGTTGTGGAAAGTAGTAGGTTTTATAAGGGTTTGCGAGGCATAGGGTTTTGAAAAAATCATAAAAAACATCTCAAAACTTTAAAAATGTGCTCAAAATGTGCTATAATTAAAGAAAATTATTAGAATAGTGAAAGGATCAATTATGGAAGTTGTAAGAAAGTTAGTATTAGATGATTTAAAACAAATTTTATTATTAAGAATTGCTATTCAGAACTATGATTTAAAATACATTAATAATGATGAAATTATTTTAAATCAAGATCAACTGATTGAAAAAACAAAAGAATACGTAGTGAAAAATTTAGATAAAAACTTATTTTTATTTGGACTGTTTATAGATGATGAATTAGTTGCAAATTGTGGATTTTATTTAGATGAACATTTTCCAACTTATAAAAACAAAAGTGGATATTTAGGTTATATATGTAATGTTTTTACAAAAGAAGAATACAGAAATAAAGGATATCAAAAAAAAGTTTTTGCTGAGTGTCTTAAATATGCTAAAGAAATTGGGATAACAAATTTTAAGTTAAGTAGTATGAATGAAACGGCAATTAATATGTATAAATCATTTGGATTTAAGAGTAATCAAAATACTTATTCATTAAAGGTACTAAAATGATTAAAGAATACTATCATAAATAATGATTATTCAATTAAAAATGATAAACTAAATGCTGAAAAGATTATATTAGAAAAATATTATCTAATTTAATAGATATGAGATTAGATAATTATGAAAATGAAAAAATGTATAATCAAAAAGAAAAAGAATTTAATGATAAAATTCTTAATATTGTGAATAAGATAAAGAATATATATCGTCAATGGATGAATTATATCAAAGATATTTAGAAGAAAATAAAAAATACTAAGACAAAAAGATAGTTTTCTAATAATTAGTTTATCAAATGTGATGAATTTGTCTTTAATGTGCAAAACTCCTTTTGCAAACACACCAGATTGATAGGAAACTGACTCTTCGAGTAAAGATAGAAAACGTACTTGATAAAAGTGTGTTTTTATGTTATTGTGTATTTGTCAAGGAAACTTGCATAAAATAAAAAAGGATACATTTGATTGCGGGAATCAGATGTTTTTATTATCTAAATAGTAGGGTGATTACTACAAAGAATAATAGCACAATTATAATAAATAGAGATTTCTCTCTTTTTGTCATAATGAACCACAATCTTTCTTTTATCTTTTGATAATTGAAAGGGAAAACACACTTGAATATTGACATAGACAAATTTCTATATAGTTTTGGGGTAGGGTAAAATGCTTTATTTAACAGAAAACGATGAACTAATAATTAATAATTGTTATCGCAATTTTTTACAATCTTTAAAAGAAAATTTACAAAGTAATTGTATAAAAGAAAGTTTAGACTGTTATGCCATAATAGTTAAATTACTAAATGAAGGTCGATTTAGTTTTAATGGTGAACTGAAGTATTCAGCATTATTTAATTATTTAGATTTACCTAATATGGCTGAAGGAATGCAAGTTATGTATGGAATAGGATGTTGTCGTCATATAAATCTATTAGTAAATGATATCATGAAAACATTGGGTTTTAATTCAAATTTATTATATGTAAAAACTGGTGAAACAGATACTTGGCATAAAGTACCACCTTCTACAGCTAATCACGTGGTTGTTACTTTAAATGATGATAATGATAGATATCTATTAGATGCTTATAATAACTTTATTTTTAAAATAGTAGGTTCTGATTTGGATCCTGTAAATCTAGAAAATTGTGATAATCCACTGATGACTAAATATCCAGATGATAATGTAAAAAAGATTGGATTAGTACTCGAAAAATATTATAAATTACAGGAATTAGGTATAGATCATATATATGACTATGGTTATTAAATAAAAGTTGTTATACTTCTTACTTTAAGGTACCAGTGACGAATCTATTTGAATTATTCAAACTTTAAATATACTTTCAGTCTGAAATATGACTGATTTTTAATTATATTAAAAATTTCCCATAGGTAATTTTTATGAGTAAAGATAATAATTTTCCAATAAAATACGCTATATTGGAATTAAAAGAAAGAGAGATAAGTTTGAGATAGAAACTAAATAGTTAGAAATAAGTAAAGAATAAATATAATGTAAAACTTTATGTCAGATATAGAAATTAAATTCAATTGATTTTTTTTGGTTTTTATAATATAATATAATGCACAAATTATTAAGTACCTAAATTAATTAATAAAAGAGGTGTATTTTTATGAAAAATGATAAATCACAAATTATTAAGGATAAAAATAAAATAGCAGATATCAATGATATAGATATAAGTAGAAAAAATATCATTAATCATAATGTTGTAGTCAAAACAAATATTCCTATTGAAATAAGTATTAATAAGGGGAAATTAGTTATTACTAACTATGATGTTGTCCGTATTTTAGAAATACATTTAGATATCTATTTTAAGGAAGATAGTGAACAAAAAGAAAATGGTGAAATAGTAACACAACCTGTTCGGCTAATAACATTTAAAGACGATAGTTATGAACTTGGAAAAATAAAATTAAATAGATGGCAAACATACCAATTATTATGTGATATGATAGATAAAAATACAATTGATAAGTTTAGTAATAAAATGAAATTTTTATCCATAAACGATAATCATCCTTTTTATATAAGTACTAAAATAATCTTTAATGGCTTAATGAGTGCAAGTGAATTTAGTTATGATCTTTATAATGATGAATTTGAAAAAATTATGAAACATAATAAAGACAATGATAAAAATTCAGATGATACTTTATCATTTTTTAAATTTTGTAAACATTATTTTGAACAGAAAGTAAATGCTAACAAAAGTGAATTGTTAGTAAAAAGAATAGAAAATAAGATTAATGATAAAAAAATTACATCTTATAAAGTTAGAAACAATATTGATCTCCATAATAATGATATAAATAATGCAATACATTTAGATATCTGTTTTGATGATAATGAGTGGACACATCTAATAACTTTTGAAGGAAATAACTATAAGCCAAGTAATGTTAGACTAAATAAGAAACAATTTGTTGATTTATTAGAAATCATTATAACAAATCCTAATCATTTTGTTGATACTGAAAATATAATTCAATCTATATGTGATAATAATTTTTCTATAAATTACGAAAAGGTATTAGAGGGCTTATTATTAATTAGTAGTGTAGATACTGATATATCCAGTATTAAACTATGCAATCATTTTCTAGAAACAATGGAAAAGGAAGGAAAAACCGAAAGTTCTGAAGGAATGTTAATCGATGATATAAGTAATATAATTCCAAAATTAGAAATGATTACACAAGTAAAATTTGACTTTGATGATGAAGATAGAGATACAATTATTAAATTTCTCATTTCTCTTAATAACGAGAAATATATTAATTCTGATAAGGAAATATCAACTTATTCTTTAGCAGTTGCAATATTAAATAAAGCTTTTTTTAATTCATCTATTTCTGGAAAAAATAAGTTGAAAGTGTCTGATATTGCTTATGCAATATCAGATTGTGACCAAATTCAGAAAGATATTAGAAAAAGAGAAGCTAATTTATTATTAGATAATTTTAATCAAAAGAAAAGAGAAAACAAAAAAAGTTCCAAAAAATCAAATTTTACAAAAAAGTATAAATAATTTATTATATAGTAAGTAATGTTAAACAATGATATCAACTTAACTTTAAATTTTAATTATGGGGGTGTATTATGAATAAAACAAAAAGACGACTTATAAAAGAAAAAATAGACGAATATGAAAAAATAAGTGAAAAAGAAGCAGAAGAAAGAGAAAATGAAAAGAAAATTAATGATTATGATATTAGAATAGAAACAAATTTTCCTGATCCTGTTAATCATAAACAAGATAGTGTACGTGTTAGGGCAGTTCATTTAAATATTTATTTTGAAGAGGATGCTGAGTTTGAAGTTGACCATATAAGAAAGAAACAACCTGTTCGACTAATAACATTTAAGAATGATAGTTATGAATTAGGTAACACGCGATTAACATTTTGGCAAATGTATGATTTATTATCTCTTATTAATTCCTCATCTGGAGGTAAGATTTTTGATAATACAGCCAAATTATTATCAGAAAAAGGTAATAAAATCTTTTCTATAAGTCCTGAAACAATATTTAAGGGATTCTCTGATGTGTGTAAAAGTTTTGAAGAGTATATTTTGTATAAAGCGTTAGAAAATGAGTTTATAAAGCAAAGAAACCAAAGTGATGAAATAGAAGAGATTATCGATTATAATTCTTCATTTTTAAAAAATTGTAAGTACTATATTGAGCATAAAGAAAAAGCTAATAAAAATGAACAACCTAAAAAGAATGAAGATTTTTGGAAAAAGAAAATTAAATCTTATGAAATAAAACTCAAAACAGATAAACCTATTATTTATGAAGAAGATCCGTGGGATCCAAATCATCCTACTATTAAAAATAAAGATGATGTATTTATTGAATCAATTAGCCTAAAAATTTATTTCAACGGTGATTCAGCTCGTCTTTTAAAGTTTGATAGATTTGATCATAGTTATAAGACAGGCAAAATAAAGTTATCAAAAAAACAGTTTTCTGATTTATTAAAAATGATTACAACAGAACATGGTTTTGATTATGACAATAAAATTAAGTTTATAGAATCTGATTTTTTTGATTATATGGATTCTGAAAAATTATTAGAAGCTTTATTATCAGCTAGTGAAGTAGATGCTGATCTATCAATTATTAAATTATGTAATAATTTTCTAAACTCAAGAAAAAAACATATAAAAGAACAGGAACAAGAAATTTTTCAACAATTATATGAAAAACATAAAGAATTTGATAAACTTTATAATGGATTAAGAGATGATAATTATAGTGATAGAGAAATATTAACAGAAATGTTTGAAAAAAATTTTTCTTCAAATAACGAATTACTAGAATGTGTAAATAATGAAATACTATATGACATTATGAATGCAATAATTCCAACATTAGAAGAAATTACAAAAGTAGAATTTAATTTTAATAAGGAAGATAAAAAAGAAATTATTAATTCAATTATATCAATTACTAATTATAAATGTATAAAGTCTGATGAAAAAGTTTCACCTAAATCTTTAACAACTTCAATATTAGGTGAAGCATTTTCTCAAGCAGCTATTTTAGGTAAAAAGGAATTAGATATATATGATGTTGCTAATTCAATATTAAATTGTGATAAAATTAATAAAGATATAAGAGAAAAAGAAGCTGAGTCTTTGATAAATAAAATAAATAAAAAACAAAAGAAAGATGAAGGAAGTCATAAAATAAAGAAGAAATAAATTTTATATTATCAAATATTAATGAACTTATTTCTTTGATTAAGAATGTTAGACTTCTATTGCAAATGCACCAGATTGACAAGGAACTCGAACTTTTATGGTTCGAGTTTTAAAATAATTAAAAATATGATAAAATATTGTCTATATAATTAAATTGACAAATTTAGAAAATATATTGATATTTAATATTTTATTATTTTGAAAGAGGGATTAATAAATTATATGGATTCAAAATATAATTTAGATTATGTAAAAATTAATGAGGACACAGTTGATATAGCATTTGATATTCAAAAATCAGTATGGCCCAAAAATCCAGATTATAAAGATTTATATGACAAAGCAATAAATTCGTCAGATGATAATTGTTTTTTCTTGGTTTATGATAAAGAAAAATTGGTAGGTATTACTGGCGTAGATGTTTTTAGAGAATATCCAGATACAATATGGTTAGATTGGTTTGCAATTTTACCACAATATAGAGAAAGGGGATATGGCAAAAAAGTCTTACTTGATACAATAAATTATTGTAAAAGTTTAAGAAGGTACAAAAGTTTTAGAGTTGAAACAACATATTATGAAAAGAGACCAGCTTTATTTTTATATGACAAAGTCATGCATTATAAAGAAGATTATACTATAGAAGACACTAAAGATAATAAGACCCAAACATTAATATATACTTATGTTTTAAATGGAAAATTAGAACCCTGGAATAATAAATATTTAGGTTTAAAAGAGTATTATAATAGTTTATAAATATTATAAAGTTGTTGTACTTAGTGTAACATAGGAAAATTAGACAATTTAATTAACTTGAAATATATGAAATTAACTCCATAAAATAGTAATAGATGCTATAACTTGATTGTTCTTTAATGAATTATATTAAAATTCATAAAACTAGAGCTATTGATCAATTGTGATATAATAATATATAGGTGATAATTTATGAATAAATATATTTGTACAAATAGAAGTAAAAATTATCAGACTGAGGTAGAGCAAATATTAATTTCTAGAAAGCAAGAAATTTTAGACTTTTTTAATGCTATTGATAATGGACAATTTAATTTTAATGTATATATTTATAATACTATTAATGATTTAGTGGACGGAATGAAAAATCGTGGTTTTGAAAGTATGCCTACTTATATGTGTGCTTGTTATAAAGATGAGGATAACTCTTTAAATTTTTTTGAGCCAAATGATAATTCTAGTGAAAACGAATGGAGTAAAGAACAATATAAAAACGTTATTTTCCATGAAGAAATTCATGGCATTCAAAGTATAATTTATGGAAAGCAACCCGAATGGTTAACGGAGGGCATTGCCAAATATTTAGATGGAACATATAGTAAAGGTATTAAATATTTACTGGATGAGTATATTAATAAAACGGATATTCCTTCAATGTATGAGTTAGAAAATGAATTTGGGATGCATGATTATGATAGTTATGATTATGCTTATTTAATGGTTAAATATCTAATAGAAACTTTAGGAAAAAATAAATTTTTAATAGCAATCAGGTCTAGTGAAACTATTAAAGAATTAAGTAATAACTTAGTTACTACGGCAGTAAATTATTATAATAAAAAATTTGTTGATACAGATTTAAAAAAGAAATAATTTATGGATATAAATTAAATACTAAATTAGAGAAAATAAAACATATTATTAATAATTTAACAGGTTCACCTTTATCTAATGAAAATAAAAAATATATAGTGTAAAATTATATACTAGGAAATATTAATAAAAATCTTGATATTTAAAAAAAATACTATATAATAAAAAGCATTAAATTAATGAAAGAAATACGGGTGAAAATTATGAATGACTATAAAAATCATACATCAACAGAGGAAAAAATAAAAGAAAAAAATAAACCAAGGGATGAAAAATCATTAGTAAAAGAACATAATAATAAAAAATTAGTAAAATAAATAATATATTTGATATGGTCTTTTATTACTTTAATGATACAGTTATTTCTATTAATTTTATCCATGTTTTTAGTTAAATTATTATCAATTCTTTCTTTTATAACTTATTTAACTTTATACTATAACTTTTCAATAATTCTTTTAAAAAAAGCAAATCTTGTAACCTTTTATTTTGTATCATTATAACAAGTAAAGAAACTTAATTATATTGTCAAAAGAACTTATTAACTAAAATAATGATATTCCTATTTAAAATAGAAAGTTTAATTTAAATAAAATTTACTACTTTTCTTTTTTGCTAGACTGTATTTAATGATTGATTTTTATATTTAGAAAAGGTCACTAAAATAATAAAGGTGATAAACTACATATTATTGAACATTAGAAAGACATATTTAATCAACTT
The DNA here is from genome assembly GCA_947631155.1 of uncultured Bacilli bacterium. Classification (GTDB taxonomy): domain Bacteria; phylum Bacillota_I; class Bacilli_A; order RF39; family UBA660; genus UMGS995. The sequence continues at coordinate 51,741 of CANRKG010000007.1, forward strand.
ATTTTTTCTTACATAGTAAGTTTCATAATTGAATATGCTTTAGAATATAAATATTAAAAATGTTTTACTTTAATTTAGCAAAATGTATTATAATAATGGGTATAAGTGAATGAGGAGATTTTAATATGAATGAAAATTTTATAGCCAAATTACAAACAGATAAGTATTTAATAGGAAGTTTTGATGCTTATATAGAATTATCAAAAGAATTAATAAAAAATAATTCAAATATTTCTGATGAAGAAGTAGATACAATTTTAAAAAGTATGTCAACTACTTATAGAGCTGCGATTACTAATAAAACTGGTGATTATATTGGTTATATAGGGTTATATAATGTAGATGCTAAAAATAATACTTCATCTATAAGATTTGAAGTAAACGAAAATTTAGAAAAAGAAGATAAAAATGAAGTGTTAAACGAGTTTAAAAAATATTTATTTGACTCATTAAATATAACAGAAATTGAAGAATTAATTTATAAAACAACCGAACAAACAGAAATAGAAAAAAAAGAACTTGTTCCTAATAGTAATATAATAATACCAAGTAGATTTTTAATGCCAGGAGTATTAGAAGAAGATTTAGAGAAATTTTCACAAGAATATACAATTCCAAAATTGCAATTACCATTTACAATAAAAAGCAGTGATAGAACTATTGGAATTGTTGGTTTAAGTAATATAATTTGGTCAAATAAAAGAGCAAATTTAAATATCTTCCTAGATAAAGAATTAGGTGATGATATAACTAAGGAACTGTCAGGTTATATAATTAATGATTATATAAATTATGTTCATAATTCTAAAGTTCATAATATAACATTATCAGTAAATGGTAGTAATAAAAATATGATAGAAATTTTAAAGGACACTAATATGAGTTATTATGGTTTAATTCCATTTGCTGCGATTAATGGAGATAGGCTTGAATCAAATTTGATGTTTCAACATATTCCAAATATGAAAAAAGAAAAAGGTATTTTCATTCCTGAAAATAAGTCCATTTCTCTTTCTTCACTGAATACAGATAAAAAAGAGTTATCGCCAAAAGTAGATTTAGGAAATGGTTTTAAAATGGTATCTCCTAAATCCTTTGAAAAGGAAAGTATAGATTTTAATAAAATATTGCAAAGTCATATAACAGCAATGCAAAATAGAGATAAATTTACAATTCCTCTTGGGGAAGATAAGTATATTTTACAAAAAGGAAATGGAAATTATGGTATATCAAAAGCATTAATGAATTATAGTTATGTTATTTTAGATGCAAATAATGATTATTCTGGATACATAAATATCTTAAGAAGTAATGCAAATGGTAAAAATGTTGAACTTGAGATTGGAATAGATCCCAAATTGCAACATAAGGGTTTAGGCTCAACTGTTATCAACCAATTTTATGATGAACTTTTCTCAACAGGTGTTGCAAGTGTTACTAGTGCTATATTTGAATTTAATAACCCCTCTATAAAATTACATGAAAAAGTTGCTGAATTAAATGGTATAAGAGTAGAGTCATATTATATTAATGGAAAACTATGGAATATGAATTTATACTCAAAAACAAATAATATGATAGAGAAAGATAATAATAGTAAACATATCTAAGCTAATTATAGAAAGTTTGGAACTCTTATTATTAAATAGGTGATTATTTATAGATAGTAAAAAATACAATTTAATTGATTTTAATGAATATGGTAGACGACTAACTGTGAGATTTAAACAATACGAATATACTGAGCCAATATAATCTACTGATGGATAATGATATATCCTTTGATTATGATTTTAGTGATATTGAAATATTAAAAAAAAATCAAAATGTAGAGTTGCTGTAGAAAATGATTCAAAGAAAGTAAAATCAGTTGTAGATAAAATTATATTAGATAATAATTCTAAAGGAGTAGAAATATAGTCAATAAATGTAAAGTAAATAGTAAAAAATGTTGCTATTTTATTAAAAAAAAGTATAATAAGATTATAGAAGGACAATTATTTATGGAAGATAAAAAAGAAATTACAAAAAAATATGAAAGAGTAAATGCACAAGAGGCAATGATAGATGTAAATGATCCAAAAATAATGGAAAATGTGCAAAGAAACCTAAAAATATTAAACGATGAATTAGCAAAAAAAGCAAAAGAAATAGAAAACGAAGAAATAGATTTTAGTGGATTTGAGTCTACGGCCCTTAGAGGTGCAATGATAGATCCAGATGATCCAAGAATAATGAAAGATGAAAATAATATACCATCAAATAGAAAAGATGCAAGGATAGATCCACAAAAAGTGAAAGAACAAAGTATTTATGGAATAGAAATAACTCCAATTGGTTCATTTGAAGGAGTAGATTTTAGTGGACTTGAGTTTGAAGCGCATAAAGTTTATGGGGACTTTGAAGAAATGAAAGAATGCGATAATGAAGCGCCAAAACGAAGAAGATAAAATAATTAATTGACCTAAATATGGGTCTTTTTATTTTGCTAGATTTTATAGAGTTCCTTTCTTACTCTGAATGGTATACGTAGAAAAAATAATTTTATCTCAATATGAAGCAGCAAAATCTTATTATTAAAAAAGAGTTATAGTATGTTTTCCCTTTAGTAGAACTTTTTATGAATTTGGAAAACAAATAAACAATCAACTATAAATTAGGATTGATTTTTTGTCTATAAAAATATATTTTTAACAAAATCAAAAAATCTTTACAAAATTTTAATTTTATGTATAATAATTACAAATTACTAAATATTTATGGGGGTTATCGAATGCGAAGTTTAAATGATGATTTGGAATATGTTAACACTATCCTAAATGGTCAAAATGAAGAAGAATTTGGTTTTTTATATTCAAGAACTAACGAAAATTTATTAAACTTATTTGAAAAAATTGACGTATTTAATAAAATTGTTTATACTGTTTTATCTTCATCTGATTTTTTGTTTTCAGCAGTTGATGCTGGAGTTAGTAAAATTGATTCTTTTGATATTAATCCAATCTCTTATAGATATTATCATTTACGAAAATGGTTGTTGCAAAAAAATTTAATAGATGCTGATGGAGAATCTCTTTCAACATTATTATATATTGTAAAAAATCATATACATTCTGATTTTATACAGGAGCAAGATAGTATAGACTTTTGGCTAGACTTTATGAATCGAATTGATAATGTACATTTTTATAGTAATATTCTTTTTGAATATATTGAAAGACCAGAAGTTCCATATAGTAACAATAAGAAAGAACTTTCTGAAAAACTAAAGTTAATAAATCCTAAATTTGATTATATTGATATATGCTCAAATTTAGCAACTGTTGGAGCAAACAAATATGATTTAGTATATTTATCTAATATATTAGATTATAATAGAGAAGAGCAAAGACTTCATAATTGTTGTCAAAATATGCTCAATCTTTTACAAAATAATGGTGAAGTAATTTGTTCACAAATACAGTCAAAACATAATTTAGATAAAGAACTTGATATATTTTCTGATTACTTTAAATATGATGAACTTTTTATAGATAATGGTTATAACCAAAAGATTTTGTATTACAAATATACAAAAAAAGATTGAACAACAAAGTAAACATCCACTATATATTTATAAAGTTAATCCAAATCAAACTTATACTTTGGTGCATGAAAAAAGTCTAACAGATGTATTAAGTTTTGAATTAATAACAGATGGCGATATTTCATTTATGCAGTACAGTGAAACTTGGGGTGATGGACGTTACTGTTATGAAAGTCCAATGCATCCTAATGAATATAGACCACTTAAAGATAATAAATTAGTTAATGTTAAACTAAAAAATGCAAGTTTTGCAATTAAACAGGGACTATGCAATGACAAAATTTGCTATTGTACAGTTGATACTGAAATGATTGCCCCAGAGTTATTGAAAAAAACTATGGATATAGCTAATACAAAATATTATGGAGATGATTTTGCACTTACAGAAAAAGCACCTTATGTTAGAAAATTATTTTTGAAATAATTATATTATATTACAAAACAAAAGTTTATTTTTTAATAAATTTCTTAAATATAGCATTATTAAATGAATTTGGTGATAAAATGAATTTTGAAAATCTAAATAAAATGATTGAATATATAGAAAATAATTTAACGAATGAAATAAAATATGATGTATTATCACGAATTATAGGAGTATCTGAATATAATCTTCAAAGAATATTTATGTTTATAGCAAATATATCATTATCAGAATATATTAGAAAAAGAAGACTTAGTAATGCTTTAGAGGAGTTAAAAACTTCAAATATTAAAATAATTGATTTAGCAATTAAGTATCAATATGATTCGTCAATTTCTTTTTCTAGATCTTTTAAACAGCTATTTGGAGTTACACCAACTGAATGTAGAAAAAATCAAATAGAATATAATATGTTTCCAGTTATTAACTTTATTAATAGCTCAAATTTATGTAAAAAAATTAATTATCAAATAGAATATGTAGAAGAGTTTGAAATTTATTGTGTTGGAACATATTCTGATAATATCAATGAATTATGTATAAAAATTAATAATTTATATGATAGTATTAAAGATAATGGACTTTGGGATTTCTTTAATAAAAATGATATGTATGGTGTATCTATTGATAAAGATTGTTTAACATATTATTATGTAGGCAGTAGAAAAAAGCATAATAAAACAGAAAAAGTTGTTATTCCAGCGGGGTATTATTTTGTTTTTGAGGTTGGTTCAAGAACTCAAAAAGATATATTAAAAACTGAAAATATTATTTATAATCAGTGGAATAATTCAACAAATATGCCATTAGATGAAAATTTTATTTTTGAATTATATACCAAAGATAATTGTTATTTATATGCTTTAAAAAATAAAGATAAACAAAAGTAGATTCATATTTGTTTATCTTTTTCTATGATAATTTATTACAATGTTTATGTGAGGTGAATTTTATGCAAAAACCAATTATTGGCATAGTCGCAAAACCATTAATAGAAACAGATATGTGGAATTACATGGAAATCGTTGATGATATAAGATATGTTCTTGTAAAAAATAAGGCATTAGTAGTTGGCATTTTACCAACAGAAGAAAAAATTAATTTCAAAAAAAATGAAGAGCCAGATAGTTATGTCTTGTCTGATTCTGAAAGACAAAATTTAGAAAAAATAATAGTACGATTAGATGGTGTAGTATTAGAAGGCGGGTTAGTTAGCAATCAGTATGAGGAAGAAATTGTAAAAATATGTATAGAGAAAGATATTCCAATAATAGGTATATGTTCAGGATTCAACAACATGATAAGAGCATTAGGAGGAACAATATATATTGATTCTAATATTTTTCACAATCAATTTGGTTCTAAAATTGCTCATGATATAGATATCAATGAAGACTCTAAACTTTTTAAAATTTTAAAAAGAAAAACAATGAAAGTCAATAGCATACATACGTGTATTGTGATGGAAAAGGATGTCCAAGGATATAAAGTAACAGCAAAATGTCCTTTAGATAATAGTGTAGAAGCAGTAGAACTAGAAAATAAGAGATTTGTAATGGGAATCAAATGGCATCCAGAATTGATGAATTCTATGAATCCAATATTTGAAGAGTTTGTTAAGGAATGTAGTAAAAAGTATGATATATAAAGAATATATAAAATTCTTATAATCTTATTCTTTTTTAGTAAGTATCTATTCTAAATACGATTTGTTAATTAATACTTTAGCCTTTCCTTCATATCTTGCTAATTCATTATCTAAATGTTTTTGAATAAAATATGAATTAAAGTTTGCCTGTGATAATTTATCATCGTATTTATCATATATAATTCCTGGAACAATATGAAGATTCCAGCCTATTTTTAAATATTCAGAAAATTTTGTTATTCCATATAGTGAGCTTGTTGTTATAGTATTATCTACTATTGATTCAATTTTATGAAAACCACAAAATCTAACTAACACATCTCTTATATCATTATTACTTAAATATTGTAATTGCTTCAATATTTCATCTTTATGATATGATTCATTTATTCTATTAAATGATGAATATAGTGATGACTCTGCAGCTAAATGACCGCTAATTAATGTAATAAGGTTTTTTGATAACTTCTTTCAGGATTAGAGTATTCTACTTTAGAAGAATTTCTTAGTTTTTCATATTCTTCAATACCCCTTTCTAACATATTTTTATAGCGTTCTCTATCATGTTCTACTTCAGGTGTAATAATGGTAGGCAGCTTATACATTAAATGTGAATAATTTCTAAATTCATTATAAGTAATATATCCACGTTTTAGTATGGTATTAATCTGTTTATAATAGTTTATATTAGGTATTTCCTTATTTTGTTTCAAGCAATCAAATATATAGTGAAGTGAATATATTAAATTTCCTCTTTTATGTCCAAAGCCAGTATTATACAAATAACCACTAGGTGTTATATACCAAGCTTTAGGCCAAGCAACAGCTTTTCCATCACTTTTGGGTGGCATTTTTATTGTTGACTTAGCTTTCACTGTAGCCAGAACTTCTTTTATTTCTTTTTGTGTATTTAATAGAAAGTCTTTATAATTTGGATAAAAATCAACTAAATAAGGAATATAATGAAATATTTCATTTAATAAACATTGCAAATCCCATGAAGTCAATTCTAGGTTTTCTTTTAAGTCATAATGTGATTGATAATAATTTTCATCTCTATCTTGAATAAATTGTACATTACTTAATAGAGATTCATAGGATAAGAGATTATACTCAAACGTATTTGAAATGAGCTTATTATTAATAGAAACTATCAATTTATCTATTTTATTTAATTTTGGAAATAAAGTTTCTAATTGTTTTAAAAAATCAATAGAAAAAGGTATTTCTCTTATAGAACAATCCTGATTTTTATCAAAAGGTTCTCTAAGTAAATAGGTTTTAAAATCTTCTAAATTTTCTAACTCGAAAAAAAATTTATACATATAATTTTTTCCTTCCATTTTTTCTAATTAGCTTTTATTATATCAAAATTTGATTGTTTTGCAAAATATTTTACTATTTCCTTTTATCCCTTATGTAAGTAACATATTGTACAGTTTCATCATTATAGTAAAATAATTTAATTTGTCTGTCATTATGAAAAAAATATCTTAAAATTATAAAAAATACCAATCGTTAGATTGGCTTTTCTATATATAATTTTTTAAAGAAAGTTATACAATAACTTTTTATTTTATATTATTACCTATAAGATTATAATAGTTTAAAAAATCATACAAATATGGAGCCAGTATTTTTAAATCCGTTTTTGTATTTTGTATCATCCACAATAAAATGTCCATACAACAATATGAATTATTAAGTTTTAGCAAAGTTATTTTAGAAGGGGGAATTTTTTTATTGCTAAACGTATGCATGTTCCAATAATCCATTTTTTTACTACTCATTTTATTTTGTTTTGCGTATACGCATTTTAATAGCTTTCTATCAAATTTTTGATCTTTAACTTCATCAATATCATTATAAGAAAAATCCACTCCATCTTCTAAATCTAATATTAGAAAGCAGCTATTATCAAGTATTTCTTTCATTATTTTGAAAGACTTAATTTTAAAAGGTTTTAATTTAAATTCTATCCATACTACTAAATTTACAACAACAGCTACTAAATAATGTATTATTGGCAAACGCATTATAAAAGTGCAAAAGCGATAGAAAGGAATATCTGCTTTTTCACCTGGCAAATCTGTTAACCTTTTTGCAATTAACCATCTAATCCACGAATCAAAAATAGAAAAAACTCCTTTTGAACCAATAGCAAAAAAATTTTTTTCAGATTTTTCTATTCCGGTAGCGCTATTACCAATTTTAGGAAGAAGTCCATTTATGTCTATACTTTCAATATTATTCTTATTTGTATAATGAAAAAAAGAAAACTTAGTATCAATATCTTGTATATCTTTAATCTTAATATTTTTTAAAATCATATTTTTACTCCTAATAATTATTAAATTTATTGATTTTTCCAATATGTAGGTGTGTTTTCCGAATTATCATATTTTCTTATAAAACAAATTGTATCAAGAATAAATGTTTAATATAATTGCTTTAGGGATACTTAGTTAGTTTAGGTACTATTCTCCTTTACTTTTTAAAGTGAAGTTATGAGAGAGCAAGAGAAATATCTTTGCTCTATCATAATACTCCTTATTATTGTGATTTTAATCATATTAATAAAAATAGTACCAACTGTATAAGTCGGTACTAACCTAAAATTTTGGAATAGTACCTAACTCGTCAAAATTAGGTATTCCTTTTTTGTTTTATGCAAGTTTCCTTGACAAATACATCATAACATAAAAACGCACTTTTATCAAGGTACGTCTCTAGCTTTACTCGAATTTTATATCTGGTGCGAGTGTCGTAGTTATCTACAATTTTTGCCTAGTACGAAATGATATATAAATATCATTCGCTTAATATAGTTTACCAAATAAAATTAAAAGTAGCAATATCTTTAATTCTTATATTTATTGTTTATTTCATTTATTTTACTTATAATTTCGGTACTAAACTTATCTATTCTATTTTCATCTACTAAACCATTTATTTCTTGCTGAACATCTGTGAGTTGTGTATAACAATAACCTGTAATATAATTTGTTTTTTCAATAGAACTAGTTAAACTTTCAAATCTTTTTATAAACTCATTTTCATCAATAACTTGCTTACCGTAACCCCAACCTTTATCTGAAGTTAAAGCAATTCCGCCATATTCACTCATTATTACAGGTTGACCTTTATATTTATAGTTTCCACTAAATAATTTGTGACTTGAATTATATGTTTTCATATTGTTTAGAACCATTAAATCTTTATCATTATATTCATCATAAAATAAGTTAGCATCTTGCTTATAATCATGTATAGTTACAATATCTGATATTGTATGCTCCCATCCATCATTAGTAATTACTGGCCTTGTTTTATCCAATGATTTAGTAATATAATACAAACTATTTGCAAAGTTTTGTTCTTCTATATTGTTTGATACTTCTCGTATACCCCACGATTCATTAATAGGAATCCATGTAATTATTGATGGATGATTATAGTTTTGTTTTACTACTTTAACCCATTCACCCATAAAGTATTCTATTGATTGATCATTAAATTCATAGCAATTAGCCATTTCACTCCAAACTAATATACCATTAGAATCACAATAATATAAAAATCTTTCATCTTCTATTTTTTGGTGTTTTCTTATTCCATTATATCCATATTTTTTTACAATCTCTATATCTTTGATTATTGCATCTTCATTTGGAGGAGTTAAATGAGATTTACTCCAATATCCTTGATCCAATATCATCTTAAGATATAGTGGTTCATCATTTAGTAGTATTTTGGAATTTTCTATAGATATTTTTCTAACACCAAAATATAATGACACTTCATCAATTAATATATTATCTTTATATAATCGATAGTATATATCATATAAACATGGTGTTTGTGGCGACCATTTTTTTATTGTATGATTTTTTTTAAAAGTACAAATATCAATTTTATATTTCAATACACTATCGTCAAGTTTATCTCTTTGAAGATTTAATATTTCATTATTATATTTTATTTCCGTCTCTATTTCATAATTTTTTACTTCATTTTCATTAATATTTGTTATTAATTCAATATCAATATTTTTAGTATCAAAATTTGGTGTATTTTTGGCAGATATAATATAATTTTTAGGTACAGTTTCTATCCATACTGTTTTCCATATTCCTGTTGTTTGAATATACCAACATTCAAAACTTTCATTTTTATATCTTTGTTTTCCTCGCGGTTGACTTTTAGATAACGAATCTTCAACCTTTATAGTAATATCGTTATCCCCATCAATTATATATTTACTTATATCAAAAGAAAATCTATGATATCCCCCAATATTCATTCCAACATAATTTGCATTTATCCATAATTTAGTAATAAAATCACTACCTTCAAAATGCAATATAGCTCTTTTATCACTATCAACATTTAGTTTGACATTATTTGAATACCAAATATTTTCGTGGACAGTTTGATCATTAATGCCACTCATTTCAGTTTCGTATGTAAATGGGACAATGATCTCCATTGATTTTGGAAAATATTTGAAAAATTCTTTTTTCTCCCCAATATTATCATCATCAAAAACAAAATTCCATTTTCCATTTAAATTCAACCAATTGTTTCTTACAAATTGAGGTCTTGGATAATTTTTATTTCTTACCAACATATAAGTTCTCCTTAGTAACTAAATATTTTTTGTAAAAGACATAACTATGTATTTATAAAAATATCTTTAACTTAAACTACTTTTTATTATATAGATTAATTATTTTTATGTTAAAATAATTAACCTCCTAGGTATTTTGATATAAATATTCGAAAAAGTTCAAATAAATTCATCAATGGTGCCCCAATGGAAGGAGTACAACAACTTTATTTTGTTAAATTTTCAACAAAATGATATATTTTATTTGGATTAATTATTGCTTTCTTTATTTCATTAGGAACAATTTTATAATTATTTATTTTATCTACATCAATCCACTCAAAATTAATCCAATCTCCTTCGAGTCCTTTAAAATTGGGCTTATTGATATTACCTTCAAAAATTCCTTGATAAATCAAATTGAGTTGTTGATTATAATATCCTTTAGCTTCCACAAATTCTTCACTTATAGCAAGAAATGAATATTTTAAGTCTTTATAACCAAGTTCTTCTTCTATTTCTCTTTTTATTGCTTGCAGGCTTTCTTCTTTTTGTTCAACCTTTCCTCCAGGTAACATATAGAAATCTCGCCCTTCACATTTAAACAAAAGAACTTTTGTTTTGTTTTTATTATGTTCCGGGATAGGAACATAATAAAACCACCCGCTATGCGGGTGAGAGCTGAAAAAGCGATAGCGTTA
>CANRKG010000008.1 GCA_947631155.1 uncultured Bacilli bacterium
CTAATTTATTTAAATATATCAAAAATATATCTAAACCTATTTAATTTTGTCTATTGACTTTTACCAGATGTTCTATTCTAATAAGAATTATATATTTAGCTAAAATATTTGTCAATAAAACTGCTAGGCAATAATAAGGTCTTTTATTTTTTTGTTTAGTTACTTTGTAAACTTATAAAGATAGTGTTATAATGTATTTATATATTTAAAATGGAGGAGCCATGAATCAGAATATATTATATAGAATAACTAGACCAATAATAAAAATAGTTTTTAATATACTTTATAGACCTACTTATATTGGATTAGATAATATTTGTAAACAAGAACCTTGCATTTTAGCCGGTAATCATACTAATTACTTAGATTGCTTGTTATTAATTTCTTCTACTAATAGAACTATTCATTTTTTAGCTAAAAAAGAATTAACTTTGGGTTTGAAAGGAATAATATTTAATAATATGGGAATTATTCCAGTTGATAGAAAAACACATGACAAAAAAGCTTTAACAACAGCGATAGAGACGTTGAATAATAAAAGTGTTATTGGTATTTTCCCTGAAGGTACTATTAATAGAACAAACGACATAATAATTCCTTTTAAAATAGGAGCTGTTAAAATGAGTAAAGAAACTAATTCAAAAATAGTCCCATTTGTAATTAAAGGCCACTATAAATTATTTAGAAAAAATATAACTATTGAATTTTTAAAACCCTATAAAGTAGAGAAAGATTTAAGTCAAGAAAATAAGAAATTAATGACAATTATAGAAAATGAACTAAGAAAGGAGAATTCATAATGAGTATATTTAATATGAAATTTTTTCGTTTTTTGGGATTCAAAGAGAAACCAAAAGCTCCTTGGAGTAAATATTATAGTAAAGAAGAAATGGATTTAAAAATACCAAATATGTCTTTATATCAATATTTTTTAGAACATGCATCTCAAAATAAAGATTTAATTGCAATAAATTACTATGGAACTAAAATAACTTATAAAGAACTAATAAAAAAAGTAGACACTTGTGCCAAATCTTTCTTACATCAAGGAATTAGAAGAGGTGATGTAGTTACTATTTGTATGCCAAATACTCCAGAAGGAGTAATCGCCTTTTTAGCTTTAAATAAGATAGGAGCTATCTCCAATATGGTTCATCCATTATCTAGCGAAAATGAAATAAAAAATACTTTAATTGATACAGCTAGTGTTATGTTAGTACTTATTGATATAGATTATAAAAAGATAAAAAATATTATTAAAGATACTGATGTTTATCGAATTATTATTGTTAGAGCTAATGATTCAATGTCCTTTTTATGGAGTTTAGGATATAAAGTAACTTCTGGATATAAAACAGAATTACCTTATAATGATAGCAAATATATTTTTTGGAATGATTTTATTAATTTAGGTAAACAATATTCTCATAACGAAAAACTAAATTTTACTGGCGAAAAAAATCAACCTGCTACTATGCTTCATAGTGGTGGTTCTACAGGTAATCCAAAAGCAATTGTTTTATCTAATGGTAATTTTATGGCATTAGTTGAGCAATCTAAAGTTGTTTTTAAAGATTTAAGAAAAAAAGATCGTTGCTTATCAATTATGCCTATATTTCATGGCTTCGGTTTAGGTGTTTGTGTCTATACACCATTATGTTTGGGTGCTGAATGTATTTTAATTCCGCAGTTTAAAGCTGAAAATTTTGATAAAATTTTATCTAAGTATCATCCAGAATTTGTAATAGGTGTACCAACTTTATTTGAAGCAATGATGAATAGTCCAAGAGCTAATAAATTACGTCTAAATTATTTAAAATATGCAATTTCTGGTGGCGATAGTCTTAAAGGAGCAACAGAAACAAAAATAAATGAATTTTTATATTCTCATGGTTCTTCAGTTAGAATTATACAAGGTTATGGAATGAGTGAATGTTTAGCGGCAGTTTGCTTAGGTTTTAAAAATATACCTAAAAAGGGTAGTGTCGGCATTCCTTTCCCAGGCTGTTATATTGGGATATTTTCACCAGACGATAAAGAAGTCGCTTATGGTGAAGAAGGAGAAATATGCATAAGTGGTCCTAATGTGATGTTAGGTTATTACAATAATGAAAAAGAAACCAACTTAGCCTTACATATTCATGATGACGGTAATGTTTGGCTTCATTCTGGGGATTTAGGTGTCATGGATGAAAATGGTTTTATTAAATATACAAGTCGTCTCAAAAGATTAATAGTTTCATCAGGTTATAATGTTTATCCATCACAAATAGAGGCGATATTAGAAACACATGAAGCTGTTTTGTTATCTAGTGTTGTGGGAATTCCTCACAATTACAAAGTAGAAGTTCCTAAAGCTTATATAGTCTTAAAAAAAGGTTATCGAGCTAATAACGAAATAATAGAACAATTAAAAGAATTATGTAAGAAAAATTTACCTAAATATGCCTTACCTTATGAATATGAATTTAGAAAATCTTTACCTAGAACTTTAGTTGGTAAAGTTGATTTTAGAAAATTACAACAAGAAAATAATGAATATAGAAAGAAGTATCAAAATGAAAAAGAAAAGATTTAAAGGAGAAATTCCTTATATGATATTAACACCACTGATGCGAATTTTATTTAGGCTATATTATAATCCTAAAATTATTAATAAAGAGGTTATACCTAAAAGAGGACCAATAATTATTGTTGGTAATCATAAACATATATATGATCAATGTTTAACTATTATGGCTACTAAAAGGGTTATTCATTACTTAGCTAAAAAAGAATATTTTGATGGAAAATTTGCTTGGTTTTTTAAAATGGTAGGTTGTATACCAATTGATCGAACTAAAAAGAATAAAGAAAGTACAGACTATGCTATAGAAATTTTACAAAATGATGGCGCAATTGGATTGTTTCCAGAAGGAACTAGAAATAAAACAAAAGATAAATTATTATTACCATTTAAAATGGGAGCGGTATCTATGGCTAGTAAAACCAATGCTACAATTATTCCTTTTGCTATTACTGGAGATTATAAATTTAGAAGTAATAATTTAACTATACGTTATGGAAAACCAATGAAAGTAAATAGTAATAATTTAGAAGAAGTAAATCAAGAATTATATAAAGAAGTGGAATCATTATTATTAAAATAATTTTGATTCTATTTTACTTTTTATACAAAGTGTGGTATAATATGTACTCGTGCAAGAAAATAGTTATAATTTATAGTTAATTTGCATTAAAAGAATAACAAAAATAAAAGAAAGGGTCTAATAATTAATTAGATAAATTATTACAATATGATTAAAGGTACTAAAAGATTAAGTTTTTTACTTAAAAATGAGGAAAAATTAGTTCAATGTGATTGTAAGTTAAAAGAAGATAGTGAAAATATAGAAAAAAACACATTTTTATGTACATTAGGATTAAAGTCTGTTTTCTCTTCGACACATGATGAAAGTATTTTAAAAAAAGATGTAAGTAATATAGATGTCATAAATGAATTTAATAAACTATTAAATGATACTAGTGGAGTATTGGATTTTAAAGGTGTATTAAAACTTTTAAAAAAGGATTCATTAGAAACAACAAAATTAATGGATGATGTTATGGATTCGTTTTTAGATTTATTTGAATTTGAAAATGTTCATATATCCCCAATAAGAGATACTTATGTAATGGGACTATTTTTAAAACACCCTAGTTTTGAAGGAACCGATGAATTTGTAAAAGTTAGAAAAGAATTAAGTAGTTTAAATAATAATACAAGAATGTTAAAACATAGTTCAATTCGACAAATTATAAATTTAGATAATAATGTCTCTGTAATTACTAAAGTAAAAAAATAATATAAAATATGTAATAACTTTAAAAGAATATCTTTATTTTTTTTTTGAAATGTTATAAAATGTTAAATATATAGATTGCCCTATAGCCAAGTGGTAAGGCAGTGCGCTCTGACCGCACGATGCGTTAGTTCGAATCTAACTAGGGCAGCCAATTTAACAATTTAGTCCGTAAGGGCTTTTTTCAAATAAAGAAAGAGGGAATAAAATGAGTGAAAAAGAAAGAATTGAGTTAGCAGAAATATTATTTCCAAATATTAAGCATGATAGAGCTTATTATGAAAATATGTATCCAGAAAGAAATTTACCTGAAGGAGCAATGGTAACACGATATGGACCTAGTCCTACTGGAAGTGTACATTTAGGTAATTTGTTTTCGGCTTTTTGTGATATGGTTTATGCTAGACAAAGTCAAGGTAAATTTTTCTTACGAATTGAAGATACTGATCAAAAAAGAGCAATTGAAGGTGGAATTGATAATATTACAGGTGTGTTAAAAGGTTTTGATATAACCCCAAATGAAGGCTATTCATATGGTGGTGAATATGGACCATATTTACAAAGTGATAGAACAGAAATTTATCAAACCTATGTCAAAGATTTAATTGTTCAAGGTCTAGCTTATCCATGTTTTATGAAAGAAGAAGAAATTGCTACAATTAGGGAAGAACAAGAAATTAATAAAATAAAAATAGGTATTTATGGTGTATATGCAGTAGATAGAGATTTATCTTTGGAAGAAGTTAAAGAAAAACTTAACAATAAAGAAGATTATGTTATTCGTTTAAAATCGCCAGGTAATGCGAAAAAAGAAATTGAAATTACTGATTGTGTAAAGGGAAAATTAAAATTTCCAGAACATGATATGGATACAGTTTTATTAAAAAAAGATGGCACACCAACTTATCATTTTGCTCATGTTATTGATGATCATTTAATGCATACTACACATGTTATTAGAGGTGATGAGTGGGTATCCAGTTTACCACTTCATATTCAATTATTTGAAATAATGCAATTTAAAAGACCAGAATATGTTCATATAGCACCAATAACTATTAAAGATAGCGAAACAGGTACTATTAGAAAAATATCAAAACGTAAAGATTTATGGGCTGGAGTTAAGTATTATCAAGAAGCGGGCATTCCAATTGATGCTTTACATCTTTATTTAGCAACTATAACAAATACTAATTTTGAAGAATGGTATTTAAATAATAAGGATAAAGATATTAAAGATTTTGAATTTTCATTTGCGAAAATGGCAATTGGTGGAACCTCTTTTGATGAAGCTAAATTAAATAATATTTGTAAAACGTACTTTTCTCGTAAAAGTGGTAGAGAAGTTTACAATGAAACATTAGACTATACTAAAACAAATGATCCTGATTATTATAAATTGTTAGAAGAAAACAAAGAAGATATGATTAAATTCTTGAGTATTGAAAAAGATGGAGAACGTCCTCGTAAAGATATAGCTAAATATAGTGATGTAAAAGAAGAGTTTTCTTATGCTATAGATTCTTTATTTGAAGAAGAAAATTACAGTAAAAACGATAGCGATAAAACTTATGATATTAATTTAATAATAGATTATGTAAATAATTATCTGGATTTAAATGTATCTAATGAAGAATGGTTTAATAAAATTAAAGAATTTGCAACTAACAATGGTTATGCTTCTACACCAAAGAAATATAAAAAAGATCCAGATAATTTTAAAGGACATGTTGGTGATATTTGTGAAGCTATACGTGTAATGATTACGGGTAGAACCAAATCGCCTGATTTATTTTCTATTATGAAAATATTAGGAAAAGAAAGAATTATTAAACGAATTAACTTATATCAAAATACAATTTCTTAGTTATATTTATGATTTTTATTAGGGGAATATTTAAATGAAAAAGGAAACATTAAAACAAATAGCAAGTGAAATTCAAACTATAGATAGAGAAATATTAAAACAAATAGCGAGTGAAATCACAAATATAGAAAAAGTTAAAGCAATAATGAAACTATTTTCTAATAAATCTGATGATTTAATTGAGGAGACAATATTACTATTAAATAGGATAAATAAATGTGATTATAAACATTTCGATGTATATAAAATATTTGCAAATGAAAATGTATTAGAAAATAGAACCATAGATGATATAGTACGATTGATATATATAGTAGATCTTTGTAATCTAATACCACAATCTGTTCTATATACTATAGCAGTAAATAAAGATGTATTAGAAAATCGAAATATAGAAGAACACTTAAAATTAATGCGTAAAGTTTTAAATAGTGAATCTTTATATATGTGGACATCTCTTATAGCGGTAGATAAAACAATGTTAGAAAAACATACTTTTGAAGATCAATTACAATGGATGACAACATTCGAAACAAAAGCAAAAAAGCATCCTTATTATAATATAGAACAGCTATACAAATTATTTATGAATAAAGATGCCTTAGAAAATAGAACCTTAGAAGAGCATTTGCTATTGATAGACAAAGCCATAGATTTAAATAATATATATGCAAACAAGATAGCAACAAATAAAGACGTGCTAGAAACAAGAAATATTGAAGAGCATTTACTATTGATGGATACATTAAATAGAGAAAAATCTCGGTTGAAATTTAGTGGCAACAGAAGCCAATATGAAATAGCAGTAAATCGCGATATATTAGAAAAAACAAATATTAAAGAACAAGTTAAAATGATGCAAAAAGTGAAAAAAAGTCATAAATAAAAACATTAAATAGGGGGAAGAATATAATGAATAATGGAGTTATATCGAGAAGAAAAGCTACTAACTATGGGATTATTGATGTTGGTGGTATTGAATATGGAACAATGAGTGCTGCAGCTCTGTACAATCCCAGAAAGATGACCTTAGAAAAAAGAGAAAAAGCATTTTTGAAAAGAAGAATTAATTTAGGTGAAAAATTTGGTTTTAACGGATATATGATGTTTACTTCTAGGCAACAAGATAAAAATGGTTCCTATAAAATTATTGATGAAGATGTTATAAAATCTAACCCAGACGGTTGTAAAACTGATATAAAAGAGGATATTTTGATTGTGACTACTGAAACACCAGAAGTGGTTATTGGACATGCTACTTTTGATTATCCTGTTATTATGATGACAGATATAAAAAAAGGATTTACAGCAGTAGCTCATTGTACTCCGGAACTTATTGATTCGAAATTACCAATGATGATTGCTGATAGTTTATTAACTGTTTGTGGAAGTCGTGATCAAGACATTTATGCTTATGTTAGTGCAACATTAGGACCAGATTTTAGTACTAATAAATATCCGATTTGGGCTAAAGATAAAGAATTATGGGAAAATGTTATTACTAATGAATCCTTAAATGATAAAAACTTATTCAAAATAAATTTAAGAAAAGCTATTGCAAAACAATTTGAAGAAAGAAATGTATTGTATTATTCAATGAATGATGTGGATACGATTACCGATTCTCGTTACTTTTCTCGTTATGCTAGTAATTCTAAAGAATTAAAGTCCCAAAAAAAATTAGGATGTAATTTTGCTGGAGCTTATTATAAAAAGCTTGGAAGATAAATTAAAGGATAGGAAAAATTAGCTATGAATATTATAAAAAATTGTATAAATAGATATGAATTAAATCAATATTTTAACTTTAAAAGCAGAAATTTATTTTCTAATGAGGAAAAGAAAACAATAAAAAAGCTCTCAGAAGATGTTGATTCTATTATTACGTTGATTGAAGAAGCTTCAAATGTAGCAAAAGCATATGATATAGATGAATCTTTGAAACTTATTTCCTGTCATTCCGATAAAACAATAGATATTAATAATTTTATAAAAACTAAATTATATATATATAATAAATACTCTTCTTTCTTTTCTGGATCGACTTCTTATAGAGCTTCAAGGCTATATAATAAATTATGGAAAAAGGCAATGAATCAGTCTATTGATAATGATTTGCTCCCACCTGATTGTATAAATGGTGATAACACTTATTTAGTTTATCAAATAAATAAAATATTTTCTAATCTTGATGAATTTAATGAAGTTTTATATCTAAAGACCACAACAGTAGAAAAAATTGTTGATCTATTAGGCAATGATACAAGAATTTTTGATATTTTTAAATTGGAAAGTAATGATATAGAAAAAATCATTAACAATTATAGTGATATAATCAAATTTATTGATTTTAAAGCATTAACACCTAGAAGTGCTACAACTAAATATAATTACTTAGATTTAATTAATATGGGAAAAAGTGAAGAAGGAAAAAAGGTTAGGGCAGAAATTTTTAACCAGCTGCTTAGTAGTTCCCAAGAAATGTTAGATATATCTAGTATTTCTAAATTACCTGATAGTTTTTATAAAAAAATACTTTCTAATCCTGATAGTTATTTAGATTTATGTAAGAAATTTTTGGATTCTGATAGTAACTTAAAATATCTTATAGATATTTTATCTAATATTAATCCTGAATGTGAAGATACTTTAATTAATAGTTTCTTTAACTTTGATTTTGAAAATTATAATTGTGAAATAATGAACACAATTTTATCTTCGATAGTTCATTGTGATAAAAGCTTAGAAACTAATAGTAAACGATACAAATTAAAAAGTGAATTTTTCTTTGGTACTGAAGATGAAAAAGGCTTTTTAGAAGATTTGGGCGATAAAAATATTGACAATAAAGAAAGTCTTGTAACTATTTTGGAATTTTTAGATGGAGATATGAAACCATCCTTATTGGAGGCTAAAATAGATGCAATCAAATCAACTGTTACTAAAGATGAATTTAATGATACAGATAATTTAAAAAAATATTTAAATTTTTTGGATATGCCATGTCGTGGGGAAGAAATTACTAAAAAACATATAAAAGCAAGAAGTGATTATTTTAAAATTCATTCTATAAGTGAATTTATTGATAAGTTTAATTTACATTGTAGTGAAAACACTACATTAATGAATAATATATTAACTAGACAAAAAAAGAAAAAAAATCAAAACTTAACTTTAAATATTATTGAAGAAGCTAGTAATTTGGATTCTTCTACTTTCTTTAAGTCAATTATGGTTTTATCTCAAATTGAAACAAAAAAGTCTTTAAAAGAATTTAAAAACATTTTAAATTCTACTATGTTTAAGAATGCTTCAAATGATGAAAAAGATGCAATACTTGATAGTTTATTTTGTGCAAATAAAGATTATGGTTTTAATTATAAAATTAAATTTACTGATGAGGTTAAATCTTTAATGGATAATGAGAAAGAATATCCATGTAAAATAAAAATAGATAATAAAAAATTTCATGGAACTATAAAAAAGACAACTAATCAATAAGTATCTATTTTCAATTTGTTAATAGGTACTTTTTTTTGTTTTTATTGAAGTTTTTAAAACTATATGATAAACTTAATATAGTTTTTAGTTAAAAACTAATATGGCCTGTTGGTGAAGTGGCTTAACACACTGCCCTCTCAAGGCAGCATTCACGGATTCGAATTCCGTACAGGCTACCAAATGAAATAGAAGTGATTGAAATAGTCACTTTTTTTATGGCTTACTATTGACATATGACAACTTGTCATATTATAATGAAAAAGCATGGTTGAAAGGATGAATAATATGCCTAGTAGTACTTTCTTCAATTTAGAAAAAGAAAAACAAACCAAACTAATTTCTAATAGTTTAAAAGAATTTGCTAATAAGAAATATCATGAAGTATCTATCAATAAGATAATAGCTAATTCAAATATTCCTCGTGGTAGTTTTTATATGTACTTCAAAGATAAAGAAGATTTGTTTGAATATTTAATTGAACTTAACACTAAAGAAATAAATAAAATTATTAAAAATCTCTTAATTGCAAATAATGGTGATTTATATCATACTTTTAAAATGTTATTTGAAGAAATTACTAAAAAATATTATAAAGAAGAAGCTATTGGTATTTTTAAGAATATTTTTATCTTTAAAAGTCTAAGAAATAAGCCAGTTGAAAATCCTCATCATGATCTTTTTTTAGATATAAAAGATAATATTAATACTAATAATTTAAAGAATGAATCTTTGGAATTTATATTTACCATGCTTATGCATAGTTTGTTTTTATCAATTGAAGAATTTTCTTTAACTAAAGATTATGAAAAAACTAAAAGAAAATATTTTCAAAAATTAGACATATTATGTTATGGAATATATAAGGAGGATAACTAATGATTAAAATATTTAAATATTTAAAAAAATCGATTACATCAGTCATTATTATTATTTTACTTTTAATTGTTCAAGCTTGGTTAGATTTAACTTTGCCTGAATATACATCTAAAATAATTAATGTTGGTGTTCAACAAAATGGTATTGAAAATGCCGCTATTACTGAAATAGGAGAAACGGAGTTAAATAAACTTACTCTTTTAATGTCAGATAAAGATAAAAATTATATTGAGAATAATTATAAAGTTACTAAAACGTATAAAAATGAGAAAATATATGAACTTGTAAAAGATGCTAATCAAGAAAAAGTAAGTAAAATTTTTGCTAAGCCTATGACGATTGTTAGTTTTTTTAATAGTGATAAGACTAAACAAAACAGTAATACTTCTAATGCAGTATCTTTTCCTAGTGATGTTGATATTTTTACAGCTTTACAGTTTGCCGATAGTACTCAAAAAGTAGAACTTTTAAAGACAATTAATAATAAGTTAAAAGACTATCCAGATACAATTATTGATCAAGCTGCTGTTTCTTATGTAGTTAAGGAATATGAACGTATTGGGGTTGATACTGATAAATTACAAATTAACTACATAATTAAAGCAGGCTTAATTATGATTCTAATTGCTTTAAGTGTGATGGTTAGTGGCATTTTAACAGTACTTGTTGGTTCTAGAATGGCTGCAACTTTATCTAAAAATTTACGTGAAAAAACCTTTAAAAAAGTTGTTGGTTTTTCTAAAAATGAAATGAAAACTTATGGTGCAGCTTCTTTAATTACTCGAACTACAAATGATATTCAACAAGTTCAGATGGTAATCGTCTTCTTATTTAGAGTAGTAATATATGCACCAATTATAGGGGTAGGTGGAGTAATAAAAGCTCTTCATACTAATTCTTCGATGACATATATTATTGGTGTTGCTGTTGCGTCAATTTTATCTTTTGTTATTATTTTATTTGCCATTGCAATGCCAAAATTTACAAAAATTCAGAAGTTAATTGATAGATTAAACTTGGTGACAAGAGAAATTCTTTCAGGGTTACCAGTAATTAGAGCTTTTTCTAATGAAAAACATGAAGAAGAACGTTTTGATGAAGCTAATAAAAATTTAACTAAAATCAATATTTTTGTTAATAGAACAATGAGTTTTATGATGCCAATTATGATGCTTATTATGAACTTTGTTTGTTTAGCCATTGTTTATAAGGGTGCTAAAGGTGTTGATTCTGGTTCAATGCAAGTTGGAGATATCCTAGCTTACATTCAATATACAATGCAAATAATCATGTCGTTCTTAATGATTTCTATGATGTCAATTATGCTTCCTCGTGCGAATGTATCAGCTAAAAGAATTATGGAAGTTTTAGAAACAAAGGATACAATTTTAAATCCTAAAAATCCGCAACCATTTCAAAAAGATGTTCGTGGTAGAGTTGAATTTCATAATGTTTCTTTCCGTTATCCTGATGCTGATTATGATGTAATTACGGATATAAATCTTGTAGCTAATCCTGGTGAAACAACAGCCTTTATTGGTTCAACTGGTTCTGGTAAATCTACTTTAATTAACTTAATTCCTCGTTTTTACGATGTTACAGGCGGTGAATTGTTAGTTGATGGTATTAATATTAAAAATGCTGATTTGAAGGAACTACGTAATAAGATTGGTTTTGTTCCACAAAAAGGTATTTTATTTACAGGTACGATTAAAGATAATATAAAATATGGTAATGAAAATATTTCTGATGCTAAAGTAAAACAAGCTTTAAAAATATCACAATCAGAAGAATTTGTATCTAAATTAAAAGATAAAGAAAATTATCAAATTGCCCAAGGTGGGACTAATGTATCAGGAGGTCAAAAACAACGTCTTTCCATTGCTCGTGCCTTGGCAAAAGATCCAGATATTTATATTTTTGATGATTCTTTTTCAGCACTAGATTTTAAAACTGATGCCAAACTTCGTAAAGAATTAAAAACTATTACTAAGAATAAAACCGTTTTAATAGTTGCTCAAAGAATTTCTACAATCATGAATGCTGATAAGATAGTTGTTTTAAATGAAGGTAATGTTGTGGGAATTGGTAAACATGCCGATTTACTAAAAAATTGCCAAATCTATAAAGAAATAGCTTTATCTCAATTAAGTAAGGAGGAGTTAGAAAATGCCTAGACCACGTAGATCCATGCCATCAGAAAAAGCCAAAAACTTTAAAAAGACGTTATTAGAACTTCTATCTTATTTAAAAGATTATAAATTACGTTTATCGTTTGTTTTAATCTTTTCGATTGCTTCAACTGTTTTTGTTATTATCGGACCTAAAATTATGGGTAATATTACTACTGAAATTTTTAATGGTTTAATTAAAAAAATCTCTAATACTGGTGGTATTAACTTTAATTATATTGAAAAAACTACTGTGATTTTAATTGTTTTATATATTGCTAGTTCATTATTCGCTGCTATTCAAGGTATTATAATGACTGGTATTTCTAATGATATTTCTTATAAACTTCGTAATAGTTTAAGTCAAAAGATAAATCGCTTACCAATGAAATTTTTTGATTCTAAAACGCATGGTGAAATTTTATCAATTGTAACTAATGATATTGATACTTTAACTCAATGTCTAAATCAATCAATTACAGAAATTATAAGAGGTGTAGCAACTATTATTGGTGTTTTGATTATGATGATTTCTATTAATATTCCTATGACAATAGTGACTATTTTAATTATTCCTTTCTGTATGTTAATCTTAAATAAAGTTATTGTTCGTTCTCAAAAATATTTTGTTATGCAACAAGAATATCTTGGACATATAAATGGTCATGTTGAAGAAATATATGGTGGTCATGATATTGTTAAAGCGTTTAATGGTGAGAAAAAAGCCATTGCAACTTTTAGAGAATTAAATAAAACTTTATATCAGAGTGCTTGGAAATCTCAATTTTTAGCAACGACTATGCATCCGATAATGCAGTTTATTGGTAATCTTGGATATGTTGTCATTTCTATTTTAGGAGGATACATGGTTATCTTGGATAAAATTCAAGTGGGCGATATTCAATCATTTACCCAATATGTTCGTAATTTTACGCAGCAAATTAATCAATTATCTCAAGTTATGGCCAACGTTCAATCAGCTATTGCTGCTAGTGAAAGAGTGTTTAATTTCTTAAAATTAGAAGAAGAAGTTGATATCGTAGAAAATGCAGAGAAGATTGATAATATCGAAGGAAACATTGAATTTAAAAATGTTAAATTTGGTTATAATCCTAATAAAATTATTATTAATAATTTTTCAACTAAAATAAAAAAAGGTCAAAAGATTGCTATTGTTGGTCCAACTGGGGCCGGAAAGACTACAATTGTTAAATTATTAATGCATTTTTATGAATTAAATAGTGGTAGTATCTTGATTGACAATAAAAACATTAATTCATTTAATCGTCATGAATTGCGTAAATTATTTGGTATGGTTTTACAAGATACGTGGCTATTTAATGGTACGATTAAAGAAAATATTAAATATGGTAAATTAGATGCAACTGATCAAGAAATTAAAGAAGCTTGTAAAACAGCCAGTGTTCATCACTTTATTAAAACACTTCCTAATGATTATAATATGGTATTAAATGAAGAAGCTGATAATATTTCTGGTGGACAAAAACAATTATTAACCATTGCTCGTGTTATTTTAGCTAATCCAAAAATTCTAATCTTAGATGAAGCAACTTCAAGTGTTGATACGAGAACTGAAATTTTAATTCAACAGGCTATGGATAAATTAATGGAAAAAAGAACAAGTTTTATTATAGCTCATCGACTTTCAACTATTAAAAATGCTGATCTTATCTTAGTAATGGATAATGGTGATATTGTTGAACAAGGAACACATGAAGAATTACTAAATAAAAACGGTTTTTATTCCAAGTTATATAATTCACAATTTGAAGTAGAAGAAAATTAATGTGTCAAATAAGTAAATCTTAATTTAGGATTTACTTTTATTGTGTTATAATTAATATATAAAATAGAAAGAAGGTAAAAAGATGAGTAAAATAGTACATAGTAAATCGCAAATCTTAATTTCGTTTTTAATGTTAACAATTGGATCGATTTTAGCAGCTTATGCTTTAGAAACATTTTTAATCCCAAATACAATCTTAGATGGAGGCGTAACTGGTATTTCAATTATAATATCAAAATTAACTGAAATTCCAATTAGTTTGTTAGTTTTAATTTTAAATATTCCTTTTATTTTTCTAGGTTATAAGAATATGGGAATGGGCTTTTTAATTAGAGCTATCTATTCAATGATTTTATTTTCTCTAGCGTTATCATATTTTGCTAATTTTGAAGAAATTACTAATCAAATTTTATTAGCGACAGTTTATGGGGGAGCTTTATTAGGTGTAGGAGTAGGGTTAGTAATTCATTTTGGTGGTTGCGTTGATGGAACAGAGTCAGTTTCCTTAGTTATTAGTAAAAAAACAGCTCTGTCTGTTGGTCAAGTTGTGTTAATATTTAATTTAATTATTTATACAGTAGCTGGAACTATATTTGGTATTGATAGAGCTTTATATTCACTACTTACATACTTTATTACTTTTAAAGTAATAGATTTTGTAGCAGAAGGCCTAGAACAAGCAAAAGCAGCCTTAATTATTACTGATAAAGGAACTGATATGGCAGATGAAATATTTAAAAGATTAGGAAGAACCGTCACTAAAATTAAAGGTAAAGGTTTAATAACAGGGGAAAAAGAGGTTCTTTATTGTGTTATTACTAGAATTGAAGTTTATGAGCTAAAAAAAATCTGTCATGAAATGGATTGTAGTAGTTTTGTTACAGTATTAGAAGTTTCTGAAATAATTGGTGATCATATCAAAAATAATAAAATTAGGAAAAAGAAAATAGTGTCTAATTAGTAAATGATTTTATTGATAAATTGAACATTTTTTATAATTATGATATAGTATAGTTGGTGATAATATGGAAGTAAATACAGTAGTTGTTGGTTCCTTAGAAGAGAATTGTTATGTCTTAACTAAGAATAATACTTGTTTAGTAATAGATCCAGGTGATGATTATTCAAAAATAAAAGAAGTAATCAAAGATAATAAAGTTTTAGGGGTATTAATTACTCATGCCCATTTTGATCATGTAGGTGCTTTACGATATTTTTTATCAAAACGTGGAGTTAAAATTTTTAAAAAAAGTAATGTGAATGAACAAGAATATGCAATAGGCGACTTTAAGTTTAAATGTATATATACACCAGGTCATTCTAGTGACTCTATAACTTTCTACTTTGAAGAAATTAATACTATGTTTGTAGGAGATTTTATATTTAAAGGAAATATAGGAAGATGTGATTTACCAACAGGGAGTATAAAAGAAATGGAAAACAGTATCGAAAAAATTAAGAAATATGATGATAGTATAAAAATATATAATGGACATGGAGAACCAACAACTCTGAAAGCTGAGAAAAAGTATAATCCATATTTTATAAAGTAGGTGGTAAAATGTATATTGATTTAGTTGTTTTAATTATTTTAATGGTAGTAGTTATTATGTTTTTTAAACGTTTTTCTTCATTTGTTTTCTTTATTGCCATATTTGATATCTTATTAAGAATATTAACCTTTATTAAAAATAATATTGGTCTACCTGATGTATCAGCTTTAATTGGTAAATATGTTCCAACTGGAATACTAGGTATTATTGATAGATATTCATCAGGAACATTTCAAATAATTCTTAATTGGGCTTATGTTATTATTATGTCAATATTCCTATTTTATATCTGTAGAATATTTTTTAAGAAAAAGAAAATATAAAACGACAATTAAGTCGTTTTTTTATTGTTATAGTAATTATGGTGATATCATGAAAATATATTTAGACTTAGTATTACTTATCAATTTTTTCTTTGATTTTATACTGCTGTTTGGTGTTAAATACCTCTTAAAAAAAAGAACTAAATTAATAAGACTTATCATAGGTAGTTTAATAGGTAGTTGTAGTATTTTGTTTTTATTTATTCCACTTAATAATATTTCACTTTTTATTTTAAAAATAATTATTAGTATATTAATGATCACAGCGACTTTTGGTGCAAAGAATTTTTTGAAAACTTATCTTTATTTTTATGTTCTAAGTATTTTTTTAGGAGGAATTATGTATTTTATAAACGATACATTTAGTTATAAGAATCAAGGACTTGTGTTTTTCTCTAATGGACTTAGTATTAATTTTATAGTTATGATAATTATTAGTCCATTAGTTTTATATTTTTATATAAAAGATAAGAAAAATTATGAAACAAGTAAAAATAATTATTATCAAGTAGATATTTATATTAACAGTAAAAAGTATTGTTTAACTGGGTATTTGGATACTGGTAATATTTTAAAAGATCCTTATAAAAAAAGACCTGTAATTATTGTTAATCATGAGAAATTATCGTTTGCTAATAAAAAGAAAATTTTAGTTCCATATCAAACTATAACTAATCAAGGTTTAATGACCTGTATAAAGCCAGATAAAGTAGTGATAGATGATAGAGAAATATATAATTGTTTGATTGGGAAAAGTGATAATAAGTTTAATTTAAATGATAGTGATTGTATATTACCAAATAAATTTAAGGAGGAATTATCATGAGAAAAATAGTTGAATTAATTAAAAGAATATTTGTTAAAGTAGGTAGAGTTTTTTATGTAGGAGCTACTGATATTTTGCCAGAACCATTATCTCACGAAAAAGAAGATTATTATTTATCTTTATTTGAAGATGGGGATATGAAAGCTAGAGATATATTAATAGAACATAACTTAAGATTGGTAGTGTTTCTTGCTAAAAAATATGAAAATACTAACGTTGATTTAGAGGATTTAGTTAGTATAGGAACTATTGGGTTAATTAAAGGAATTAATACTTTTTCAAGAAATAAAAATATTAAACTAGCTACTTATGCTTCACGTTGTATTGATAATGAGATTCTAATGTTTTTAAGAAAAACAAAAAGATTAAAAACTGAAGTTAGTATTGATGCTTCACTATCGTATGATTCAGAAGGAAATGAATTACATTTAGAAGATGTATTAGGTACTGATAAAGATATTGTGACTCGTGGAATTGAAGAAGATCAAGATAAAAAATTAATGATTAATGAAGTAATGAGATTAAATCCTAGAGATAGAGATATTATTATTTTACGATATGGTTTATTAGGTCAAAAAGAAATGACCCAAAAAGAAGTTGCTAAAAAATTAGGAATTAGTCAATCTTATATTTCTAGGATTGAAAAAAAAGTAATAAAACGTTTAAAAACACTTGTAAATTATACATAATTCCTTTATAATTAGTCATGGTGGGGAGAGTTAATTGGTATATTTTGATTATAGATACCATAAATTGAAAAGAATCCCTATTAACTATGTGTTTTCACAAAATCAAAAAGTTATGGAAAGGAAGTAGAAAAACATATGAAATTTGTTTACTTGTTTAAAGAAGGTAATGCAGATATGAGAGACCTTTTAGGTGGTAAAGGGGCTAACTTAGCAGAAATGACAAACTTAGGCTTACCAATTCCTCAAGGGTTTACAGTTACGACAGAAGCTTGTACAGATTATTACAAAAATAACGAAAGTATTTCTGAAGAAATTAAAACACAAATTTTTGATGCTTTAAAAGTATTAGAAGAAATGCAAGGAAAGAAATTTGGAGATAATTCAGATCCATTATTAGTATCTGTACGTAGTGGAGCTAGAGCTTCTATGCCTGGTATGATGGATACAATCTTAAATTTAGGTTTAAATGATGAAGCAGTTAAGGGTTTTGCTCAAAAGACAGGTAATGCTAGATTCGCTTATGACTCTTATAGAAGATTTATTCAAATGTATTCAGACGTTGTTATGGAAGTTCCTAAGTCATTCTTTGAAAAAATTATTGATGAAGT
This sequence comes from uncultured Bacilli bacterium, assembly GCA_947631155.1. Taxonomy (GTDB): domain Bacteria; phylum Bacillota_I; class Bacilli_A; order RF39; family UBA660; genus UMGS995. The sequence goes on from CANRKG010000008.1 coordinate 18,064, forward strand.
AAAAGATGCTAAAGGTGTTCATTATGATACTGAACTTACTACAGAAGATTTACAAGAATTAGTAGAAAAATTCAAGAACGTTTACAAAGAAACAATGAATGGAGAAGATTTCCCACAAGATCCAAAAGAACAATTAATGGGAGCAGTTAAAGCTGTATTTAGATCTTGGAATAATCCACGTGCTATCGTTTATAGAAGAATGAACGATATCCCAGGTGATTGGGGTACTGCTGTTAATGTTCAAGCAATGGTATTTGGTAATATGGGAGATACTTCAGGTACTGGAGTTGCCTTTACTCGTAATCCTTCAACAGGAGAAAAAGGAATTTATGGTGAATATTTAATTAATGCTCAAGGTGAAGATGTTGTTGCTGGTGTAAGAACGCCTCAACCAATTACTAAGTTAAAAGAAGATTTACCAGAATGTTATGAAGAATTTATGAAAATTGCTCAGAAGTTAGAAGATCATTATCGTGATATGCAAGATATGGAATTTACTATTCAAGAAGGTAAACTTTATTTCTTACAAACACGTAATGGTAAAAGAACTGCTCCTGCTGCAATTAAAATTGCCTGTGATTTAGTAGATGAAGGAATGATTACTAAAGAAGAAGCTATTCTTAGAATAGAGGCTAAATCACTTGATCAATTATTACATCCAACATTTAATGCTCAAGCATTAAAAGAAGGAGAAGTAATTGGTTCTGCACTTCCAGCATCACCAGGTGCTGCTGCTGGTAAAGTATATTTTACTGCTGAAGATGCTAAAGCTGCAGGTATTGGTGGTAAAGGAGAAAGAGTAATTCTTGTTCGACTTGAAACATCACCAGAAGATATTGAAGGAATGAATGCTAGCCAAGGAATTTTAACCGTTCGTGGAGGTATGACATCACATGCTGCAGTTGTTGCTCGTGGTATGGGTACTTGTTGTGTATCTGGTTGTGGTGATATTAAAATTGACGAAGAAAAGAAAGAGTTTACTTTAGGTGGTTATACATTCCATGAAGGTGATTACATTTCACTAGATGGTACAACTGGTAATATTTATAAAGGAGATATAGCTACAGAAGAAGCATCAGTTAGTGGAGATTTTGGAAGAATTATGTCTTGGGCTGATTCTATTAGAAAATTACGTGTTAGAACAAATGCTGATAATCCTAGAGATACATTAAATGCTGTAAAACTTGGAGCTGAAGGTATTGGTCTTTGCCGTACAGAACACATGTTCTTTGAAGAAGATAGAATTCCAAAAATCAGAAAAATGATTTTATCTGATACTAAAGAAGCTAGAGAAGAAGCTTTAAATGAATTAATTCCATTCCAAAAAGGAGACTTTAAAGCTATGTATGAAGCTCTAGAAGGAAGACCAATGACTGTACGTTATTTGGATCCACCACTACATGAATTTTTACCTACAGCAGAAGAAGATATTATAGCTTTAGCAAAAGATATGAACATGACTGTAGAACAAATTAAAAATAAATGTGATGAATTACATGAATTTAATCCTATGATGGGACATAGAGGATGCCGTCTTGCAGTTACATATCCAGAAATAGCTAAAATGCAAACTCGTGCTGTTATGGAAGCAGCAATTGAAGTAAAAGCTGAAAAAGGATATGATATTGTTCCAGAGATTATGATTCCATTAGTTGGTGAAAAGAAAGAATTAAAATATGTTAAAGATATTGTAGTTGAAACTGCAGAACTTGTTAAAAAAGAAAAGAATTCTGATATTGAATATCATATTGGAACAATGATTGAAATTCCAAGAGCAGCACTAACTGCTGATGAAATCGCTGAAGAAGCTGAATTCTTCTCATTTGGAACAAACGATTTAACACAAATGACATTTGGATTTTCTAGAGATGATGCAGGTAAATTCTTAGATTCTTATTATCAAGCTAAAATCTATGAATCAGATCCATTTGCAAAATTAGATCAAACAGGTGTTGGTCAATTAGTTAAAATGGCTGCTGAAAAAGGTAGAAAAACTAGAAAAGATATTAAACTTGGAATTTGTGGAGAACATGGTGGAGATCCATCAAGTGTTGAGTTCTGTCATAATGTTGGATTAAACTATGTTTCATGTTCACCATTTAGGGTTCCAATTGCAAGACTTGCAGCTGCTCAAGCCGCTATCAAAGAAAAACAAGCAAAATAATAAATAATTAAAGACTAAGTTTGCTTAGTCTTTTTACTTTGTCTAATAATAAATTATTCAGAGTTTTAATTTAAAATTAAATGTAGTATAATTGAATTGCATTAGAAAAGCATAGGTCATTTAGTAAATTTAATCTTATTAATACCGAATGAGAATTTAGCATAAGTTACAATCAAAGAAAAACAAACGAAGTTCTAGATATAAATAATAACTCAAAAAACATCAGCATTATGATGATAATTATTCCGATTACAAGCTATGTTTCAATAATTTAGAGCTAGTATTTAATGAAGAATTAATAATTTTTAGGAGATGAAAGGAAAGTAAAATGGAAACAGAAATTCGTTATTATTATTCGCAAAAAAGTAAAGATAAAATTATTAAATATTTAAAAAAATTAAGGAATTAAAATATCAAGGTCGCTTTTATGAATGTACAGATCAATATAATCATCCAATGAAAAAATATGATTTTTATAGTGAAGAAATCGATGGTCGTTTTAGAGTAAGAAAAACAATTGGTGATAATGTATCAAAATGTATGATTACTTGGAAAAAAAGACTAAAAAGTAATGTGAAACAATTAATCCATCAAGAGGAAGAAATTGAACTTCAAATTAATCCCAATGAATACGAAAATCTTTGCTTACTATTAGAAAACGTCCTACATTTAACTATTATTGAAAGTTACGAAAGATATCGTTCAATCTTTAGTAATGAAGATATTGAAATAGTTGTCGACGAATATCCCTTTGGTATATGTATAGAACTTGAAAATAAAAGTAAAACTAAAGAAGCAACAGAAGTAATTAAAACATGGCTTGATAAATTGAAGTTTGACATTAATGACGCTTATCGTCTATCTTGGGATGACAAATATTCTGAACTTTGTAAAGAACAAAATATAAAAGTTGAAAAAATTGTAAGATTTGATAAAAATATGCCAAGGATAAATAAAGAATTTATTCTTTAAAATAGAAATAACATAATTGTTAATAGTTTTACAAGAAATTATTGATAGTGCTAGAATAATTAAAATCGAAAATACAAATGATAAAACTATTTAAAAATCAAATAAATAAATTTAATACTATTTAATATACTATTAATGTATACTATTTGACATTTTCACAAAAATATAGTATATTTATATTGCACTTGAGAAAGTGTGAAAATGTTTTTCGCTTCTGGATGGTGCGAATAATAAATGATTCCAGGCGACAATGTTTTTCGCTTCCAGGTGGTGCGACTAATAAATGATCCTGGTTGAAAATGTAGAAAAACTTCATCGTAAGATGGAGTTTTCTTTTGCTTTATGGTATACTTTTTATGGAGTTGATGACAATGGAAATAAAAACAGGTTATTTATATCACATCAAAGATGAATATTTTGATGTCGTTAATGATGAAAATTTAATGCAAAATCATGAAAAAGGAAAGAAGAGACCTACTTATTTTACAATTAAAGATAAAAATATTTTATGGTTTATTCCTATTAGTTCTAAGGTTGATAAATATCAAAAGATTATTGATAAAAAAGTCGAGAAGTATGGATTTTGTAATACTATAATTATTAGAAAAATTGCCGATGAAGATGCTGCTATACTATTACAAAATGCTTTTCCAACACTAGAAAAATATATAGACCATGTTCATACTGTTGATGGAGTACCACTAAGAGTTCCAACAGATTTACAAAATGAAATTAAAAGGTTATTTAAAAATATGATAGGATTAAAAAAGAGAGGTACAAATTTATTTTTCACTGATATAGATAAACTAAAAGAAAAAATGTTAGAAGAAATAATGTAAATTGCAAATAAGTCATTTTAAAATTAATATTTTATTAATTACAAATGGGATAGTAGTTCAAACTGTTATTAAAGAAGGAATTAATAAGTAATATAAAACAAAAATTATATTATGTTAGAATAAACGAAAAGGAGATAAAACTATATGAATGATAAATCAAAGTTTAAGATGATAGATGAAAATTTTAAGTGTGAAGTATGTGGTACTAACGTACTAAAGTTAGGATATACTGCTCGTGATCATTGCCCTAATTGTTTATGCTCTAAACATGTTGATATTAATCCTGGCGATAGAGCTTGTTCATGTCATGGAATCTTAAAACCAATAGCTATTGAATTAACAAAGAAAGATAAATGTAAAATTGTGTATGCTTGTTCTAAGTGTGGAATGATTAAACGAAATATTGCCGCACATGATGATAACTATGATAAAATACTAGAAATTATGTCTAATCCTATTAAAATTCCAACTCCTAAAATTAAATAAATAAAATATTTTTTTGTTATGTCAATTTACATTATATTTTATTCTATTTTCTTATATAAGTAATTAAATTTGATATAATAAAAAAGAGGTGATAGGATGAAGATTGTTTGTATTGGTCATGCTACTTATGATACAACTTTACCTTTAGAAAAATATCCTATAGAAAATCAAAAACACAGAATTCCTAAAAAAATAGAATGCGGTGGTGGTCCTGCTTCAAACGCAGCCTATTTATTGGCTAAATGGGGTATGGATACAACTTTCATAGGAATAGTTGGTAACGATTATTATGGAGATAAAATAATTGAAGAATTTAAAAATATTGGTATAGAGACTGATTATATTGAAAAAAATTCAAATATTGAAACCGATACTAGTTATATTTTAGCCAATTTAAGTAATGGGAGTAGAACTATTTTAACTGCAAAATCTGATCTTCCTATCAAAGTTGATAAACCCAATGATATATCAGGTGTTGATGTTATATTAGTTGATGGGGAACATTTTGAAACAGCTAAACAAATGCTTTTATCTCATCCTAATGCAATCAGTATTATTGATGCAGGTAGGGTTAATGAATATACAAAAGAATTAGGAAAAATGGTTACTTACCTAGTATGTTCCAAAGATTTTGCTGAAGAATTTACAAACAAAAAAGTTGATTATCAAAACTTTGACTCTTTGATAGAAATTTATGAAATACTTAAAATGCATTTTAATACAAATGTAATAATAACCTTAGAAGATAAAGGTAGTTTTACTAAATTAGATGATTATGAAATAATTCCTTCTATTAAAGTTAAACCACTAGATTCAACTGGTGCTGGAGATATTTTTCATGGGGCTTTTACATACTTTATTGCTAATCAATATAACTTGAAACAAGCAATAGAATTAGCGTCTATTGCCGGAGCCTTATCAGTTGAAAAAATTGGTAGTAGATATGCTATGCCAACACTTCAAGAGGTTTTAGATAGATATTATGACCATGACATTATATAGTAATTTACCAACCTTAGATTTACATGGAGAACCAGCAGCTATTGCTGTGATACTAGTAAAAGACTTTATTAGAGATAATTATAACTTAAAAAATAAACGAATAGTTATTATTCATGGTATAGGTAAAGGTATTATTAGAAAAACTGTTCATGAAGAATTAAAAAACAATATCTATGTCAAAGAGTATAAATTAGACAATTTTAATGTAGGACAAACAATTATAGAACTAAACCTATAGTTGTTTTTATTTTGTTGACTTTAAAAGAAAAAAGTGGTATTATAGATTACCTAACATGGGGGTTATTTTATGAACTATCAATACGAAAAACAAAATTTTCCAATAAGTAAATTTTTTATAAAAGTAATTTTTATAATTTTAATAGCGCTAATAATTGGCTGGATATATTATCATTATACTATTGATAAAAAAGATAATCGTAATAATCTTAAAAATAATGTAATAACTGAACAAGAATTTTCTAAAAATTTAAATGAAATAAAAAAAGTTGCATTAAAATATTTTGATGAAGAAACAGTAAACAATCTAAAACAAGAAACAACAAAATTAATTGTAAAAGATTTGTATAACCAGCAACAAGTTTCAAAATCTAGTAACAAAAAAAATTGTGATCTAACGAAATCATATATTATTTTAACTAAGAAAGATAATGGTTTCCAAATTAAAATATATTTATTTTGTGGAGAAGAAAGTGATTATTTAGAATTTTTTCTAATACCTAATGGAAATTGTAATACTTATCTTTGTGATAGTGATGATTCTATAGACGAAGACGAAACAAAAATGGATTTAACAGTGGATAATCAAAATGAAGATAGGATTTTTAATGCAGATACTAAAAGTAGTCAAAAAAATAAAATAAACAGTAGTGTAGTTAAAAAGACAATAAAGAAAAAAGTTAGAAAAACTCCAACAAATACTAAAAATTTAATAGAAGTATCTGACACAACAAATGATAAATATTTATATCAATATGTAAAAACAGTGGACCTTCATTATTCACCATGGTCTAATTGGCAAAATAGTGGAGAAGTTGCATGCGAAAGTAGATATAGTTTATGTAATAATACAAGTATCTGTCTCAAAGAAGAAAAAGTTGATCAAATTAAAAATTTTATAAATAGAAAATATATAGCTAATAAAATTGCTATTTCTAAAAATGGTAGTGTAATTTCTAATGTTTGTATCGATGGGAACTATATTGCTTTTAATGGCACAATCTATCAGACAGCTAGTGATTATCAAAATATTAATAATTGGATTTATGAAGGTAGATATAAATATAATACTCCTCCTAAAGATAGTTTAAATACTAAATATAATTATGTAAATATTGACTATAGTAATTGTAAAGATACTTGTAATGGACAAGAAGTATATTATTTTGATAAGTATACTTATAATAATATTTCTATAGCTTCTACTAATTGTAATAATAAAATAACAAAATCAATTGATACGTACGCATATATATCAAGTCAAATTATTAACTATAGAAATGAGTTAGATAAAATTAAATGTTATAAAATGATTAGAACCAGAAATTTGATTGGAACTCCAAATTATGTTTGGGCAGAATACAATAATCAGTATCTTCTTAAAAATGGGTATCAATATACAGGTAAAAAAGAATATAGAAAAGGTGTTAATTAATGATGAATAAAATAATCAAAGTTGTATTTTATAATAGTTATAATAATGAACTTAAATCTGCTATCTTTTATGATGATGGACAATATAGAAGGGGTAGTAGAGAAGATGGAATTAAAGCCGTGCATATAATGTCAAAAACATATAATATTCCTAATCTTAAAGAATTAGAAAACAGGTTATATGTTGAATTATTTACTGAAGAAGAATTACAAAAATTCATTCAAAAAAGAAAAGAAAATTTTGCTAAAAGTCAACAACATACTACTAGAAAAAATGAAACAAATAATAAAGAAAATATTTCAAATTCACATGATAAAGAAAATAAAACTTCTAGAAAGTCAAAACAAGACAAGGAAAAAGAAAAAACTGATAATACTGTTGAAGAAGATCCAAAAAGACGTTTTAAATGGCTCAAAAGACTTATTATTTTCTCAACTGTAGCTGCTATATTATATGCTCATTCTGATTGTAAATGGAGCTTAAAAAAAATAGATTGGTATGATCTTATTCCAACTCCTGATGATAGTGAAAACGAAGAAATAGTTGAGGAAGCTACTAGTGCTACTGTTGATGATATATTTAATTTATTTACTGCTTCTAATATGAATGCTATTAAAAGAAGATATTTTAGAGAAATGTGGTTATATTTAAATAATTATAATGTAGAAATCGCAAATAAATATAAAACAAAAACTAATAAAGTGGCTCATGATTTTGGTGAGGTACAAGCTCAATACTTAATGTATAACTATCTTAATGACGATGTATATGCTTGTATTTTTGAACGAAATGACATCGACTTTAATATTTTAAAAGAACAATATAAGTCAGCTATAAAACAGGATGTTATGCTTCATATAGTACAAGAAGAACCTCTTGACCTTCAAATTATTATTAATAAACAATCTGCAAAAGATATATATTTTAAATACGAGTCTATGTTATTAAAATTTAATAATGAAAGTGATGATAAAATTAAAATAAAACTTGCTAATGAATTTTTTAAAACAGTTAGAACTGATTTCAAAGATAAGGAAAGTATTACAACTGATATGTTAATAACAGAACCATTTATAAAAGCAATGCAAAAAATGTGTAAAAATCATTCTAAAATAAAATATCTTAATGAAAAAGAATTTAAAAAGATTAATGGATTGTTTAATCAAAAAGTAGATGAAATGATTAATAAATATAGTAGATATGTTTCATATAATAGTGGTTATGAAAGTGTTAGTTGTTCTGATTTGCAAAATGCTATAGCTTCATATTTAAATTCAAATAATAATTATTCTATTGATCCAGCAACTAGAAATATAACTCAAGGTAAGATGTATAAAAAACATTTAAATTGGCAAAACAATGGTCATAAAAAATCAAAAAATTAGATTAAAATTTGACAAAATTAGATAATTGTGTTATAATGTGTGTACTTTGAAGGTAAAGGGGATTATCTTCGTAGATTACATTTGGGGGGTTGAATATATATGAATAATTCTTATATATTTGAGTATTTGGATGAAAATGATTTTAGAAAAAAAGAAAGATCTTTAAGAAAGTATAATATGTTAGCATATAAAAAGTTAACATTTAGCTTTTATCCAGAACTTCGTAAAGGTAATTTCTTAGGGGAAGAGATTAGTAAAAATGATAAAGACAATACTATTTCTTATGAATTAAAATTACCAACAGATAAATTATTTATAAAAGTTCATGGAGAAATTAGATTACATTATACAGTGTATTCTGATAAGAAGGTTATATTATTAACTAATATTACTCCAGAAGGTATTTTAGATGAAGGACATAGAGCTGAACTTTCTACTTATAAAGGTGTAATGATTTCTAAAACTAATCCAGAACGTGATATGTTTAAAATTAATTTATTAAATATGTTAGGAAAATAGAGAAATTTCTCTATTTTTTGTTGCACTATCTTAAAAAATGTGCTATTATTAAATAGCGATGGACCCTTAGCTCAGTTGGTTAGAGCATTCGGCTCATAACCGAACGGTCATTGGTTCGAGTCCAATAGGGTCCACCATTTTTATTGATGCGGGTATGGCGGAATTGGCAGACGCGCTAGACTTAGGATCTAGTGGGGTAACCCTTGCAGGTTCAACTCCTGTTACCCGCACCAGATAGATACCAAACTCGGACTTTTTAAATTATTTGATAAGTTCGAGTTTTAATATTCAATAATTTATGATAAAATGTTTTTAGTAATTAAGGGGGAAATATGAAAAAAGAGTTAATTAAAACAGAAATAAATGTTAATAACAATAAAATAGGTATTTTAAGAATTGGTGATACCGACTATATATCATTAACTGATTTAGCAAAATATTCTAATCCTGAAAATCCTGCTAATGTTATAATACATTGGATGAGCAATAAAGGAACATTTGATTATATAGGATTATGGGAACAATTAAATAATGAAAATTTTAATTTCACGGAATTCCGTGAAATTAAAAATAATGAAGTTGGATATTCATCATTTACTTTAAGTCCTAAAAGATGGATTGATAAGACAAATGCCATAGGAATATATTCTAAAGGTGGAAAATATAGCATAGGAACATTTGCACACCCTGATATAGCATTTGAATTTGCTAGTTGGTTAAGTCCTACTTTTAAATTATATTTAATTAAAGAATTTGAAAGATTAAAAAAGAACGAAGCATATCAAGAGAAAATTGAATGGCATGCAAATAGAATTTTAACTAAAACAAATTATTTAGTACATACAGATGCAATAAAAAATTATATTGTACCATTATTAACTGAAAAACAAAAACAATATGTATATGCAGAAGAGGCTGATGTATTAAATGTCGCACTATTTGGTATGACAGCAAAAGAATGGAGAGAAATTAATCCAGAATTGGCTAAAGAAGGAAATATTAGAGATTATGCTGATTTAGTGCATTTAGTCATATTAAATAATTTAGAAAACTCTAATGCTGAATTTATTAAATTAGGATTATCACAAAAAGAAAGATTAATAAGACTTAATGATTCTGCTAGAAATCAAATGGAAATCTTAAAGAATAATAATGGAATAAAGGAATTAGAAAATATTGATAAAAATTTAATTGAAACTAAATGAATATTTGTCAATTTAGAAAACACACTTGCATATTGATTTGTCAATATATATAATTTCTAATTAGGAGAATATATATGGAAAAATATCAAATATCTATTAATGATATAACGGCTCATTATTTTCATTTTACTTTTAAAAGTAATTTGGAATCTATAAAAAATCAGGGACTAATTCCTTCTATTGGAAAGCACGCCAAATATATCGAGAAAACAAAAAAAATCTTTTTTGTTGAAGGATTAGACAATTTGTTAATATTGTTTGATTGTTGGATTAATGTTTTTTACTATATGCCTAAAATTCCTATTGTTTATAATTTGGGAGCACATTTTTTAAGGCAGAGATGGTTTCCTCAATTTATAGCAGATATATACTTTTGGATACTGAATAAGACTAAAATACATAAAAATAGAGCCTATAAAGTATTTAATAAATTGTTAAATGAATCTATTTTATTAAAATTAGATTTAGAGAAAAATGTTGATTTTAGATATGATGATATTGATGAAATTAAATCTAGAAATTATAAAAAAAGACATTTAGAATTAATGGGTTATTCAAAGAAATATTCATCATTAGAAAACAATAATATGGATAAATGGAATTTACATTGTCTATCTGATCACAGTATAAATAATAGCAAAATAAAATTATGTTATATAAAAGATTCATATAAGCTCAAAGATATCTTTAATTATGCAGTAAATAATACCACAATTGATTTAAAAAATATTTGTCCTATTTTATACGAATATCTGGAAAATGAAAAATAAAATTGTTGTGTTTTTTCTTTATTATACTAATAGTTCATAAATTTTGAATCATTCAAGTTTTAAAATATATTTATTTGTGTTAGAATTATAATTAAAAAATGGTTGTCGTACTTCTTCCTTTAGGGCACCATAGAGATTGAAAGTCGCACTTTTGCGATTTAAGAATATAGGTTCATAACATTTGATGTTATGGGCTTTTTTCATTGCCTGAGAAGTGAATAATTACAAAAACAACCATAGAACGAACAATTAACTTTTCCCTGCGAAATTAAAAATAAACTAAAAATAAAAGTCAGTAAAGCAAATTTAAATATTCAATTTTTATTTTTTATATTTTATTATATTTTTGCTGTAGGACCTAATATTACATCTGAAAAAAAGAAAGATAAAAATATAGTTTATACTAATATATTCCTAGGAATACTTATAGGAATATTAGTTTTGTTGGTATTAGTTTTTAATTGTGACATATTTCTTTCTTTAATGAATGTTAAAGTGTCAGTTTTTAGAGTATTTACAATTTATTCCTTTTTTAATATTTTTTACTCCTATGTTCTTAAACTTATTTTAGAAAAACTATATTACGAAAAGAAAAATAAAAATGCTAACTTAATAAGCCTATTATTTAATCTCATTAATTTAATTTTAATAGTTATCTTAGCACTTATTACAAAAAATCAATATATAACATCATTTATTACATTAATTACAATGGCCATTATACTATTAATTATATTATTTTTTAATATTAAGAAATTTAAAATAAGAATTTTGTTTGTTGATAATATTAGAAATAGTTCTATTGGAATTGTGGAGAATATAGCAATGTTTATTATTTATTTTTTTGGATACATTAATTCATATTCATTTGGAATGGAATACATATTAGCTTCAACATTTGTCGGTATAATTACAGATACCCAATGGGATATGATATATGCTATACAGACGGCAGTACATATAGATGTTAGTAAAGAAAAATTTTCCTTTAAAGAGCATTTAAGTAATGGATATAAATTGGCAGCAATGCTTATTTTATCTTCAATTATATTGTCACTTGTTTTATATAAATTATATGTTCCGAATATTACTATATTTTTAATTTATTTTCTTGTACAAATAATATTTATGTTAGTTTTTCCTATTATTTCAATAAGACAACATTATTTACAAATAAAGGCCAAAGAAACAAATACTAAACCAACTTTACATTCGGGCATATCAAAAACACTCAGAACATTGTGTTCATTTATTCATAATCCATTTTGTACTTATATTGGCCAAATAGTGGAATTAGTTTATAATTATGTTTATACTAAAATTGTTTCTCAAAATATTTTTGAAATTAAGTAAAATTTGATAGTGTAAGATAATTTTACAAAACGTAAAATAGTGTAAAAACTCTTTACTTTTTGTCAAAAATATTGTATAATATGGGCAACAGCAGGTAAAAGACATTTTTACTGTAACATATAATAATTAAGGAGGATTAGTTATGAATAAGATTGTAATTAAAACAATGATAGGTTGTCTATCACTTGGTGCGGTAACTGGTGCAGGTATTTTAACAAAAAATTACACTAAACATGATGGCCAATTAACTAATATTGCTAAAGCTGCTCAAAAGAGTTCTTATTTAAAAGATGTAAATCAAGAAATTAAACAAGCAGAAGAAGAATTAAAGGAAGCTAAAGCGGTTAAAGAAAAAGCTGAACAAGAAGTAAAAAATGCTGAAGAAACGATTAATAAAGCGTCTAAAGAGAAAGAAGAAGCTATACTTGAACTAAAAAATGCAAAAACACCTGAAGAAAGAAAAATAGCACAAGAAAAAATAGATGCTGCCACAACGAAAATAGAACAAGCTGAGAAAACAAAGAAATCAGCTGAAAAGAAAGTAGAAATAGCAAGTAAAACGGTAGAACAAAAAGAACAAAATAAACAAAGTGTTGAAGAAAAAGCTGCTGCAGTAAAAGAATCTACTAAATCTAATTCAAATGTAACAAGTAATAAAACACAATCTACTACAAAAAATAATACAACAACAAAACAAAAAGAAGAATCAGAAGAACAAGGACCTAAGTATGATCTTAGTGATTATCCAGATATTTTAAATAAAATAAACGAAGAAACAAAAAGACAAGAAGAAGAAATAAGAAAAGAAGCTGAAAAGAAAACAGTTGAATTCCATTTCTATAGTACAAGTAAAAGTTTACCAATCTATTGTACAGAAAGTTACTGTGGCGATAGTGGACACATTTGGTTTGTTGAAGTAGAATGTGATTTAAACAAATGTGAAGGATTTACTGATTCTAGAACAGGTACTCAAGTTTCTACTTTACTAATAGGAAGACGTGCTGATATTACCAGTTACACAGTAACTGCACCAGCTCCTAAATATGGTTATAGATTTACAGGCTGGGAATTAATATCTTCAAGAAAAGCTGTTTCAAATGAGTTGGGTTCAGGAATTCTTTCAGGCAAGTATATAGCAACATATGAAAAAGTTTAATAATTGAATAGTCTACAAAATGAAAAAACAGGTATCAAAAATTGAATGTTAAAAGTACCTGTTTTTCTTTTTTTTTATAATAAGATATATACTAAAAAGACATAATATATTGGGAAGAATTAGATAGACAAGTAGAAGAATATGCGAATAAAAATGTATTTATGTATTTAATAGATGAAGAACAATTTTCGAAAATTTAACAGATAAACCAATCATTATTAACTATTTCTATAATGAAAAAATTATACAATCTCAAAATAAAAAGTAGTACAAATTACGAATATGAATGAAATAAATTTGTCTTTAAGGTGCAGCCTTTGCAAACGTGCCAGATAGATAGGAAACTCGGAATTTCTGAGTTATTTAAAAAGTAACTTGTAAAAAAGTCGTTTTTATGTTATTATGTATTTGTCAAGGAAACTTGCATAAAATAAAAAAGGAACATTCAATATGCTAATGTTGAGTGTTACCAAAAGATTGGTTTCACCTAATTCAAAGCAGTTGAGTTAGGTGATTTTCTTTTATATTAAAACTATAATTAGTAATAATACTAATAGGAAGATAAGAATGATTAAAGATAGAATTAAAAAATCCTTCTTATTCATACTATCGCCTCCCTTCTTTATGAAGTTTGGCAATCACCCAACTATTAAATGTTCCTAAAATAATCATACCAAACAAATGTTCTTAATACAATGCTTTTTATATTAAATTTTGACAATTTAGAAAACACACTTGCATATTGTCAGAGTAATATAAATATTAACAAGTAGGTGATAATATGAGTCAAGACTTTAGTAAAATTATGGATTGTGCTATCAAAAGATGTGAAGGAATAATAGACGTTGATGATGGTGCGCAAGAAAATAATTTTTATCAAATTTATCCTTTTGCAACAGAAAATATATCAGGTTATATCAATGAATTTGAATTAAAAAATAAATCGTTATTAACTGTTGGCTCATCAGGAGATCAACCCATAAATGCAATTTTATATGGATGCCAAGATATTTCTGTATTAGATGTTAATCCATATACAAAATTCTATTATTATTTAAAAATATCTAGTATACTAAATTTAGAGTTAGAAGAGTTCATGACATTTTTAAGGTTTAAAGATTATCCAAATGTCTTCAAAGATAATAATTTTGTTTTTAATAAAGAGTTGTATAATAAAGTAAAATCAACATTACGCTTACTTAATTATGAATCATATCTGTTTTGGGATGAATTATTTAATAATTTTAAACCTGTAGATATAAGAAATAGACTGTTTTCTTTAGATGAAGATAGAACTAATGTTATATCAGGTTGTAATCCATATTTAAGAGATTTAACATCCTATGAAAAAACAAGAGATAAAATTAAAAAAGTATTTCCTCAATTTATAACTGGGGATTTGTTTAAAGTAGATTTAATGAGAAATTATGATAATGTTTGGTTATCAAATATAGGAACATATTTATCAAGAGATTTTATAGAAAATATGACTGATAAATCAGCAAAATCATTAAATCAAAATGGAAGTCTATTAATTAGTTATTTATATCACACAACAGCTAATACAAAATACAAAAATAGTTGGTGTTTAATATATGATTTAGAAAAAACTTTTAATATTTTAAAAGAATATAATCCAAAATTAATATCTTTTGTAGGAGTTGATGGCTTAAAGTTTCAAGATTCAAATATAAAAGATTCTATATTAGTTTATAGAAAAAAATAACAAAAAGTTGTTGTACTTTTTCCTTTATAGTACCAGATTGATTGATACTCAAACTTTTATAGTTTGAGTTTTAAAATGTTAAAATTTATGCTACACTATTTATAGTTGAATTAATAATATATATTAGATAGGTGGCTTGAAAATGAATTTTTACTTATTAGATCATGAAGCAACATTTAATGATTTAAAAAAATTTAATTTTCCTAATCAAAAAATAGGAGTAATTGCTCATATAGAAAACTCTGATGGAGAAATACTTTTACAACAAAGAGGAGAAAAATCACGCGATGAAAATGGTTTATTTGAAGATATTGGTGGAAAGCTTGATCCAGAAGATGTAAGCTTTAAATCAGCAATCATTCGTGAAATAAAAGAAGAAGCTGGCGAAGAGATTAATTTGAAAATTAGTGATTCTATTGGAATTTGTCATTTGTTTAAAAATAATACTAATTGGATATTTATTATTTATTTTGCTAAATATATTGATGGTAATATTAAAGTAATGGAACCAACGAAATGCAAAAGTTATCGTTTCTTTAATTATAATGAAGCTATAAAATCAGATATAGTAACTAATAGCTGTAAATTTTTGATTAAAACTATTAATAAATATCATTTAAACAAATAAATAAAAATTAAGGTGCATCTTTGTGATTTAAGAATAAAGATGGAAGTATGGAAATAATTAGAATAATTTTAAGAAATTTCGAAACAAACATGGTGAAATAGTTATGGAGTCAAAAATTATCTGGTTGAAAAACTAAAAATGTTTTGATTTAGAAAATGATAAAAAATAGTAAGTAGGGATGTTATATGAATAATTTAAAAGATAAACGTATTAGACTTAGTAATAAAATTTACCCAATTTTTTATGGACTTTCATCTGACTTAATATTTTTTATTGCAATTAATACATTATTCTTAACTAGTGTTAAGGGATTAACTTCTTCGCAAATTAATCTTATAACAACAATAGGAGTTTTAGTAGCACTTGTATTTTATTTATTATCACATAAGATTATAAATAGAATAGGAAATATATATTCAATAAGACTAGGAACTTTCTTATTATTAATTTCTGCAATATTATTTACGGTTTCTACTAATTTAATATTTTTTGTTTTAGCAGAAATTTTTTATGAAGTAGGTTTTGTTTTTAAGTGTGTTGATCAAGTGGTTTTAAATAATAATTTAATATATCAAAATAAAGAAAATGATTTTATAAAGATAAAAATTCAAGCAACTACAATATATTCAATTGCAACAATGATTGTAACTTTAATAGTGGGATTTTTATTTAATATTAGTCCATATTTACCAATGATTATATGTATATTAATTTGTATAAATAATTTTATAATGGCTCATTTTATATATGAAGTTGATCTCAATAATAGAGAATTAGAATTAAAGAAAAAAAATAAGTTTAATTTTAATAAGATTATGATTATAACTATACTTGTTTATGGTTTAATATATGGGACTCTTGTTGTTTGTCAACCAAATGATAAATTATTTATACAATATGAATTACAAGATTTCTTAAAAGCTAATACTGTTACTTTAGTACTATCAATTATTTTATTTTTATCTCGAATATCTAGATTAGTTTTAAATATAGCATTTGGAAAAATATATGATAAATTTAAATATAAGACATTATATATAATTTATTTTGGATTAGTAACTTCAGTTTTATTATTTATAGTTGGTAAATTATTTTTTACAAATATGTATAGCTCTATTATGATGGCTGTTGGTTTTATTATTTTATTGGCATTAAGAGACCCAACAGAAAACCTATTAAGTGATATACTTCTTAAAAATACTGACAAAGAAGATCAGGAAAAGGCAATATTATATTTTCAGTTTATGAGAAGATTAGTTGTATTTATGTTAAGTTTACTTGCCACTATAATTCTTTTAAGATATGAATTAATTCATTTATATTTTGTATTTTTTATTTTAATATTATTGTATATTTTTATGGTTATAAAATTATTATCTTTATTAAGTAATCAAAATAAATTAGACTAAAATTATTCTTTTTCGTGGTACATTTAATTTAGGTAGTAAGTTTATTGTTTACTACCATATTTTAATCTTGAAATTATTAGACTTGCTCTTTACGGCACTATTGCTGCATCTGTTCAAATAGTTCAAACTTTAAATATGCTTTCAGTCTGAAATATGACTGATTTTTAATATAATTAAAAATTACCTAGGAGTTAAATATTTTGTTTTAACAAAATATTGTGTTATACTAGATATCAATTCATTTTAAGAGGTGATTAATTTGATAGTTTATAGATGTATAAGTGAAAAAGAAATTGCTTGTATGATTGGAATACCTAATCATATAAATTCACCTCACGGATATAATACTTTCAAATATGAAAAAGGAGTAGAGTATAAACATTTCTTTTACTATTATGATTCAGCAATATCATTTATGGATGCACAAAATTTGGATAGATATTATGATAAATATTCGATTATTACAGCTTATGACATTCAAGATGAACTTTTAAGTGAACATTTTGGCTTGGGAAGATACAATACAGGATGTGTACCTAAAGAATACAAAGATACAATATTACAATATTTTGAAACAATATATTTTCCTGAATTTGCAATACCAAGTTCCTTAATCACTATAAATATGATAGTTGGAATAGGAAATAAAAAAAGAATTACACCAATAAACGATATATATTATTACGAACTTAGTGATATCATTCTAGAAAATCAGCGTAATTTTTTTGAATATGAAAAATGGTTATTTGAGAATGGAACAAACGTGTCAAAAGATTTAGTATTAAAAAAAAGTAAGAGTTTATTTCCAATAAATAGTAGAAAATAAAAAGTTGGAGATAATCTCTATACTTACACCAGAATAATAATAATAAACTCGGACTTTTCATATTATTTAATTAGTTCAAGTTTTAAAATGTTTAAATTTATGATACTATATAATCATATGGAGGTTTGTGTATGAAAAACTTAAAAGAATTATTAAATTATCAACAAGAAATATCAAATATTCAGTATACAATTAATATTTTAAGATGGGAATTAAAAATTTCAGTTCCAAAAAAAGCAGAACAAAATTTAATAGATTTAATTGCTACTTTTGAAAGTAAGTTATTTGAACTTCAAACATCAGAATATTATGGTAAATTGCTAAATAAAGTTATAAATGATACTGATTTTAAAAACATTGAAAAAGCAGAACAAAACTATATTTGTAATTTATTAAGACATTATGAAGAAAAAAGAAAAATTCCAATGGACTTTTATGAAAAATATATAACCTTAAAGAATAAATCTAATCTTGTATGGAAAGATGCAAAAAAACAAAATAACTATCAATTATTCAAACCATACTTAAAACAAGTAATTGAAATGACAAAGCAATATTATAGATATATTGATAGTAATTCTAGTAATTTATATGATGTTATGTTAAACGATTATGAAACTGGTATGACATGTAAAATTATAGACAAATTATTTGATGATATGAAACAAAGATTACTACCTATAATCTCAAAAGAATCTAAACACGAGTTACATAATTATAAATTTGAATATACTAATCAAGAATTAATTGACTGTGCACAATTTTTGTTAGAATACATAGGATTTGATACAAATAAAGGACTAATAGGAATATATCCGCACGCTTTTACAGAAAAAATGAATATGAATGATATAAGAATAGCATTTGGACATACAAATAATCCTTTTGATTTTGTTACCACAATCATACATGAAGGTGGTCATGGAATTTTTGAACAAAATATTAAAGAAAACTTATCTAGGTATGAAAATACAACTATAGAAAACTTATATGCTTTACATGAAAGTCAATCTAGATTTTATGAGAATATTTTAGGTAGAAATATAAATTTTTGGATACCAATTTATGATGAAATTAGTAAAAAATTACATTTAAATTTACCTTTGTCTGAATTTATAAGTATGTTAAATGAGTCTGTACCAAATGTCAAAAGAACTGAATCTGATGAATTAACATATTGTATGCATATAATTTTAAGATATGAAATTGAAAGAGCAATATTTAATGATGAAGTTTCACTTGATGAATTACCGAATTTATGGAATCAAAAAATGAAAGATTATTTAGGTATTGTAGTGGAAAATGATTCTGATGGATTAATGCAAGATGTTCATTGGTCTGAAGGAGACTTTGGATATTTTCCAACTTACTTATTAGGAACAATATACGACGGAATGTTTATTGAACCTATTGAAAAAGATTTAGGTAGTTTAGATGATTTATTAAGAACAGGAAGAATAAAAGAAATTACAAATTATTTAAGTAAAAATATTTATCAAAATGGTGGTGCTTATACTTCTAGTGAAATGATTAAAAAAATGTGTAATTCAGAAATTTCAGTTGATCCAATAGCAAATTATTTTGAAAAAAAATATTCTAAATAAAATATTAAATTTCAAATAGAATAAGTGATTTATAAATTAGATTATCACATATTTTGGTTATATTTTCTTGTAAAAAATAGAAGTATGTTATAATAAAAAATATAAGGAGAAAAAGTTATGGAAAAAGCACATATTTTAAAATTAAGAAAATTAGTAATTTCACAATTAGAAAAATATGAGAAAAAAGGAAAAAAAGATTATATAAAATTAGATATAAAAAAGGAAATTTTACAACAAATTCTTTTTGAAGATAATAAATTTGCTATACCAGATAATTTATGGAAATTATTAGATTTAAGTGATGTATCATTTGATGAAATTGATGTTAAAGAAGTAAATTTTGCCGGAAGTAAAGGAGTAAGAATAAATCCTCAAATAGTAAAAGACAAAAGCTTAAATGGAACAATATTAACGGATGTAGAAATAACAGGATCATTTGATGGTGTATGTGTTGAGAAAACAGATTTTACCGGAAGTAAAGGAGCAGTCCTAGATCCTCAAAAAGTAAAAGGCAAAAGTTTATGGAAAGCAAAATTGACAGATGTGGAAATAAAGGAATCGTTTGATGGTGTTGATATAAGAAAAGTAGATTTTACAGGAAGTAAAGGAGGAGTCCTAGATCCTGAAAAAGTAAAATATAAAAGTTTACGTGAAACAACATTAACAGATGTAGAAATAACAGGTTCATTTAATAATGTTGATGTTAGCTGGGCAAACTTTACAAGAAGTAAAGGAGGAGTTCTAAACTCTCAAAATGTAAAAGGTAAAAGCTTAGAAGGAACAACATTAACAGATGTAGAAATAACAGGTTCATTTAATAATGTTCATATTTATTATACAGATTTCACAAGAAGTAAAGGAGCAGTCTTAGATCTACAAAAAGTAAAAGGCAAAAGTTTAAAAGGAACAAAATTAACAAATGTAGAAATAAAAGGATCATTTGATGGTGTTGATATAAGAGAAGCAGATTTTACTGGAAGTAAAGGAGGAGTACTAAATCCTCAAAAAGTATGGGGTAAAAGTTTAGAAGGAACGATATTAACAGGTGTAGTAATAGAAGGATCGTTTGATGAAATTACTGTTATAGGTGCAAATTTTGCAGGAAGTAAAGGAGCAGTCATAGACCCACAAAAAATACAAGGTAAATCTTTATTTAATACAAAGTTGAAAGATGTAGAAATAAGAGGATCATTAGATGGTGTAGATGTTGCATGGACAGATTTTACAGGAAGTAAAGGTGGGGTCCTAAAACCTCAAAAAGTAAAAGGTAAAAGATTAAGTTATACAATATTGAAAGATGTAAAAATAGAAGGTTCGTTCGAAAATGTTAATATTATAGGTGCAAATTTCACAGGAAGTATAGGAGCAAAAATGGATTTAGATATAGTACAAAATGCCGAACTTGCTAATTTAACAAATGTAGAAATAATCTATTTAGATGAATATAAAGAAATAGAAAAAAAAGTAATTAGATCATTTCAAAAATGCAAAAAAAATAATTAATTGACCTAGCCATAGGTCTTTTATTTTAATAATTTGTTAGATTATAACAAGTTTGTATAATTTTAAATTTTTATTGCTTTTTGATTACCACATAATTTGATTATTTTGTCTTGCAAAAAAATAAAAGTATGTTATAATAAAAAACAATTTAAGGAGAAAAAATTATGGAAAAATCAAATATCGTAGAATTAAGAAAAGTAATAATATCACAATTAAAAAAATATAAGAAAAAAGGAATAAAAGATTATATAAAGCTAGATATAGAAAAAGAAATATTACAACAGATTCTTTTTGAAGATAATCAATTTTCCATACCAGATGATTTATGGAAATTATTAGATTTAAGTGATGTATCATTTGATGGAATTAATGTTAAAGAAGTAGATTTTACTGAAAGTATGGGAGTAAGAATAAATCCTCAAAAAGTAAAAGACAAAAGTTTATATGGAACAAAATTAACAAATGTAGAAATAACAGGATCATTTGATGGCGTTGATGTAATAGAAACAGATTTTACCGGAAGTAAAGGAGCGGTCATAGACCCTCAAAAAGTAAAAGACAAAAGTTTAAATAAAACAAAATTGACAGATGTGGAAATAGATGGTTCATTAATAGGTGTTTCTGTTGTAGAAACAGATTTTACAGGAAGTAAAGGAGCAGTCATATATCCACAAAAAGCATGGGATAAAAGTTTAGCAGGATCAACATTAACAGATGTAGAAATAAAAGGATCATTCAATGGTGTTGATGTTAGATGGGCAAATTTTAAAGGAAGTAAGGGAGTTTCTATAAATCCCCAAAAGATATGGAATAAAAGTTTAGAAGGAACGACATTAACAGATGTAGAAATAACAGGCTCATTTAATAAAGTTTGTATTTATTTTACAGATTTCACAGGAAGTAAAGGAGGAGTTATAGATCCTCAAACAGTAAAAGACAAAAGTTTAAAAGGAACAAAATTAACAAATGTAGAAATAAAAGGATCATTTGATGGTGTTGATATAAGAGAAGTAGATTTTACTGGAAGCAAAGGAGGAGTTCTAGATCCTCAAGTAGTAAAAGATAAAAGATTATATTACACAAAACTAGCAAATGTGGAAATAAAAGGTTCGTTTGCGGGAGTTAATGTTAGGGGTGCAAATTTTGCAGGAAGCAAAGGAGGAGTTCTAAATCCTCAAAAAGTAAAAGATAAAAGTTTACGTGGAACAAAGTTAAAAGATGTGGAAATAGAAGGCTCATTAAATGGTGTTTCTATTGCAGAAGCCGATTTTACAGGAAGTACAGGAGCAGTAATGGATTTAGATAGCGCACAAAATGCAAAACTATTAGGAACAAATTTAACAGATGTAAAAATAATTGATTTATCTGAATATAAAAATAGAAGAAAAATAATAAATTCATTTCAAAAAATAAAAAAATAAAAGTATTAAATAAAGAGGTGAAACGATGTATCGTGAAAAAAAATAAGAATTCCGGTAGTGATATAAGATTAGATTTTAAAACTTGGTTATTTTTATATATTACTAAAGCAGTTAGAACAGATCATATACCAGTTGAAGAAGAAAAAGAGAAAAAAACAATGTATGTTAAAGATAGCAACCCAAATGAAATATATGTATTTAAAAATTACGATGAATATAGAAATTTCTTTTTAATGTATTTAAATAAAGTAGATAATGATTTAATCGATTTAGCTATATATACAAAAGGAAGTAAAGGACAAATAGTTGCTTTAAAAGGTTTATGTGAGCGCATTATTGTTAAAAAGAAAGTTAATGAATTCTATAGTTCTATTACACAAGAACAAATAAATAAAATTCATTCAAAAGGTAAATTAACTCCACTAGAAGCAGTACAACTCTATGGGAATCTTTTGATTTATGTATAGAAGGAAGTAAAACGGTTTTTTCAAAGGATAGATGTAAGTATTTTAGTTATAATTGTCATGAATGTTTAATGGAAACTGCCTCACATCAATTAGAACATGAGGAAATTAATTTTGTATTAGATAATTCCATAAATAGAAAAACAGAATATACTAAAAAACTAGCTTCGAATAATAAATCGTAGTATATATCTAAGTGTTTATTGTAAGAAAACACACTTGAACATTGATAACAATATAAAATATAAAGTAAGGATTATAATTACCAATTTTTTTAATTTTTGCTTTATTTTAAAAACAAATAATTTTCATAAATATTTTTCTTTGTATTTCGACAAGTTCAGTATCGATAACCATAATATTTTTTTGCTTTCATACGTTTAAGATTATTATGCATTTTTATAGTTTTATCAGAGTAATTATTTATTAAAATTTCTTTTTAAGAAAATAATCAATAGTTCCAGGAGGACAATCTTCAAAAGTTGCATATACCTTGTATCCCATTTTTTCATAGAAACCTTTTGCTTGAAAGCTCCAGGTATTTAGTCTAACTCCTATAGCGTTGTTATCAATAGCACATTTTTCAATGTTTTTTATTAATTCAGTTCCAATACCTTGTCCTCTATATTTTTCATCTATCCAAAATTCTTCTAAAAAGTACCACCCGAATTGTATTATTCCAACAACTCCACCAATTAATTTTTCACAATCATATATACCAAAATTATGATAATTAGGTTTAGATGGTTTTTCTTCAGTATTTTTTCTTATCCATTCACACTTACTTCTATTATAAGTATGTAAATTTGTACGAATAATTTGATAAAACTCTTCATTGTTAATAGACTTTGATTGATATATTTTATAATTAATTTTATTTTTAAACATAATACTCACCACTAACTTTAATTATTTATTATATTTAATTTTATCATAAACTTAGTATTTTAGAAAGGTGCTTAAATAAGCAATTTTTTTATTTTATACATTAATTTAAAAATTGTTTGATAGTACTTGACAATTGAATAAATATTCAACTATAATAAGAATATAATTGAATAGGCATTCAACTATTGATGATATTTAAAAAGGAGAATAGAATGGCTAAAAATGAATTTATGTGTGACTGTAATGTTATACACGAAGATATAGTTAAACAAATAGCAAGTACAATGGAACAAGAACAGACATTTAATAAACTGGCAGATTTCTTTGGTTTATTAGGTGATACTACTAGATTGAAAATATTATATGTATTAGATAAAAAAGAAGTATGTGTCTGTGATATTGCTAATATATTATCAATGTCTAAGTCTAGTATTTCACATCAATTAGGTACTTTAAGAAGAACAGGCATAGTTAAATGTCGAAAGCAAGGAAAAGAAGTCTATTATACACTTGATGATGAGCATGTAAATGAAGTGTTTGAAATTGCCTTAGAGCATATTAATCATAAAGGTTAGAAAGAAGGAATATATATGAAATTAAAATTTAAAATAGAAGGATTAAATTGTCCTAATTGTGCTAAATCTTTAGAGAAAAGTATTTCTAGATTAGAATCTATAGAAAGTGTATCAATAAATTTTATAACTCAAAAAATGATTATAAAAACTAATAATGAAAATTCTAATGAATTAATAACAGAGATTAATAAATTAATTAAAAGTGAAAAGCCAGAAGTTTCAATAACGTTAAAATAAGAGGACTAATATGAAGAAAAGATTGATTAAAATTATTATAGCTGGTACACTTTTTTTAGTGACTTTATTTATTCCAAATAAGTTAGATTATTTGAAAGATATTTTATGTGTAATAGCGTATCTTATTGTTGGTTTTGATATCTTAAAAAAGTCTATTCAAAATATAATAAGAGGAGAAATATTTGATGAAAATTTTTTGATGTCGATAGCGACAATTGGAGCCTTTTTGATTGGAGAATTTAACGAAGCAATTGTGGTTATGCTGTTTTATCAAATTGGAGAATTGTTTCAAAATTATGCAGTTGATAAATCCAGAAAATCAATTTTGAGTTTACTAGATATACGACCTGATTATGCATATGTTTATAGAAATAATAAATCCATAAAAGTTAATCCTGATGAAGTTAACATTAATGAAATTCTACTTGTTAAACCAGGAGAAAAGATTCCATTAGATGGGATAGTCACTGAAGGTGATTCAATGGTAGATACTAAAGCCTTAACTGGTGAATCAATTCCACGACACGTGAAAGTAGGGGAATCTGTTTTAAGTGGCTGTATTAATGTTGATGGTGTTATAAAAATTAAAGTAGAAAAAGAATTTGAAGAATCTACAGTCAATAAAATATTAGAGCTTATTGAGAATGCAACTGATAAAAAATCTAATCCCGAAAAATTTATTACCAAATTTGCTAAAGTCTATACACCTATAGTAGTAATTATTGCTGTAATATTAGCTTTGATACCACCCTTATTATTGAAAAACGCCGAATTTAATGATTGGATATATAGAGCTTTATCATTTTTAGTTGTATCATGTCCATGTGCGTTAGTAATATCAATACCATTATCTTTTTTTGGAGGAATTGGTGCTGCTTCACGACTTGGTGTTTTAGTAAAGGGGAGTAATTATTTAGAAAAATTAGCAAATACAGATACTATTATTTTTGATAAAACGGGAACTTTAACAGAAGGAGTGTTTGAAGTTCAAGAAATAAAAGCAATAAATATTTCTGATGCCGAGTTATTAAAATATGCAGCTTATACGGAAAATTATTCTAATCATCCAATAGCGGTTGCGATAAAAAAAGCTTATTCAAAAAAAATAGATCCAAAATCAATAAAAAAAATGCAAGAAATATCAGGACAAGGAGTAGTTGCTACTGTAGATAATAAAAAGGTATTAATAGGTAATGAAAAATTAATGGAAAACAATAAAATTACCTATAAAAAGAATATAAAAGTAGGTACAGTTTGTTATGTTGCTATTGACAATGAATTTTGTGGTTCAATATTAATTGCTGATAAAATAAGAACTGAGTCATATGCAACAATTACAAATTTAAAAAAAGTAGGAATAAAGAATATTTATATGTTAACAGGAGATAGAAAAAGTATTACAGAAGATGTAGCTAAAAAATTAAATATTTCTAAATATTTCTATGAACTATTACCAGATGAAAAGGTAACTAAAATGCAACAATTATTAGATCAAAAAAACACAACAGGAAATTTAATTTTTGTAGGTGATGGAATAAATGATGCTTTAGTTTTAACAATGGCAGATATTGGTATTTCAATGGGAGCAATTGGTAGTGATGCTGCTATTGAAGCATCAGATATAGTTTTAATGACAGATGAATTAACAAAAATAGTAGAGACTATAATTATTTCTAAAAAAACATTAAAAATTGCTAAAGAAAATATTTTATTTGCTATTGCTATAAAAATATTAATTTTAGTATTAAGTGCTTTAGGAATATCAACCATGTGGGAAGCAGTTTTTGCAGATGTTGGTGTATCCATAATTGCTATATTAAATGCCTTAAGAATTCTTATATTCAAAAACAAACACATCTAGCATTTGCAAATTAAATAATAATTATATATAATTAAATAAAATAGAAAGTGGAGGTGAAATATAGTTGAATATTTACAGTTTAAAGCCCAAACAATATAAAGAATTAAAACAGAATTTTAAAGAAACAGTCATTGGTTATAGATTAACTATATTATTTGAAATTTGTATTGGTTTGTTTATTTTTGGTGCAATATTTGATTTATTTAATATTATACTTGACGGTATAACTGGTGGACAATATAGTTTACTTAATAGTAATTTTAGTAGTACATTTTTATATGTGACAGCTATATGTTCATTTTTATCATATAATTTATATTTCCAACATCTAAAAAATTTTTATGATGAAAGTAAAAAATAATACTATAAGTTAAAATTTAATAAAGGAGGAAGATTATGGATAAAACAGTACTACAAGATATAAGTTATGGTATGTATATAGTAAGTTCTAAGGCTTCTAAAAATGTTGGATGTGTAATTAATACATTAACTCAAGTAACTAGTGAAAATCCAATCATTTCTATTTGTCTTAATAAGGATAATTATACTAATCAAGTTATTAAAAAATCTAAAAAATTTGCTATATCTATTTTATCGGAAAAGTGTAATCCTAATATAATTTCTCAATTTGGATTTCAAACTTCTGAAAATGTTGATAAATTTCAAAATGCAGTATATCAGGAAATATCAGGATTACCAGTATTAACTGAAAATATGTGTGCTTATATTATTTGTGAATTAATCGATGTTATCGATGCTGAAAGTCATGATGTATTTATGGGACGTGTTATCGATTTAAAAAAATTAAATAATATTAATCCTATGACATATAAATATTATCACGAAGTTATAAAAGGAAAGGCACCAAAGAAAGCTCCTACATATATTGAAGATAAAAAAGAATCTAATGAAGAACAATGGGTTTGTAGTATTTGTGGTTATGTTCATAAAGGACCTATACCTGAGGATTTTGTGTGCCCAATATGTGGAGTAGATGCTAGTAATTTTCAAAAAATAAATTAAGTTTTTCTTAAAATTACAATAAATAAAAAAACATTATAAACTAATGCCTTTTTATTTTTTTATTAATTGTTTATGATTTTTGGAAATAGAAAAATAATTCTTATCATTGCTAATTCCAAAATATGAATCTTTTAAGTTTTCTGCATAATCTTGATAAGTAAAGTGAGAAATTTCTGTATTAAAGATAGTCTGTAAATCTAAATTAGAATATCCGTCATAACAAACATTAAATATATTATCTAAAACAGGTACACCATGTATAATTAAATTTCTTTGTAAATTCTTTATTTTATTAGAAATACTTGGATCTAGTTCATGTAACATCTTACATTGCTGGATAAAATTATCATATTGAGAATCACTGATTGCCGGAATACTTTGTTGATTATATCTAATAGCTTTACCATCTTTATACTTAATAGAACGTACTCCAAGATATTGCTTATTTTCATCTTCTTCCTTATGTTTATAATATCTAGAATAAGCAACAACATTTGTTTTAGACTGATTAGTATCTTGGGAAATATTATGAATAATTAAATTTGTATCTTTATCGACTGATATTTCTTCTTGATAATTTTCTTTTATACTTTGAAGGTCAAAAAATTTTTGATTTCTAAACATTGATATATTTACTTTTTCTTTATCTGCTATTTCACAAGATAATAAAGGTTGGCATAGACAAGTAAGTCCAAATTCATCATCAATACAAGCTCCTATTAGAAAATCACCAGTTAATTTAACTCCATTATTTATATCATAAGAAAATTTAATATTGTTAGACCATTCTTTACTAGATAATCCATTTTCTCCTGTAGAAATTGTAAATATATTAGCAAAATCATAATTTGCTTCTAATTTACCGTCTAAAGAGTCTACAGAAATTGTAATTTTATTATCAGTAAAATTTAAAGTACCAACTGGATTAGGATTGTATATTTCTAAACTTGTAACCTCATTAATTTTATCAGTATCTTCTAAAGTTAAATCAAATATATTTAAAAAGACTTTTGCTGCAGCTAAATTTTGTTCACGTGTTAAAGTTTCCATTTTTAAAACCTCCTTTAGTAGTGCTTATTATAACACAATAGGTTTATTTTTACCACTTATTTTTAAATTTTATATATTTTTTGAATAAATATATAATATAAAACATAAAGTTAGGAGTTGAAAATTATATGAATTTATATAGATCAACATATGCAAAAATTAATTTAAGTAATTTAAGAAATAATGTATCGAAAATCATAAGTAAATATAGAAATTATGATTATTATTTCGGAGTTGTCAAAGCTGATTGTTATGGTCATCAAAGTCTTGCAACAGTTGAAGCGATAATAGAAGGTGGTTGTAACTATCTAGTTGTAGCTTTATTAGAAGAAGCATTAGAAATTAGAAAAAAAATAAAAGATATACCCATATTATGTTTAGGTATTATACCTACTACTTATTTAAATTTATGTCAAAAAAATAATATAACAATTACTATTAATAGTATGGATTATGCTAAAGAAGTAATAACAGAAAATTGTCAAGATTTAAAAGTACATATAAAAATTAATAGTGGAATGAATAGGTTAGGAATAAGCTCTAAAGAAGAATTTAATGAGACAATAAATCTTTTAGAACAAAATAATATATTTATTGAAGGCATATATACCCATATATATAATGCTAGTAACAAAAAAGATACATCTAAACAAATTAATTATTATAATGAAATGATTACCGAGGATTTAAAAGCAAAGATTCCTATTTTTCATATTGCTGCAAGTGAGGCATTAGTATTATATAATAAATTAGATTTTGTTAACGGATGTCGACTTGGGATTATGATGTATGGTTTTTCAAGTGATAAACTTTTAAAATTAGCTTCTACTTTTAGTTTATATAGTAAAGTTATTCAAATAAACACTTTAAATAGTGGCGATAGTTTAGGTTATAACGGAGCTTATGTTGCTTCAGAAACAGAAAAAATTGCGGTTGTTTGTATTGGTTATGCTGATGGTATTATTAGAAAAAATACAGGTCGTTATGTTTATATTAATAATAAGCAATATAAAATAGTTGGTAATATTTGTATGGATATGTTATTTGTTAAAATCGATGATACTGTAAAAGTTGGTGATGAAGTAATTATACTTAAAGATATAGACCATATTGAACAAACCGCAAATTATTTAGATACGATTCCATATGAAATTATGTGCAATGTAAGTAAAAGAGTTCCTAAAATATATTATTATGAAGATTAATAATGAAATTTGAAAAATAGACTTTTCTAATTCGCTATTATCATATATAATTAGTATAATGTAAGGTGAGTGTATGAAAATAAAAAAAAGAAGAGAAGAAAGAAAAAAGTTAGAAAAAAAACAAATCATTGTCATAACAATAATATCATCGTTAATTGTGATAGCGGGAAGTACCTTTGCTATTTTTAAGTATATTGATTATAAAAAAGAACAAGAACGACAATTATTAATTTCTGATATAAAGAAAGCATATAACAAATACATTATTACAAATAAAAAGACTAATATATATGATAAGAATTTAAAAAAAGTTGGAACTATTAAAAAAGGAATGTCTTTAGAAGTTATTAAATCTAAAAAAGAAGATTTTGCTTATTATCAACTAGCAAATACTTCTTATTATATAAATTATAAAGATGTAAATAAAATTAAAGAACTAGATTCTGATTTAAAATATAAAAATTATATAACTCTTAATAAAAATGCCATTACTAAAAATAAAGTTAATCTTTATCAAAATGCCCAGTTAGCAATTACTTTAGATAAAAAACTAGAAGCTCCGATTAAGTTCATTGATAATGACTATTATTATATTGATTACTTAAATCATATCTTTTCAATCAAAAAAGATGAAATTTCAACGGTTAAAGATTATGAAAATAGTACGTTGGAAGAAGCAAATTATATTAGTATAATTAATTATAATACCTTAGCAACGCAATGTAATACTTCTGATTGTATTTTATTGTCTAGTATCGAAGAACAAATTGATTATCTAAATAAAAATGGTTATTATGGAATAACTTTTGATGAATATAAAAATTGGTTAAATGGTAATATTAGATTAATGCCAAAAGCAATTTTATTAACAACACCAAATGAAACTACAGAAGTTAAAACTTTAAATGAAAAATATAACAATATTATTAATATTATAAACTCTAATAATGAAGTGAAATTTGTTGATGATAATCACAAAACAACTAAAGATAGTAAATTAAATAGTTTATCCAGATATAATATTAAAAAAGATACTAAAATTGATACATTTGTTAAAATGGTCTTAGGTGAAACTATTCCTATAGTTGTTCCTAATAATACTTCTGATCAACCTAAAGTTGCAGTTATTAATTATCATTTCTTCTATGATGGAAATACAGAAGCTTGTAATGAAAATATTTGTTTAGATATTTCTAGTTTTAGACAACAGTTAGATTATTTAAGAGATAATAATTTTAAAACACTTACAATGGAAGAATTTAGAGCGTGGATGTATGGAGAAATTGATGTTCCTCCTAAAAGTGTTTTACTAACTGTCGATGATGGAGCTTTTGGAACAGGCAAACATAATGGTAACAAGTTGATTCCAATATTAGAAGAATATAATATGCATGCTACTTTATTTTTAATAACAGGGTGGTGGGATATTAATAATTATCGTTCTCCTAATTTAGATATTCAATCTCACACGTATGATATGCATAATACAGGTCCTTGTGGTAAAGCTCAAATGATTTGTGCCGGACATGATGAATTAATGACTGATTTAAAAAAATCAATTGATATTATAGGTAATAATACAGCTTTCTGTTTCCCTTTTTATACATATGATGATGAAGCTATTCAAGCTGTTCAACAATCTGGCTTTAAATTAGCATTTATTGGCGGAAATAGAAAAGCAACTAGAATTGATAATAAATTTAAAATACCAAGATATCCAATCTACAAATACACAACCCTAGAACGTTTTATTAGTATTGTTAATTAAGATTTTATGTTATAATACAAGTAGGAGGTATCAGATGCAATTAATAAAAAATAATGATAATCCAATTAACGAAAGTAAAATTATTAACCAAATTAGAGCTTTAGGCATAGATATGATAAACGAAGCAAAAAGTGGACATCCGGGGATTGTTTTAGGGGCTGCGCCAATTTTATATAGTTTGTATGCACATCATTTAAGAATTAACCCTAATAATCCAAATTTTTATAACCGTGATCGTTTTGTAATGTCTGCTGGACATGGTTCAGCGCTATTATATGCAACATTATTTATGGCAGGTTTTGATTTAAGTATTGAAGATTTAAAACAATTTCGACAAATTGATTCTAAAACACCAGGTCACCCAGAATATGGTGTTACTCCAGGTGTTGATATGACTACAGGTCCACTTGGTCAAGGAATAGCTACAGCAGTTGGAATGGCTATGGCCGAAGCTAGATTAAGTCAAAAATATAATCAATATGAAAAAGGTTTTATTGATTTTAATACATACGTTTTATGTGGGGATGGCGACTTAATGGAAGGTGTTAGCTATGAAGCTTTATCCTTAGCTGGAAGTTTAAAATTAAATAAATTAATTATTTTATATGACTCTAATGACACTTCATTAGATGGCAATATTAATTCCTATTTTATTGATAATATTAAACAAAGATTTGAATCAATTGGTTTTCAATATTTACGAGTTAATGATGGAGAAGACTATAATGCTATATCCAAAGCTATTGATGAAGCTAAAAGAAGTGTTGATAAACCTACAATTATTGAAATAAAAACAACAATAGGTAAATTTTCAGTAAAAGAAGGAACTAATCAAGCTCATGGCGGACCATTAGATATAGAAGATATAACTAATATTAAAAATAAATTAAAACTACGTGATATTACTTTTAATGTTTCCAATGATACGATTGAAGATTTTCAGTCATTCATTAATGAAAGATGTGAATATTTAGAAGAAGATTTTAAGCAAAAATTAGATAAGTTGGATAATAATATTCAAGCAGAACTAAACTTTTTAATGGGAACAGATAAAAGTATTTCAATAAAAGATCTTGAATATACAGAGCCAAGTAATCAAAAAGAATCACCACGTGATACTTCTAGTAAAGTTTTAAATTCAATTATGACTGATAATCCTTATATGTTAGGTGGAAGTGCTGATTTGTTTGGAGCAACTCAAAATTATATCAAAGATGCAGGCGATTACAATTTTAAAAATCGTTTAGGCGGTAATATTTATTTTGGAGTTAGAGAACATGCTATGGGAGCTATGTTAAATGGATTAGCTCTATGTGGATATAGAGTTTATGGTTCAACCTTTTTAGCTTTTTCTCCTTATTTACTACCAGCTATTAGAATGGCAGCACTTTTAAAATTGCCAATTATTTATATTTTTACACATGATTCAATTAATATTGGAGAAGATGGACCAACTCATCAACCAATTGAACAATTAACCCAATTAAGAGTCATGCCAAATGTTGAAGTTTTTCGTCCGGCTGATGCTAATGAAGTAATTGGTGTTTATAAAACTGTTCTTAAAAGAACTGCTGGTCCTTCAGTTATTTGTCTTTCTAAGACAAATTTGGCTATTTTAGATTCAACTAAGGCAAATGAAGTTGAACGTGGCGGTTACATTGTTAAAGATTCATTAAGAAAATTAGATGGTATTATTATTGCAACAGGTGAAGAAGTTCATTCAGCTTTAGAAGTAGCAAATAGATTAAATATCAAAGGACTTGATTTAAGAGTTGTAAGTATACCTTGTATAGAACGTTTTCTTGAACAAGATACAGAATATAAAGAAAAAGTTCTTCCGGTTGGAATTAAAAAGATTGTTATTGAGGCAGCTAGTTCAATGTCTTGGAATAAAATTGTTTTTAACGATAAATACCTAATTACTTTAGATCAATATGGAGCTTCTGGAAAAAGATGTGATGTTCAAAAAAAATTTGGCTTTGATATAAATACATTAGAAGAAAAAGTAGAACTATTATTAAAATAGACAATAATTCGACAAAAAAATACAATCATTTTTTATATACTACAAATGGTGATAAAAAATGAAAGTATTTTTTATTTTTAAAATAAAAGATGAATTTATAAGTTTATATAAGGAAAATCCTTCTAATTTATTCTTGATATTAAGAAATATCTACAAATTACAAAATAATGAATTGATATATGGAACAACACTATTTAATCAATTAATAAATAAATTTAATAAAAGAGATTTGGATTGTAAATTATTTTTAAAATTACATACTGAAATACCTTATAGTAAACGTGGAGATACTCATTACTTCAATAATTTATATAGAAATGAAGTAAGTAGATTAATTGTAAAAAACACATATCTAAAGATAGAGACTGATACTAATTATCCATCATTTTTTAAAATACTTGGTCAATTCAATCATGATCTCTTTGTTTGTAATTTTAATAATTCTGACTTTTTTTGGTTGGATAATGCAAAAACTCTTGTCTAACTACATAAATTTTAGTAAAATATTGATTAAGGAGATGAAACATTTATGTTACACGATATATTATTAGTTCTCTTTGGTTTAATTGTTGGTTTGGTCATTGGTTTTATTGTTGCAAGAACTATGATGAAAAGATATATGAAAAAAAATCCACCAATTAATGAAGAGATGATAAAAGGTTTAATGATGCAAATGGGAAGGAAACCTAATCAAAAACAAATTAATCAGATGATGAAAAATATGCAAAAATACATGTAATAAGGAGGTTATAGTATAATGCCTTTAGCTAAAAAATCTTCTAAAGATTTAGAAAAACATTATAAAAATATGCTAAAATTAACTGAAAAAGAAAATGAATTAATGATCAAACAAAATGAAAAAGAACGAGAAAAAGAGGTAGGAGTATGTTGTTTTGATACAGCTCTTAAAGGATCATCAAAAATAAAAATGAAAACAAGAAGAAATTAAAGAGTTTTAAAGACTTCTTTTTCTTTGCTATAAAATAAGGTATAATAAAAGTGGTGATATCTATGAAAAACTTTAAAGAAAAACTAGCCCTAGTTCCAACCAAACCTGGTAGCTATCAAATGAAGAATAAAGATGGTGTTATTATTTATGTTGGTAAAGCAAAAAATTTACAAAGAAGACTCCGTTCATACTTTACTAAAACCCAAACAGGTAAAACTCGTATGTTAGTTGAAGATATTGACGATTTCGAATATATTGTAACTTCTTCAGAATTAGAATCATTAATTTTAGAAATAACTTTGATAAAAAAATATAATCCAAAATATAATATTTTATTAAAAGATGATAAAACCTATCCCTTTATTGAATTTACTAAAGAAAAATATCCTAGACTTAAAGTTGTTCGTAATGTCAAAAGAAAAAAAGATAAAAATTATTTATATGGTCCTTATCCTAATGTTCATGCGGCACGTAAAACAGTTGACATGCTTAATCGTTTATATCCATTACGAAAATGTGATAAATTAAAAAAAGAAGTTTGTTTATATTATCATATTAATGAATGTTTAGGTTATTGTCAAAAAGAAGTTGATCCAAAACAAATTGAAAAAATGAAACAAGAAATTGTATCGTTCTTAAAAGGTAATTCTTCTTTAGTTATATCAAAAATTTATAATGAAATGCAAAAAGCTAGTGATAAGTTAAACTTTGAACGAGCTCAAGAATTAAAAGAGATGCTTCAAGATATTAATATTACCCTTAATAAACAAAAAATAGACTTAAATGATAATTATAATTTTGATTTATTTAATTATTATTATGATAATAATTATTTATCAATCCAGTTATTTTTCGTTAGAAATGGACTTTTAATTGGTAGACATGAAGAAATAATATCTTATCTGGACTTTGAAGATGAATTAATTGAATATATTATAAAATTTTATGATACTAATCCTATCTTACCTAAAGAGTTATTAGTACCAGAAGAAATAGATGCTAGTTTATTAGAAGAATATTTACAAATTAAGGTTACAAGTCCAAAAAGAGGAAAATTAAAGTCATTAATAGATTTGGCAAAAGAAAACGCTATTGAAAAGTTAAATGCTGAAGAAGAGACTAGAAAAAGAAATGATGATACAAGATATGAAGCTCTAGAAGAATTAAAACAACTTTTAAAAGTTGAATCAGTTTCAAGAATTGAATCTTTTGATAACTCTCATTTATTTGGTACCTTTTATGTTGGTGGCATGGTTGTTTTTCAAGATTTTATTCCTCAAAAAAAAGAATATCGAAAGTATAAAATTTCAACGGAAGTAAAAGATGATTTAAGTGCAATGAAAGAAGTTTTATATCGAAGATACTATAAAGTATTAATGGAAAATTTAGTAAAACCAGATCTTATAGTGATGGATGGAGGACAATTACAAATCGCGGTTTGTAAAGAAATAATTAGTTCATTAGGTTTAAACATTCCAATAATTGGTTTAATTAAAAATAAAAAACATCAAACTAATGAAATTATGAATCAAAACTTTGAAATATTGCCCGTTGATAAAAATAGTAATTTATTCTTGTTTTTAACAAAAATTCAAGATGAAGTTCATCGATATGCCATTACTTATCATCGTAATATTAAAAATAAAGGGGCTTTAACTAGTGTGTTAGATTTAGTACCAGGAATTGGTGAAGTAAAAAGAAAAGAATTAATAAAAAAATTTGGATCTTTAAAAAAGATGAAAGAAGCAACACTAGAGGAGTTAGAAACAGTTGTAAATAAAGAAGTTGCTAAAAACTTATTTTTATATTTGAAAGATTTATAGTATAATAAGAGTAGGTGATAATTATGAAAAAGAATAATAAAGGATTTACATTGATAGAAATGCTAGGTGCGGTTGTACTATTAGGAATATTATCAACTGTTGCAGTAGTATCAGTTTCTAGGTATTTAACAAAATCTCGAAAAAATGCATTTCAGATAATGGAACAAAGTATTTATGAAGCAGTTAAAAGTTGTCAGATTCAAAATAATTGTGTAGCAGGTAATATATATGACACCGAATTTTTAATCAACAGCGGATATTTAAACTCTCTAAAGAATCCTCACTCTTCGCAAAAAGATTGTAGTGGCTCTGTAACAATTAAGCAAGTAAATGAAGCATCGGATTCAGAATATCAAAAATATCAATATATCGTGAGTTTAACTTGCCCTGGTTTATATAATGGTACGGCTCAAACAAGTACATGGCCAAAAAAATATGAAGACAGTAGTGATAACCCAATTGTTATTGAGTCTAATAGAAATAGTAGTTATATAATTCCACAAGGAACTAGTTTTTTCAATGTACAGATATATGAAAAGTCTGATAATCAAATATCTAAAAATAATACAATTTTAATGGAAGCTTTTATAGGTGATAAATCAATAGAAAAATGTAATGGTGAATTAATTCAATATGGAGATATAAAAACACTTAATAACAATGGAATAGAAATACCATACCGAATAAGACCAACATCGTTAGATAATAAATTTAGCTGTTCAGGAAAAGTTAAACTTCATTTTCCAGCAGGATTTGCAGCGGATTCGATTGGTGTTAAATCTGCTGATACTACAATTACAGTAGGAACTATATCAAATTCAAACGGTTATTAGAACTAGGGTGGTAAAATGGCTATTATAAAAATAATGAATGAAAACTTAGCTAATAAAATAGCAGCAGGAGAAGTGGTAGAAAAAACTATGAATGTTGTTAAGGAATTAGTTGAAAATAGTATTGATGCGGATAGTGACATTATTTCTATTGAATTAATTGATTCAGGAGTTAAAGAAATTAAAGTTACTGACAATGGCAAAGGAATGGATAAAGAAGATGCAAAATTAGCTTTTTCTAGACATGCTACTTCAAAACTAACCGATATAGAAGACTTATTTAATATTGAATCATTAGGTTTTAGAGGTGAAGCTTTGCCTTCTATTGCAGCGGTTTCAAAAATAGAAATGATTACTTCAAATCAGGAAACTGGAACTAAATTAATAATTGATGGAGGACATATTATAGAAGTTACAAATTCAGATTTAAGAGAAGGTACAACTATAATTGTCAAGGATTTATTCTATAATACACCAGTCCGACTAAAATATTTAAAAAATTTATATACAGAGTTAGCTAATATTACAGAGTATGTAAACAAAATGGCTTTAGCTTATCCCAATATTAAGTTTAAGTTAACTAATAATGATAAAGTTTTACTAGCGACAACTGGTGATGGTGATTTATTAAAAGTAATCTATAATATTTATGGAGTAGATATTACTAAAAAAATGATTGAAATTAATGCTGAAAATGACGACTATTACATTAGTGGATATATATCTTATCCTGAAGTTGCTCGATCTAACAGAAACGCTATGACAACATTAGTAAATGGTAGAATTATCAAAAATAATAGATTAAATAAGGTTATTACTGATAGTTATCATACTTATATACCAAAAGATAAATTTCCAGTTATAGTTTTAAATATTGATGTTGATCCTATACTTATTGATATTAATATTCATCCAACGAAAATGGATATTAAATTTTCTAAATTCGATGAGTTGGAAAAACTTATCATGAATGAAATTAAAAATAAATTAGAAACATTATTATTAATTCCAAATGTTGCTGTTCGAGATAATTATAGTATCGAAGAAGCTAGTCAAATAAGACCTACTATGACTGTAGAAGAATCAACTCCAGAAAAAATAATTTACAAAGAAGAATCATTTGATTTTGAAATAGATGAACCAGGTGATAATGAATTATCACAAGAAAAAGATGAAGAAAATATTAGAATTAAAAGAATGAATCCCAAAGGTATTGTTTTTTCTACATATATAATCGCCGAAAATGAAGATGGTATGTATATCATCGATCAACATGCTGCTGCTGAACGTATTAATTATGAATTAGTACTAAAAGAAATAACAAAAGAAAAACCTGTAATTATTGACTTGTTGGTTCCAATTAAAATAGAATTACCAAGTAACGAATACCTAATATTAAAACAAAAAATAGATATTTTAACTAATTTTGGCTTTAATATAGAAGACTTTGGTACAAACACTATTATAATAAGAAGTCATCCTAATTGGATTAAAGAAGAATATGAAGAAGAAGATATTAGAAAAGTTATCGATATTATTATTGCTAATGAAAAGTTTGATTTAGAAAAATTTGTATGGCGACTTTCGGCTACACAAGCTTGTCGAATGAGTATTAAAGCTAATGATTATATTAATTATGAAGACCAAGTATATTTACTAGACACATTAAGAAAATGTGAGAATCCATTTACATGCCCACATGGTAGACCCACTATAATTACATATACTAAACATGATTTAGAAAAATTATTTAAACGTTCTATTGATTAACATTAATTATTATGATAAAATATTCCCCTAATTAGGGGATTTTTATACTAACTAATAAGAACATTAAGAAAGGGTGATAATAGTGAAAGAAATCATTGTTATAGTTGGACCAACTGGTGTTGGAAAAACAAAACTAAGTATAGAATTAGCTAAAAAATTAGATGCCGAAATAATTAATGGAGATTCAGTAAGTATTTACAAGGATTTAAATATTGGTAGTGCTAAACCTACTAAAAAAGAACAAAATGAAGTTTGTCACCACTTGATTGATATTAGAAATATAACAGAGACTTACAGTGTCTATGATTATCAAAAAGATGTTAGATTAAAAATTGACGAACTATCAAAAAAAAACAAAAGAATAATTATAGTAGGGGGAACAGGCTTATATATTAAAGCAGCTTTATATAATTATAAATTTACAGATGGAACTACTTACAATGAATATAATGATTTAACTAGTGAAGAAATAAATCAAAAAATAAAAAAATATAATAAAGATCTTGATATTCATATTAATAATCGTAGAAGATTAGTTAGAACTTTAAATAAATTAGAAAATAATGAAGTTATTACTAATCAAAAAGATGAATTATTATATCCAGTTAAAATTATTGGTCTAACTACTGATAGAGATATTTTATATGAGAGAATAAACAAAAGAGTAGATAATATGATGAATAATGGACTATTAGAAGAAGTAACTAAGTTAAAGAGTCAATATAATAATTCTAATATTTTAAATCAGGCTATTGGTTATAAAGAATTTTATGATTATTTTTATAATAATAAATCTTTAGAAGAAGTTATTGAAGAAATAAAAAAAAATACTAGACATTTTGCTAAAAGACAATACACTTTTTTTAATCATCAAATGAACGTTAAATGGTTTACAGTTGATTTTAATAATTTTAATAATACTATAAATGAAGTTATTGATAGTATTAATTTATAAAGGGGGATAATCTTATGGAAAAAATTGCTTTAATTACAGATCTTCATGCTAATTTAGAAGCATTAAAGGCAGTATTAAAAGACATAAAAAATAAAAATATAGATAAAATTTATTCTTTAGGGGATGTAATAGGTTTAGGAAATCATCCTAAAGAATGTTTGGATTTATTAATTGAAAATAAAATTCCAACTATATTAGGTAACGCTGAAGAATATGTTGTTTTAGGAGCTGACAGTTTTGAATATTTAAGAAAACATAGTCAGGAAAAATATGATAATGCCATTTGGACTAAAAATGAACTAAGCTCTTATCAATTAGAATATTTAAAAAAGATGCCACATACGATTGAATTAAATATTAATAATAAAAAAATTGCTTTGTGTCATTTTCCAGTTGATGTTCGTTACGATTTTAGAGGAGTATGGGAATATGCTGGTGTTAATGTTAATTATTTTTTTGATACTAATACCCAAAAAGATCTTCGTTTTAAAGGTGAGATTAATGACCGCCTAGCATCAGCAAATAATGATCCCTTATTTTTTGGTAAAACAATTGATAACTATGATATTATAATTTTTGGTCATTATCACTTTTACCGTCATCATCATCAAAATAATATAGATTTTTATTCATTAAATGCTACAGGTGTAGCTATCGAAAAACAAGCGAAGTATTATATAGTTGAACCTTTAAATGATTCAGTTAAAGTATCAGAGCAAGCAGTTGATTACGATTATAAATCATTATATAAGAGTCTTAATAATACTAATTATCCAAATATAAAAGTTTTTAAAAAATATATAAATATGAGTAATAAATAATTTAAATATAATTAATAATAACACGTTGATAATATTACATCAATGTGTTATTATATTATCCAATAGATTGGAAGTGAATTTATGAAAATAGAAACGTTAGAAGAAATAGTAAATGAAATTGACAATGTAGAACAAGCAATAGAAATAATCAAAAACATGGATACTGTTGATGATGAAGATATTAAATTATTAGTAGCAAAGTTAAAAGAATGTGAATACAACAAAAATGTTTTTTCAATCTTAACAGATAAAAATGTATTACAAAATCGAAACGTAAATGAGCAATTACAATTAATAGATAGGTTTAAAAAATATGAATATAATGAGCTAATTTACCAAATAATAAGTGATCCAGATATACTTGAAGAGCATAGTTTAGATGAGCAATTGAAATTAATGGATAAACTAAAAGAATGCGACTATAATTTATTAGTATGTTTAATAGCAACATCTAAAATAGTATTAGAAAACCGAACTATAGATGAACAATTAAAGTTAATGGATAAACAAAAAGAATGTAATTATATAGATGAATTAGATGAATTAGAAGAATTGACAAGTTTAAATAATTTAATCTATAATATTATAACAAATAAAGATATACTAGAAAAACGAAATCTAGATGGACAATTAAAATTAATAGATAAACTAGTAGAAAACGAATATATACCTGGAATTTATCATATGATAATAAATAAGGATATATTAGAAAACCGAAATGTAGACGAACAATTACAATTAATGGATAAATTCAAAGAATCTGAATATAATGAGTTAGTTTATAATGTAATAATAAATGAAAATATACTAAATGAACGAACATTAGATGAACAATTACAATTAATAGATAAATTCAAAGAATCTGAATATAATGAGTTAGTTTATAATGTAATAATAAATGAAAATATACTAAATGAACGAAC